>NZ_JBRBWD010000033.1:0-165763 GCF_052825245.1 Sagittula sp.
CCCCCCCCCCCCCCCCCCCCCCCCCCCCCCCCCCCCCCCCCCCCCCCCCCCCCCCCCCCCCCCCCCCCCCCCCCCCCCCCCCCCCCCCCCCCCCCCCCCCCCCCCCCCCCCCCCCCCCCCCCCCCCCCCCCCCCGGTCGGATCGGCGTCAGCCGATCCGAAACCGTTCAGTTCGTGCGGTGGGGGCCGAAGAGCGCGGTCAGCCCGAGTAGTACGCCCGACACCGTGGCAATCATCCCGGCGGCGGAGACCGAAGCAGAGCTGCCCAACCAGAGCGGGCCGTACCCAGCCAGGACATACCCCAGGACGGCGGAGAGTGTGGCAAAACCCAGGGACCAGGCCACCTGGCGTTCCAGCCGGTTGGTCATCAGGCGGGCGCAGGCGGGGGGGCAGATGAACATCGCGATCACGATGATCGAGCCTACGGCGTCGAAGGCGGCCACGGCCGCGAGTGCCGCCATCGTCACGATGCCCAGCGAGATCAGCGTCACCGGCAGGCCGAGGGTGCGGGCGAAGGCTTCGTCGAAGGTGGCGAGCTTCAGCGGCCGCCAGAACAACCATGTCGCGACCGCGACGACGGCCAGCGCCGCGGCCATGCGGCCCAGTTCCGGCGGCAGCGTGGCGAGCGCGGCGGGATCAATCAGCGCGCTCCACGAAAAACCGTCGAGCCAGATCAGGCTTTCGAGGTTGCCGTAGAGCGCGTGCTCCACGTCGAGGTGCACCGACGCGGTGTCGGTCTGTTCCAGCAGCAGCACGCCGCCGGCGAACATCGCGGTGAAGACGACGCCCATGGCCGCGCCGGGTTCCACCCGGCCAAGCCGCCGGACGGCCTCGATCAGGACCACGGCAACAAGTGCTGCCCCGGCCGCACCCAGCATCATCGGCACGGCGGCGATCGTGCCGGTCACGAGAAAGGCGACCACGATTCCCGGCAGCACGGTGTGCGAGATCGCGTCACCGATCAGCGCCTGCCGCCGCAGCAGCAGGAAGTTGCCGGGCAGGGCGCAGGCCATCGCGGCCAGCGTGCCGATCAGCATCGGCGGCAGGGAGAGGGCGAGGAACTCGGGGTTCATGACGCACCCCCCGGGATTGGGGCGGGCGGCGCCTGGCGGGCTATGCGGGTCTGCTGCGCCGGTTGTGGGGCGTGTGCGGGCTTCGCGATGCGGACAGGATCGGGCAGACCGGTCATGCCACTGTTCCCTTCGGGCCGAGGCGCGTGTCGAGCGTGGCGATCTGGTCGCGGGTCAGGATGTCCTCGATCCGGGTCAGGCCGTCGTCGCGTGCGGCGAGTTCGGACAGGTGGGGCGCGCGGCGCAGCGCCTGCCAGCGGGCCTCGTCCAGGGCCTCCTGCGCGGCGCGGGCGCGGCCCCTCTCGGTGGGGACGCCGTCGGCGCGCAGCAGGCCGTTGGCGCGGAGCATGCGGCGGGTGAGGTCTTCGTAGACCGGCTGGCCGTGGGCGAGCGCCAGAAGCCCCTGCCGCAGGTGGACCCGGCGTTGCAGGCGGCGGTGACGCACCACGGTGGCCAGCACCCCGCGCCCCGGTGCGGCGATCAGCGAAAGGGTGAAGAGGGCGAAGGAGGTCAGCACGATGATCGGCCCGGTGGGCAGTTGCGGTGCGGTGGCCGACAGCGCCGCCCCGGCATAGCCCGACGCGCCGCCGATCAGCCCGGACAGCATCGCCACATGCGGGGCGCGGTCGGTCCAGAAGCGGGCGGCGACGGGCGGGATGATGAGCAGCGCGACGATCAGGATCAGCCCGACGATCTTCAGCCCGGTCACGGTCACCGCCATCACCAGCGTCATCAGCGCCATGTCGAAAGCGGGCACGTTCAGGCCCCGCTGCGCGGCATAGCCTTCGTCGAAGGCGATCATCAGGAGCGGGCGGCGCAGGAGCAGGGTGGCGGCCAGCGTCAGCGCGCCCCCGGCGGCGATCAGCAGCGCGTCGCTTTGCAGCATGCCCGCGGTCGAGCCGAGCAGGAAGCTTTCGAGCCCGGCCTGCCGTCCGGCGGACATGGTCTGGATTACCGTCAGCAGTACCACGCCCAGCCCGAAGAAGACCGAGAGCACGGCGCCGATGGCCGCGTCCTCGGACAGCCGGGTGCGGCGGGTCAGCCAGGCCGTGAGCCACAGGCCGATCCAGGCCGACACGGCGCTGCCCGCCATCAGCCCGGCGAGGTTGCGGCCCTCACCGCCGAAGGCGACCATCAGAAGGAAGGCGCAGGCAAGGCCGGGCAGGGTCGCGTGGCTGATCGCATCCGAGACCAGCGCCCGCTGTCGCAGGAAGAGGAAGGCACCCACGGTGCCCGCCGCCAGCCCCAGCGCGGCGGCGCCGAGCGCGACCAGCGTCGCGTTGTAGCCGAGTTGCAGGGTCAGCGCGTCGAGAAGCATGGTGCGGGGTCGTGTCCTTTGGGCAATGTCGGGGAAGCGGGGTCCGGATCAGGCGGTGTTCGGCAGGCCGGTCCGCTCCGGTCCGCCCTGATGCAGGCGCGGGTCGGGCAGCCGCCCGCCGTAGGTGGAGGCCAGCGCCTTTTCGGTGAAGGTCGTGGCCGTGGGACCTTCGGCCATGCGGCGGCGGTTGATCAGGAAGACCCGGTCGAAGTAGCGCGGCACGGTGGCGAGGTCGTGGTGCACCGAAAGCACGGTGCGCCCCTCGTCGCGCAGCGCGTGCAGGACGGTGATGATCGCGCTTTCGGTGGCGGCGTCTACCCCCGCAAAGGGTTCGTCCAGCATGTAGAGGTCTGCCTTCTGCGCCAGCGCCCGCGCGAGGAAGACCCGCTGCTGCTGGCCCCCCGACAGCTGGCCGATCTGGCGGTCGGCGAAACCCTCCATCCCCACGCGGGAGAGGCAGGCCAGCGCCGCGTCGCGGTGGTGTTTGCGGGTGCGCTTCAGCAGGCCCAGTTCGCGCCAAAGGCCCATCAGCACCACGTCCATGACCGTGGTCGGGAAATCCCAGTCGATGGAGGCGCGCTGCGGCACGTAGGCGATCCGGTGGCGGGCCGCTTCGAGCGGGGCGCCCCAGGCGGTGACACGGCCGGCGAGCGGCCTGATGACCCCGAGCGCCGCCTTCAGCAGCGTCGACTTGCCCGCGCCGTTGGGGCCGATGATCGCGGTCATCGTGCCGGGCGCCAGCGTCATGTCGATGGAGAAGATCACCGGCTCGCCGCCATAGGAGACGGTCAGCCCGCGCAGGGCGAGCGGCGCCGCCGAGAGGTCCTCGGTCACCGGGCGTCCGGCGGATGTGGCGAGGTCGGGGCCGCGCATTTCAGATCCCTGCATTGAGCGTGCCGTTCATGCCGCGGTCCGGGGCGGTGCCGCCGAGCGCGTTGCAGATCGTGGTCACGTTGTGGTCGATCATGCCGATCCACGTGCCCTCGTAGGTGCCGGGCTGGCCCATGGCGTCGGAGAACAGCTCTCCGCCGATGCGGACGTCGGCGCCACGCGAGGCGGCCCCTTCGATCAGCGCGCGCACGTTGCGGTCGGAGACCGAGCTTTCGACGAAGACCGCGCCGATGCCGCGCGTCACGAGCGTGTCGACCAGCATGGCGATGCGCTGCAGGCCGGCCTCGGATTCGGTGGAGATGCCCTGGATGCCCAGGACCTCGAAACCGTATTCGGCGCCGAAGTAGGCAAAGGCATCGTGGGCGGTGACGAGGACGCGCGCGGGTTCCGGCACGGTGGCCAGCACCTCTGCCGCGTAGGACTGGAGCCCGGCCAGCTCCGCGAGGTAGGCGTCGGTGTTGGCGGCGAAGGTCTCGGCCTGGTCGGGACGCAGGCCGGTCAGCGCGTCGCGGGTCGCCCCGACCGCGTGCCGCCAGTGGCGGGGCACCATCCAGACGTGCGGGTCCGGGCGGCCTTCGTAGATCGTGTTGTGCAGGATGTCCTCTGCCGGGACGGATTCGGCAACCGGCACCACGGGCACGCGGCTGGACAGGGTTTCGAAGAGGTCCTCGAGCTGCGCCTCGAGGTTGAGGCCGTTGCGCAGCGCCACGTCGCCCCGGGTCAGGGTGACGATGTCGGAGCGGGTCTGGCGGTAGCCGTGCGGATCGACGCCCGGGCCCATCAGCGCGGTCACCTCGGCCAGCCCGCCCGCCACGTTGCGCGCGGTGTCGGCGATCATGCCCGTGGTGGCGGTGACCCTGAGCGGCGGCGCGGCGTGGCCCCTGCGCGGCAGGAGGGGAAGGGCGGCCGCGGCGCCAAGGAAGGTCCGGCGTGTAAATGTCATGTAAGCTGTCCTTTCCCGGTTGAATATGAGAGTCATTCGCAAGAAGTCAATGTTGATGCGACTTAGTCGCAAGAAAAGACGGGGATGGCACGTTTGTTGCCGCTTGAACGGTCAGCACGATCCATGCCAAGCCCGGTCCGGACGAGATAGGGCCGGACAGGGAGTGGCGCTTGACCGATTTCGCGACCCTGACGCTGGACGGCAGCGGGCTGGAACGGCAGCCGCGGGTGAAGGAATCCTTTTGGGAGGACGACTACCTCGAGCGGTTCGACGCGCGCACGCTGTGGCTGGACGCGGTCTGGCGCGACGGGGTGGTGCGGCTGATCTGCCCGCGGCTGAACAACCTTGCGCCTGCGCTGCGCGGCGCGCGGTTCGCGCTGGACGGGCGGGCGGTGCGGGCGCGGTTCCGGACCTACGACCGCCACACGGTGATCTCGCTGCCGTCGGCGCGCTGCCCCGCGGCCGTCTCGGTCGAGGTGGGCGGCTGGCGCGGGGAGAGCGCCGTGCACGGGCCGGAGGCGGGCTTTGCCGGGCGCAACGTGCTGGTCACCCTGTCGAAGGACAACGATCCGGCGTGGATCGAGGACTGGGTGCGCTTCCACATGATCCACCACGGCGCCGATGCGGTGCTGTTCGTCGACAACGGCTCGGCGGAGTACGGGCGCACGGCGGTGCAGGCGGCGCTGGAGGCGAGCGGCGTGCCGGTGGCGCGGGTGCTCTCGACCTCCGTGCCTTACGGGCCGCGCGGCAGGAAACCCTATGCCAACTCCGAGCTGTTCCTGCAGTTCTGCGTGCTGAACGCGGTGCGGCACCGGTTCCTGTGGGATGCCCGCGCCGTGCTGAACTGCGACCTCGACGAACTGGTGATGTCCGAGGGCTCGATCTTCGACCGGGCGGCGGCGAGCCGGTTCGGTTACCTCGCCTTCCCGGGCTACTGGGTGCATCCGGAGCCGGGGTTCGAGGGCGTGCCGTTCCACGCGGCGCATGGCTGGCGCGACGATCCGGCGCAGGCCTGTCCGGACAAGTGGTGCATGGTGCCCTCGGGGCCGTTGCGCGGGTTCGAGTGGCGCCAGCACCGGCTGGAGCGGCTGCCGTTCCCGACGTGGTTCCGCGCGAAGGATGCCTGGTTCTGGCATTGCCGCAACATCACCAACGGCTGGAAGCTTCTGAAACGCACGAAGGTGCGGGACAACACCGTGCCTGACGGGCGGTTGCAGGAGGCGGTGGCGGTGCTGCCGCAGCGGCCGGGGTGAGGTCTGCGACTGTGGGTTGGGCGGGCTGTGTGGCCGTCGGGGCACGGTGGCGCGGAGCCCCACCCTACGCCGGGTGCGCGCGGCGTCTGGCGTGGCGTATGGCCCGCACGCCGGGATTTGAGTATTTGCAAAGCAGAGAAGCGGGAGGCGTCTGATGCAGGCCAATCCGGTATGGTCCCTGGCGATGGTCTGCGTGTTCGTCGTCATGGCGGCGTCGAACTGGCGGCGGACGCGCATCCGGCGGATGGCGCGCGATCTGCCCACCGCGCTGAGGCGGCGGCTGGGCGAGGCGCCGGAGTACGAGGCGCCCGACGAGGAGGCCTTCCGCGACTACACGGCACGGCACCGGCGACTGACGCGGGTGATGCACGTGGCCTGGGGGCTGGCGGCGCTGTGGCTGGTCTATGTGGGGTATCTTGCACTGGGTGCGGGGTGAGACCGGGAGGCCGTTCTTCGGCGCGGGGTGCCGGTTGCGCCGGAGCGTTGGGGCGGATTGCTGGGCGGCCGTGGGTGCGCTGGCGGTTCGGGCGGGTGACGGATGCGGCCCGGTGAGGCGCGATGCCCGGAGCGGACCATGCGATCCGCGCCCGGAAAACGGGCAGCTTTCCGGGGGTGTGGCGCGGCTTTGCCGTCCGTGTCGGCACGACATTGAGAATTCACATTTGCGCTGCTATATTCATAGGCAGCCCGGCGCCGGGGCGTGTCACAGGCGCGCTATCCGAAGGAGGACAATGTCCTGTCTGCAATGGCACATGCGGGTACACCCGCTGAACAGGGTCAGCCGATGACGGCGCCGACCCGACCGGACCCGACGAGCAGCGAGATCCTCGCCACGGTCCTCTCCACCCTCTCCGACAACAAGGCCGAAGACGTCGTGCAGATCGACCTGCGCGGGAAGTCCTCTGTCTGTGACTGGATGGTGATTGCCTCCGGCCGGTCGACCCGGCAGGTCGCCGCGCTCTCGGACAAGCTGGCCGAGACCCTGAAGTCGGAGCTGGGCGTCCAGTGCAAGATGGAAGGCAAGGACATCGGGGACTGGGTGCTGATCGACGCGGGCGACGTTGTCGTGCACGTGTTCCGCCCCGAAGTGCGCGAGTTCTACCAGCTCGAGAAGATGTGGATGCCCGCGACCGCTTCGGCCTGATGGAAGGTCCGGACGCGACGTGAAAGTGCACCTGTGCGTGGTGGGCCGGCTGAAGGCCGGTCCGGAACGCGCCCTGATCGACGATTATCTCAAGCGGTTCGACCGCAGCGGCCGGTCGCTTGGCCTTGGCCCTGCGCGCGTGGTCGAGGTCGACGACCGCAAGGGCGGCGGCATGGCGGCAGAGGCCGTGCTGCTGCGCAAGGCGCTGCCCGGCGGCGCGAAGCTTTGTACCCTCGATGAACGCGGTGCGCTGATGACCTCGCCGGAGTTTGCCGGAAAGCTGGCGGACCTGCGCGACGGCGGCTGTTCCGATCTGGCCTTCGTCATCGGGGGCGCTGACGGCATCGACCCCGGGCTGCGCGCCGAGGCGGATTTTTCGCTCAGTTTCGGCGCGATGGTCTGGCCGCACATGCTGGTGCGGGTGATGCTGGCGGAGCAGCTGTACCGGGCGGCCTCGATCCTGGCCGGGGCGCCGTATCACCGGGCCTGAGATTCGGCCCGGCCTCCGTCAGGTGTAGGCGATCCAGAGCAGGATCGCGCCGAGGATCACCCGGTAGATGACGTAGGGCGTGAAACTGACGCTGCGCAGCAGGCGCATCATCAGGGTCAGTGCCAGAAGCGCCGCGAGGAAGGCAAAGGCGGCGCCGATCAGCGCGTCCTTCACCACCACCGTGTCGTCGCCGGTGAGCACGTCGAGGCTCAGCAGCGCGCCGGAGGCGAGGATCGTCGGGATCGACATCAGCATGGCGAGCTTCGCGCCGTCGGTGCGGGTGTAGCCCAGCATCCGCGCGGCGGTGATCGTGATGCCCGAACGCGAGGTGCCGGGGATCAGGGCGACGGCCTGCCAGAGCCCCATGATGATGGCGTCCTTCAGCGACCAGTCGGTGTCGGTCTTCTCTTCCTTGCCGGTGCGGTCGGCCCACCAGAGCACCAGCCCGAAGACCAGCATCGTCCAGCCGATCACGGCGGTGGAGCGCAGCATCTCGTCGATGCCGAGGACCTTCAGCGCGAGGCCCGCGACGATAACCGGGATGGTCGAGACGATCAGCAGGAAGGCGAGCCGGGCACCCGGTGTGTCCATATGTCCCGTCAGCAGGCGGGGCAGGCCGGAGACCGCCTCTTTCACATCTGCCCGGAAATACAGCAGCACGGCCCCCAGGGTGCCCACGTGGACGGCAACGTCGATGGCGAGGCCCTGATCCTGCATTCCGGTCAGGTTGGGCAGAAGAATCAGGTGACCCGAGGAGGAAATCGGGAGAAACTCGGTAATACCTTGGATCAGTGCGAGAATCAGGAGTTGGGTCAGCGGCATCGAGCGGCTCCGGCAAATCGGTCAGCTTCGGTATAACCCCCTGTTTCTCAGAGAAAAGAGTGAAAATAGGTCCGGTTTGCTACCCATATTTCGGCCCGGAAGGCCAAATATCGGTATCCGGGGGCGTGAAAATCGCCATTTAGGTCAGCACTTATGACTTTTATTCCGTATCAAGCTTCGGTACAGAGGCGGCGATACGAGGTTGACCCCTGCAAGAGGTTTCACGACACATGGCCAAGCAGCCGATGCTGAAATTCGTCACCACCGAGCGCCAGATGCCGGACAAGCGTGACGCGAACGTCCGCAACAAGGATTTCAACGAGATCTACGCGGAGTTCGCCGACGCCCGTGCGAAGGAGCAGGCGGCGCGGTGTTCGCAGTGCGGCGTGCCTTACTGCCAGAGCCATTGCCCGCTGCACAACAACATCCCCGACTGGCTGCGGCTGACCGCGACCGGGCGGATGGAGGAAGCCTACGAACTGGCGCAGTCCACCAACACCTTCCCGGAGATCTGCGGCCGCATCTGCCCGCAGGACCGCCTGTGCGAAGGCAACTGCGTGATCGAGAAATCGGGCCACGGCACCGTCACCATCGGCACGGTCGAGAAATACATCCTCGACACCGCGTGGGAAAACGGCTGGGTGAAGCCCGCCTCGCCCGCGCGTGAGCGCGAGGAGTCGGTCGGCATCATCGGTGCGGGCCCCGGCGGCCTTGCCGCGGCGGACATGCTGCGCCGCGCCGGTGTGCAGGTCACGGTCTATGACCGCTACGACCGCGCGGGCGGGCTGCTGACCTACGGCATCCCCGGCTTCAAGCTGGAGAAGGACGTGGTCATGCGCCGCGTCAAGCAGCTGGAAGACGGCGGCGTGCGCTTCGTCATGAACTGCAACGTCGGCGACGACATGTCCTTCGACGAGATCCGCGCACAACATGATGCGGTCATCATCGCCACCGGCGTCTACAAGTCGCGCGACCTCGGCGGGCCGGGCGCGGGCGCAAAGGGCATCGTCAAGGCGATCGACTACCTCACCGCCTCCAACAAGTCGGCCAACTTCGGCGACACGGTGGCGGAGTTCGAGGACGGCACGCTGAACGCCAAGGGCAAGAAGGTCGTGGTGATCGGCGGCGGCGACACCGCCATGGACTGCGTCCGCACCGCGATCCGCCAGGGCGCCGAGAGCGTGAAGTGTCTTTATCGCCGCGACCGCGCCAACATGCCCGGGTCGCAGCGCGAGGTGCAGAACGCCGAGGAAGAGGGCGTGGTCTTCGAATGGCTGACCGCACCGGCGGGCTTCAAAGGCGGCGACGTCGTCAGCGCGGTGAGCGTGCAGAAGATGCGCCTTGGCGCGCCGGATGCCTCGGGCCGCCAGCGGCCGGAGCTGATCGACGGATCGGACTACGACGAACCGGCGGATCTGGTGATCAAGGCGCTCGGCTTCGAGCCGGAAGAGCTGCCGACGCTCTGGGGTGTGCCGGGCCTCGACGTGACCCGCTGGGGCACCGTCAAGGCGGAGTTCACCACCGGCCGCACGGCGCTTCCGGGGGTCTACGCGATCGGCGACATCGTGCGCGGTGCCTCGCTGGTGGTCTGGGCGATCCGCGACGGGCGCGACTGTGTCGAGGCGCTGTTAAAGGATCTTGACGCAAAGACGGCCGTGGCGGCTGAATAACCTTTGAGTTGCGGGGATTGCGGTGCAATTCCCGCCTAGGATGCGCTTTCCGGCCGTTTCGACCCCCTGAACCGGCCGGTTGTTAACCTCCTGAAGCGGCGCCCGCGCGGGGCGGCGTGCGACATTCACAAGTGTTAAGGGTCCGCAGCGCTGACCCGAACCGGCAAAAGGGTTGAGGATGCGTAAATCGGTGCAGCGCATGGTGACGGCGGGGCTTTCGGCCCTCCTGTCGTGCTGCCTGCCGGTGGCGCTGGCCGCGCAGTCGGCGGTCTTTGCACCGCCCGAGGGCTGCACCGCCTACCTGACCGTGCAGCACCGCGATTGCCGGGTGGAGCATCACTACACCTGCGCCGCCGCGGGCACCGACCGCTTCCGCGAGGTCTTTACCGACGAGGGTCCGGTCTACCAGAGCCGGATCGACGCGCAGGCGCAGTGGATCACCAGCCGGCAACTGCCGGGCGGTGCACCCACGGTGACGCTGCTGCCGGCGAAGGATCCGGCCTCGATGGACACGCTTCTGGAGACCGGCATCGACAGCATGGATTTCGAGCAGCGCACCCCGGACGGCAGCGTGCAGCGGGTCACCGGCGAGGACCGGATCGTCGACCGCAACGTGGTGATCGACGGCGAGCCGCTGTACCGCACCGTGTTCGAGGTCAACTTCCTGAATGCCGACGGCAGCGTGATGGGCACCTACACCGGGTCGGAGTATGTCTCGCCCGTGCACCGCCGGTTCTTTGCCGGTCGCGGCAAGGCGGTGTTCGACGGGGTGGAATCCTCGTTCGACCGGACGCCGAAGGAGTTCATCTATCCCGGCGAGCCGGGCTTTGGCGCGCTGGAGCCGATCTACGACTGCGGCGTGATGATGAGCGCGCTGGAGCCTGTTGCGGAACCTGTGGCGGAGCGGGTGCGATGAGCGCGCTGCGGTCCGGGCCGCAGACCGGCGGCTGCATGTGCGGCGCGGTGCGTTTCTCCGCCACCGAGGTGCCGGTGAACGTGGGCGCCTGCCACTGCGAGATGTGCCGCCGCTGGACCGGCTCGGCGCTGATCGGTGTGACGGTGCCGACGGAGAAGGTGACGTGGGAGGGGCCGGTCTCGGTCATCGCCTCGTCGGACTGGGCGGAACGGGGGTTCTGCGGGCGCTGCGGCTCGGGGCTCTATTTCCGGGTGACGCAGGAGAGCCGGTGGTTCGGCAACACGGAGCTGCCCATCGGCATCTTCGACGACGCCTGCGGCTTCGAGATGACGAACGAGATCTACATCGACCACAAGCCCGACAGCTTCGCCTATGCGGGGGACGGGCGGCGCCTGCTGACGCGGCAGGAGTGCGTCGAGCGTTTCGGCGTGCTGGAGGGCGGCGGCCCGGAGGACTGAGGTCCGCGCGCCGTGGCGGCGCGGGGACAGTTGAGTATTTGGAAAGCAGAGAAGCAGGGGCTTCGGCGCTTTCCGGGAACGGGGCCGGAAGGCTCATCTGGAAACCGGGCCGCGCGGCCCGCGGGACTGAGACGGCCCTCCGGGGCCACGAATGGAGGGCGTGAGCCATGACCAAGTACGATGCAGAGTGGGTCCGGGCCGAGGAAGCCAAGCGCAAGTGGATGTCGGAGAACGGCATGTACCACGAGAGCGAGGAGCATTCCTCGTGCGGGGTGGGTCTTGCGGTCAGCCTTGACGGCAAGCCGTCGCGCAAGGTCGTGGAGGCGGGCATCGGCGCGCTGAAGGCGATCTGGCACCGCGGCGCGGTGGATGCGGACGGCAAGACCGGCGACGGCGCGGGCATCCACGTGCAGATCCCGGTGCCGTTCTTCTACGACCAGGTCGAGCGCACCGGCCACACGCCGCGCAAGGACGAGCTGCTGGCGGTGGGCCAGGTGTTCCTGCCGCGCACGGATTTCGGCGCGCAGGAGGCCTGCCGGACCATCGTGGAGACCGAGGTCCTGCGGATGGGCTATTACATCTACGGCTGGCGTCACGTGCCGGTGTCGGTGGCCTGCCTCGGCGAGAAGGCCAACGCGACGCGGCCCGAGATCGAGCAGATCCTGATCTCGAACGCGAAGGGCGTGGACGAGGAGCAGTTCGAGCGCGAGCTTTACGTGATCCGGCGGCGGATCGAGAAGGCGGCGGCGGCGGCGGGGATCGCCGGCTCGGGCGGCCTGTACATCGCGTCGCTGTCCTGCCGGTCGATCATCTACAAGGGCATGATGCTGGCGGAACAGGTCAGCGAGTTCTACCCGGACCTGCAGGACGAGCGGTTCGAGAGCGCGTTCGCGATCTATCACCAGCGCTATTCCACCAACACCTTCCCGCAGTGGTGGCTGGCGCAGCCGTTCCGCATGCTGGCGCACAACGGCGAGATCAACACGCTGAAGGGCAACGTCAACTGGATGAAGAGCCACGAGATCCGCATGGCGTCTTCGGCGTTCGGCGACCTCGCGGAGGACATCAAGCCGATCATCGCCACCGGGTCGTCGGACTCGGCGGCGCTGGATTCGGTGTTCGAGGTGCTGGTGCGCGCCGGGCGCAACGCGCCGATGGCGAAGACCATGCTGGTGCCGGAATCCTGGTCGAAGCAGGCCATCGAGCTGCCGGAATCCTGGCGCGACATGTATTCCTACTGCAACTCCGTGATGGAGCCGTGGGACGGTCCGGCGGCGCTGGCGATGACCGACGGGCGCTGGGTGTGCGGCGGGCTCGACCGGAATGGTCTGCGGCCGATGCGCTACGTGGTGACCGGCGACGGCATGCTGATCGCGGGGTCGGAGGCGGGCATGGTGCCTGTCGACGAGGCCACGGTCCGCGAGAAGGGCGCGCTTGGCCCGGGCCAGATGATCGCCGTCGACATGAAGGACGGCAAGCTCTACCACGACGTGGAGATCAAGGACCGCCTGGCGGCCAGCCAGCCGTTCGGCGAGTGGGTCGGCAAGATCACCGAGCTTGACGCCGCGCTGAACGCCATCACCGAGAAGCCGATCTTCGAGGGTGCCGAGCTGCGCCGCCGGCAGATCGCGGCCGGCTACTCCATCGAGGAGCTGGAGCAGGTGCTGGCGCCGATGGCGGAAGACGCCAAGGAGATGATCGCGTCGATGGGCGACGACACGCCGTCGGCCGTGCTGTCGAAGAAGTACCGCCCGCTGTCGCATTACTTCCGCCAGAACTTCAGCCAGGTGACCAACCCGCCGATCGACTCCCTGCGCGAATTCCGCGTGATGAGCCTGAAGACGCGCTTCGGCAACCTGAAGAACGTGCTGGACGAGTCGTCGAGCCAGACCGAGATCCTCGTGCTGGACACGCCGTTCATCGGCAACGCCCAGTTCGCCGAGCTGCAGAAGCACTTCAACGCGCCCTGCGTCACGCTGGACTGCACCTTCACACCCGGGCCGGACGCGCTGCGGGACGGTCTGGCGCGCATCCGGGCCGAGGCGGAGGATGCCGTGCGCTCCGGCGCGGGGCACCTCATCCTGACCGACGAGCGGACCTCGGAAGACAAGGTCGCGATGCCGATGATCCTCGCCACCAGCGCGGTGCACAGCCACCTGACGCGCAAGGGGCTGAGGACGTTCACCTCGATCAACGTGCGGTCGGCGGAATGCATCGACCCGCATTACTTTGCGGTGCTGATCGGCGCGGGCGCGACCACCGTGAACCCCTACCTCGCCGAGGACAGCCTGGCGGACCGCATCAAGCGCGGCCTGCTGGACATGACCCTGACCGAGGCGGTGGCGCGGTATCGCGAGGCCATCGACCAGGGCCTGCTGAAGATCATGTCGAAGATGGGCATCTCGGTCATCTCGTCCTACCGCGGCGGCCTGAACTTCGAGGCCGTGGGCCTCAGCCGTGCGATGTGCGCCGAGTACCTGCCCGGCATGCTGTCGCGCATTTCCGGCATCGGCGTGAAGGGCATCCAGAAGAAGGCCGAGGAGGTGCACAGGCTGGGCTTCCTGTCGGGCCGCGACGTGCTGCCCATCGGCGGCATCTACAAGGCGCGCAAGTCCGGCGAGACCCACGCATGGGGCGCGCAGGTCATGCACCTGATGCAGGCGGCCTGCGACCGGGCGTCCTACGAGCTGTGGAAGCAGTATTCCAACGCGATGCAGGCGAACCCGCCGATCCACCTGCGCGACCTTCTGGCCATCAAGCCGCTGGGCAAGCCGATCCCGCTGGAAGAGGTCGAGTCGATCACCGCGATCCGCAAGCGGTTCGTGACGCCGGGCATGTCGCTGGGGGCGCTGTCGCCCGAGGCGCACAAGACGCTGAACGTCGCCATGAACCGCATCGGGGCCAAGTCCGACTCCGGCGAGGGTGGCGAGGATCCGGCACACTTCGTGCCCGAGCCCAACGGCGACAACCCGTCGGCGAAGATCAAGCAGGTGGCTTCGGGCCGGTTCGGCGTCACCGCCGAGTACCTGAACCACTGCGAGGAGCTTGAGATCAAGGTTGCGCAGGGTGCCAAGCCCGGCGAGGGCGGCCAGCTGCCCGGCATGAAGGTCACCGACCTGATCGCGCGCCTGCGCCATTCGACCAAGGGTGTGACGCTGATCTCGCCGCCGCCGCACCACGACATCTACTCGATCGAGGACCTTGCGCAGCTGATCTACGACCTCAAGCAGATCAACCCGCGCTGCAAGGTCACGGTGAAGCTGGTGGCGTCCTCGGGCGTCGGCACCATCGCGGCGGGCGTGGCGAAGGCCAAGGCCGACATCATCCTGATCTCGGGCCACAACGGCGGCACCGGGGCGTCTCCGGCGACCTCGATCAAGTACGCCGGCCTGCCGTGGGAGATGGGGCTGTCCGAAGCGCACCAGGTGCTGGCGATGAACAACCTGCGGTCGCGGGTCACGCTGCGGACCGACGGCGGCCTGCGCACGGGCCGCGACATCGTGATGGCCGCCATGATGGGCGCCGAGGAGTTCGGCATCGGCACCGCCGCGCTGATCGCAATGGGCTGCATCATGGTCCGTCAGTGCCAGTCGAACACCTGCCCGGTGGGCGTCTGCACCCAGGACCCGGCGCTGCGCGAGAAGTTCACAGGCAACGCCGACAAGGTGGTGAACCTCATTTCCTTCTACGCGACGGAAGTGCGGGAGATCCTCGCCGAGATCGGTGCACGCTCGCTTGCGGACGTGATCGGCCGGGCGGACCTGCTGACGCAGGTGTCGCGCGGTGCGGAGCATCTCGACGACCTCGACCTGAACCCGCTGCTGATCCGCGTGGATGGGTCCGACTCGATCCAGTACAACCGCGACAAGGATCGGAACCCGGTTCCCGATACGCTCGACGCGGAGATCGTGCGCGATGCGGCGCGGTTCCTGAAGGACGGCGAGAAGATGCAGCTGTCCTACGCGGTGATGAATACGCACCGGACCGTGGGCACGCGGACCTCGTCGCACATCGTGTCGAAGTTCGGGATGCGCAACGCGCTGCAGCCCGATCACCTGCACGTCAAGCTGACCGGCTCTGCCGGGCAGTCGCTGGGTGCCTTCGCGGCCCCGGGGCTGAAGCTGGAAGTGTCGGGCGACGCCAACGACTATGTCGGCAAGGGCCTGTCGGGGGGCACCATCGTGGTGCGTCCGCCGCTGGTCTCGCCGCTGGTGGCGTCGGAGAACACGATCATCGGCAACACCGTGCTGTACGGCGCGACCGACGGCTACCTGTTTGCCGCAGGCCGGGCCGGAGAGCGGTTCGCGGTGCGCAACTCGGGTGCGAAGGTCGTGGTCGAGGGCTGCGGGTCGAACGGCTGCGAGTACATGACCGGCGGTGTCGCCGTGATCCTCGGGCCGATCGGCGCGAACTTCGGTGCGGGGATGACGGGCGGCATGGCCTACCTGTACGATCCGGACGATCAGGCGCGCGACATGATGAACATGGAAAGCCTGGTGACCTGCCCGGTGACCGTGTCGGCCTGGGAAGACCAGCTGAAGGACCTGATCGAGCGCCACCTGGCCGAGACCCGGTCGCAGCGCGCGGCGGAGATCCTGCAGCACTGGGACCTGGAGAAGGCGCACTTCGTGCAGGTCTGCCCGAAGGAGATGCTGAACAAGATCCCGCATCCGCTGGGCATCGAGGAGAGCCTCGCCGTTCCGGCGGAGTGATCCCCGCGTTGGACATCGAAGGTCCCTGCCCCCGGGCGGGGACCTTTTTTTATCGGCTTTGGACGGGCTCCGGCTGGACGGGCGCGGGGGAGGGGACATGATCGAACTGACGGGGCGGCTGATCTGCGCCGACGCCGCAGAGGCGGAGCGGGTGCGTCAGGCGCTGCCCGAACACGTTGCATTGACCCGGGCGGAACCGGGCTGCCTGTCGTTCGAGGTGGAGCCCTGCGGTCCGCTGGTCTGGCGCGTCGCGGAGCGATTCACCGATTCCGCCGCCTTCGAGGCGCATCAGAAACGTATGCGTGAAAGTGAATGGGGTAGGACAACCTCAGGGATAAAGCGCGACTACGAAATCCGCGAAATTGGTTGACGTTAGGTCAAAAACCTCTTTCTCGCCACTTTTGCGCACGGTCGGGGCCACCTTCCGAAGCAATATAGGGGGCGTTGGTAAGGGGTTCCCTTTTGACGGTAACAAGTGGTTCGCCTGGCCGTACGGGCAGGCTGCGGGGCGTCCTTCGGGGCGCTCCTTTTTTTGCTCTCGAACCCGCCGCCCGTCAGTGTAGACAAGGGGGATGGCAAGACGGGCAAAAGCGGCGCGCAAGACGGACGCGCGGAAGACAAAGAGCGACAAGGCACGCACGGCGGGCAGGCTTCCCCTGAAACGGAGGCTGCGCAGGCTCGTGCTGCGGGGAGTGGTGCTGATGGCAGGACTGGTGGTCGTGGCGGTGGCGCTGTTCAGCGTGGTCGACCCGCCGATGACGCACACCATGTGGGTGGAGCGGTCGCGGCTGGGCGCGCTGGAACGCGACTGGGTCGACTTCGAGGACATCGCGCCGGTCATGGCCCGCTCTGCCGTCGCGGCGGAGGACGCCAATTTCTGCGAGCACTGGGGGTTCGACATGGGCGCGATCCGGGCGGCGATCTCGGAAGGGGCGGCGCGCGGCGGGTCGACCATCAGCCAGCAGGTGGTGAAGAACGTTTACCTCTGGCAGGAGCGGTCGTGGTTCCGAAAGGGGCTGGAGGCCGGCATGACCCCCATGGTTGAGGCGCTGTGGTCCAAGCGGCGCATCCTTGAGGTCTACCTGAACGTGGCGGAGTTCGGCGAGGGCGTCTTTGGCGTGGAGGCCGCGGCCCGGCACTACTTCGGGGTGAGCGCCGATGCGCTGAGCGCGCGGCAGGCCGCGCTACTGGCGGCGGTCCTGCCCAACCCGAAGGAGCGCAACGCCGGGCGGCCCTCGAACTCTGTCGACCGGCGGGCGCGGTCGATCCAGGACGGCGCGGCGACGATTGCCGCCGACGGGCGGGACGACTGTTTCGAAGGATGAGCGGCGCTTCGGCGCGCCGTGGCCGGGACGCGTGGAGGCGCTTGAATCCCGGTGGCCTTGACCTCTATTAGTGGGGGGCTCCCCGACCATACAGGACTTAAATGGCCAAGCTTTATCACGTTCCTCTTTCACCGTTCTGCCGCAAGGTGCGGTTGAGCCTCGCCGAGAAAAAGATCGAATGCGAGCTGGTGGAGGAACGCTACTGGGAGCAGGACCCGGACTTCCTGCGGCGCAACCCGGCGGCCAAGGTTCCGGTGATCCGGATCGACGGCAAGACAATGGCCGAGTCGGCGGCGATCTGCGAATGGATCGAGGAGAAGTATCCCGAACCCTCGCTGATGCCGCGCTCTGCCGATGCGCGCTACGAGGTGCGCCGGCTGGTGGGCTGGTTCGACGACAAGTTCCACCACGAGGTGACGTCGAAGCTGCTTTACGAGCGGGTGAACAAGAAGATGATGAAGGCCGGCTTCCCCGATAGCGGCAACGTCAAGTCGGGCGCCAAGGCGGTCAAGTACCACCTCGACTACATGGCGTGGTTGCTGGATCACCGCCGCTGGCTGGCCGGGGATTCCATGACGCTGGCCGATTTCGCCGCCGCCGCGCACCTGTCGTCGCTGGACTACATCTCGGACGTGGACTGGAACCGGTCGTCGGTGGTCAAGGACTGGTACGCGAAGATCAAGTCGCGCCCTGCCTTCCGCTCGATCCTGGCCGACCAGGTGCCGGGCTTCCCGCCGCCCGCCCATTACGCCGACCTCGACTTCTGAGGCCGGTTGCCCTGCGCGGCATGACGTGCCGCGGTCGGGGACACTTCGGACAGAGAGGAACGGGGGTCGTGTGCAGGATCTGACGGCAACGCTGAAGCGGGAAGCGGCAGAGGTCGGGTTTTCCGACTGCCGTGTCGCCCGCGTGGCGGACCTGCCCGAGGTGATGTCGCGGCTGCAGGCCTTTGTGGGCGCAGGCTATCACGGCCAGATGGGCTGGCTGGCGGAGCGGATGCACTGGCGCGGCGATCCGGCGGCGCTCTGGCCCGAGGCGCGCTCCGTCGTGATGCTGGCGGAGGACTACGGCCCCGAGGAGGACCCGCTGGCGGTGCTGGACCGGCCCGAGCGCGGCGCGGTCAGCGTCTATGCCCGCCATCGCGACTATCACGACGTGGTCAAGAAGCGGCTGAAGCGGCTGGGCCGCTGGCTGATCGAGGCGGCAGAGGCGGAGGGCACGGCGGGGCCGGAGATCAAGGTCTTCGTCGACACCGCGCCGGTGATGGAGAAGCCGCTGGGGCAGGCCGCGGGTCTGGGCTGGCAGGGCAAGCACACCAACCTCGTGTCGCGCAGGCTGGGGTCGTGGTTCTTCCTCGGCTGCATCTTCACGACGCTCGACCTGACGCCGGACGGGGCGGAAGCGGATCATTGCGGTTCGTGCCGCCGCTGCCTCGACGTCTGCCCGACCGATGCCTTTCCCGCGCCCTACCGGCTGGATGCGCGGCGCTGCATCTCCTACCTGACGATCGAGCACAGGGGCCCGGTGGACGAGGCACTGCGCCCCGGGCTGGGCAACCGCATCTACGGCTGCGACGACTGCCTTGCGGTCTGCCCGTGGAACAAGTTCGCAGGGGTCGCGCAGGAGGTGAAGTATCACGCCCGCGACGACCTGCGCGCCCCGCCGCTGGCCGATCTGGCGGCGCTGGACGACGCCGGATTCCGGGCGCGGTTCTCCGGCTCTCCGATCAAGCGGATCGGGCGCGACCGCATGGTGCGCAACGTGATGTATGCCGTGGGCAACTCGGGCCGGGCGGCGCTGGAGCCGGTGGCGCAGGGGCTGTGCGACGACCCCGACGAGGCCGTCCGGGACGCGGCCCGCTGGGCGGTTGGGCGCCTGCGCGGCAAGGGCTGACGGGGCGCGGCAGTTCGGTCACATTTCGCGGATTGCCGAAAAAACAGTAGACGCCACGGCAACGTGACTCTTGCGCGGGCGTTCATTCCGTGATGGAATCCGATTTGCCGAGTGGGGGGACGTGCTGCCAATACGCATTCACTCGAAATGTACAGGTTCCTGCGAGAGCAGGGCTTCGGAACGCTGCGATGCAAGCCGTGGATGTCCGGAGGGGTATTGACGGGCGCAGAGCTGCCATCTCCGCGCCCGAGGCGACTTGCGTGTTCTTGGGAGAAAGCGTTGTCACCCGCCTGTTTCATGACAGGTGAACCTTTTTGGCGCAAGGCTGCCCACATTCATGTGTACGATGTTTCGGCGGGGCTTTGCTTATTCGCAACAGGCCCCATCTTCCGTTGCAGACCGCACAGGAGGACGCACATGCCAAAATATGAACGCAGACCGGACGTTATCGCCACGTTGACGCCAGAGCAGTATCGCGTCACGCAGCAGAGCGGTACGGAGCGTCCGGGCACCGGGGAATACCTGGGAAACAAGGAGCCCGGCATCTACGTCGACGTGGTGTCCGGGGAGCCGCTGTTCGCCAGCGCCGCGAAGTACGAATCGGGATGCGGCTGGCCGAGCTTCGTGAAGCCGATCGAACCCGAGAACGTCGTGGAACTGCGGGACACCACGCACGGCATGATCCGCACGGAGGTACGTTCGCGCCACGGCGACAGCCATCTGGGGCATGTCTTTCCGGATGGGCCGTCCGACCGGGGCGGTTTGCGCTACTGCATCAACTCGGCCTCGCTGCGCTTCGTGCACCGCGACGACATGGAGGCCGAAGGCTACGGCCAGTACATCGACCAGGTGGAGGAGATCCAATGACCGAACGTGCCGTTCTGGCTGGGGGCTGCTTCTGGGGAATGCAGGACCTGATCCGCAAGCTGCCGGGGGTGGAAAAGACCCGGGTGGGCTATACCGGGGGCGACGTGCCCAACGCGACCTACCGCAACCACGGGACCCATGCGGAGGGGATCGAGATCCTCTTCGACCCGGAGAAGACCAGCTATCGCCGGCTGCTGGAGTTCTTCTTCCAGATCCACGACCCGACCACGCCCAACCGGCAGGGCAACGACCGGGGCATGTCCTACCGCTCGGCCATCTACTACGTCGACGAGGCGCAGCGTGAAGTCGCGCTGGAGACGATCCGCGACGTGGACGCCTCGGGCCTCTGGCCCGGCAAGGTGGTGACGGAGGTCGAGCCGGTGGGCGATTTCTGGGAGGCCGAGCCCGAGCACCAGGATTACCTGCAGCGCATTCCGCACGGCTACACCTGCCACTACCCGCGCCCGGGCTGGGTTCTGCCCCGGCGGGACGCGGCGGAATAAGGCCCTTTTGGGTCGGCAACAGGGGCGGCGCGCCGGGTATCGGTGCGCCGCCTTTTTCGTGTCCGGGGGAGGGGGCGCTGCCCCCGCCCCTGCGGGGCCCCCCGAGGTATTTTGCACCAAGATGAAGGGAGAGAGTCCGCCTTCGGCAGCCGTGGCGCGGCGCCGTCGAGGATGAGATCCGCGTCGGAGAGACGGAAGGGAGGGCGGACCCCCGGGATGCCTTCGGGCGCGACGCCATGACGGCTGACGGGGGTGGTCGTCTTCGCGGCCCGTCTCCCGGGATCACGGGCGCACCTCGTGCGGGCGCGGCCCGTCTTCGCCGGGCGCGCCATGCACCGCCGGGCGGCCTTCCGGGAAGGTGCCCCAAACACCAATGACGCCACGTTGACGTGGACGGCGGGCGGGTCATGGTGTGTGGTGCCAGCCAAAGAGGGAGGTCCACACATGACGTCATATCCGCACCTGCTGCGCCCGCTCGACCTTGGGCATGTCACGCTGAAGAACCGCGTGCTGATGGGGTCCATGCACACCAACCTCGAGGAGCGGGGCGACTGGAACCGGGTGGCGGAGTTCTACGCGACCCGCGCGCGGGGCGGCGTCGCGCTGATGGTGACGGGTGGCATGGCCCCGAACAACGAAGGCGGCGTCTTTCCCGGGGCGGCGGGCCTCTATACCCCTCAGGACATCGCCAACCACCGTATCGTCACCGACCGCGTGCACGAGGCGGGCGGGCTGATCGCCATGCAGATCCTGCACGCGGGCCGCTATGCCTACGGTCCCGACTGCGTGGCGCCCAGCCCGGTCAAATCCCCGATCAGCCCCTTCCCGCCGAAGGAGCTGGACGAGGAAGGCATCGAGAAGCAGATCGCCGACATCGCCACCGCCGCCGCCCGCGCCCGCGAGGCAGGCTATGACGGGGTGGAGGTGATGGGCTCCGAAGGGTATTTCCTGAACCAGTTCCTCGTGACCCATACCAACAAGCGCACCGACCGCTGGGGCGGCTCCTACGAGAACCGGATGCGGCTGCCGGTGGAGGTGGTGAAGCGCGTGCGCGCGGCGGTGGGCGATGACTTCATCCTGATCTACCGGCTGTCGATGATCGACCTGATCCCCAACGGCTCCACCCACGAGGAGGTGGTGCAGCTTGCGCAGGCGGTGGAGGCGGCGGGCGCCTCGATCATCAACACCGGCATCGGCTGGCACGAGGCGCGGGTGCCGACCATCGCCACATCGGTGCCGCGCCGGGCCTTCGCATGGGTCACGCAGAAGCTGATGGGCAAGGTGGGCGTGCCGCTGATCTGTTCGAACCGTATCAACACGCCGGAGGTGGCGGAACAGGTGCTGGCGGAGGGCTGCGCCGACATGGTGAGCCTCGCGCGGCCGTTCCTTGCCGATCCGGACTTCGTCGCCAAGGCGGAGGCCGGGCGGTCGGACCTGATCGCACCCTGCATCGCCTGCAATCAGGCCTGCCTCGACCACACGTTCTCGGGCAAGGTGTCGTCCTGCCTCGTGAACCCGAGGGCCGGGTTCGAGACGGAGCTGGTGGTCGCACCCGCCAAGGTGACGAAGACCGTGGCCGTGGTGGGCGCGGGCCCGGCGGGCATGTCGGCGGCGATCACCTGCGCGCAGCGCGGCCACACCGTGACGCTGTTCGACGCGGCGGATGAGGTCGGCGGGCAGCTGAACATGGCCAAGGTCATCCCCGGCAAGGAGGAGTTCCACGGGCTGGTCGACTGGTTCGGCGCGATGCTGGCCGAGACCGGCGTGACGCTGGCCCTGGGGCAGCGCGTGGGTGCGGAGGACCTGAAGGACTTCGACGAGGTGATCGTGGCAACGGGCGTCAGCCCGCGCGACCCGGAGATCCCCGGACAGGACCACGCTTCGGTGCTGGGCTACATCGACGTGCTGCGCCACGGCGCGGAGGCGGGCAAGCGCGTGGCGGTGATCGGCGCGGGCGGCATCGGCTTCGACGTGTCGGAGTTCCTCGTGACCGGCGACAGCCCGACGGAGAGCCTGCCGGACTGGATGCGCGAATGGGGCGTGACCGACCCGGCAGAGGCACGGTCCGGCCTGGCGCCGGAGGGGCCGCAGCCCGACGCGCCGGTGCGCGAGGTGGTGATGCTGCAGCGCAAGGCGGAGAAGCCGGGCAAGCGGCTGGGCAAGACCACCGGCTGGATCCACCGCGCCGGGTTGCAGATGAAGGCCGTGCAGATGAAGGCGGGCGTGAATTACGAGCGCATCGACGACGCGGGGCTGCACATCTCCTACGGCGAGGCGCGCGAGCGGCCCGAGGTCATCGCCTGCGACACCGTGGTGCTTTGCGCCGGGCAGGTCAGCGCGCGCGGCCTTGCGGATGCGCTTGAGGCGGCGGGCCGGACCTGCCATGTGATCGGCGGCGCGGACGTGGCGGCGGAACTGGACGCCAAGCGGGCCATCGACCAGGGGGTGCGGCTGGCGGCGACGCTCTGACGATCCGGCCTGCACGAACCCTGCAGAATTGTCAGGGCGCGCCTGCACAGCCGGGGCGGCATGTTCGCCGAAGTGATTAATCGGAGGACATTGCCATGCTCAGATCATCCGGTCGACGGTTCCTTATCGTCGGCCTTCTCACCCTTCTCATGTTCATCCCGCTGTTCTTTGCGGCGGAGGTGGTGAATTCGCGGAAGTCCTACTCGGAGGCGACGATCAACAGCGTCGGCGAGGAGTGGGGCGGCCGGCAGTACGTCTATGGCCCGCAGCTTGTCATCCCGGTGGAAACCACGGTGACGCGGGTGGCGACCCGGCCCAGGGTCGACCCGGAGACCGGCGTCGTCCTGACCGACCCGGACACCGGTGAGGACCTGTTCGAGCGGTTCCGGGAGACCGTGCAGGAGACCAGTGCCCCGGTGCACCTCTTGCCCGAAGCCTTCGACGTGGACATCGCGACCGAAACGCAGGAGCGCAGGCGCGGCATCTTCCGGGTGCCGGTCTATACCGCGCAGGTGGAGGCCGGGTTCGACTTCGACACCGCGGCGGCGGAGCGGCTGGTCGACACGGATCAGCGGCTGCTCTGGGAACAGGCCGAGATCTGGTTCGGCGTCTACGACAACCGCTCCCTGCGCGGCGAGGCGCGGCTGGAGGAGGGCGGCGAGGCGCTGGCCCTTGAGCCCATGTCTCAGCGCTCCGGGGTGAAGGCGCTGGTCGGCGATCCGCGGGAGCGGGGCCGTTACGAGATGCGGCTCGGCATGAACGGCGCGCAGCTGATGATGGTGTCGCCGGTGGGGCGCACCTCGCGCGTGACGATGGTCAGCGACTGGCCGCACCCCTCGTTCACCGGCGCCTTCCTGCCGGACGGGTCCACCGTGACGGACGAGGGTTTTACCGCCGAATGGACGATCCCGCACCTCGCGCGGTCGATGCCGCAGGCCGGGCTGGAAGACCCCGACGAGGCGGCCCGCCGCACCACCTTCGGGGTCGAGTACCTGACGCCCAACGACTTCTACCAGAAGGCCTATCGCGCGGCGCGCTACGGCATCCTGTTCATCGCGCTGACCTTCCTGACGATCCTGCTGACCGAACGGGGCACCGGGCGGCCCGCGCACCCCGTGCAGTACATCCTGGCCGGGCTGGCGCAGACGACCTTCGTGCTCCTGATGGTGTCCTATGCCGAACACCTGGGCTTTGCCGTGGCCTATGCGCTGTCGAGCGCGGCGGTGATCGGTCTGCTCACGCTCTTCGGGGTGGTGGCGCTGAACCTTGGCCGCCGGGCGCTTGTGCTGGGCGCGATGCTGGTCGTGGTCTACGCGGTGCTCTACCTGATCCTGCGCTCGGCGGATTACGCGCTTCTGGCGGGGTCGACGCTGGCCTTCCTCGCGCTGGCGCTGACCATGATCGTCACCCGCAACGAGGACTGGTACGGCCCCGACGCGGACAAGCCGAAAGGGCGCCGGCCCTTCCTCGGCACCACGTCCGAGGCACCGCCGCCTCCCGCGACGGAAGGCTGATCCGGGGGCCCCGGGCAGGAACTCTGCCCGGGGTCTGACCGTTTTCCTGTCAGAGCGCGCCACATGTGCCGCGCATATGAAACATACGACAGGAGGCACCCATGCCGAATATCGCAGAAACCAAGGTACTGATCATCGCCACCCACGGCTTCGAGCAATCCGAACTGGAATTTCCCCGCGACCAGCTTCGCGCGAAGGGCGCGGAGGTGCATGTCGCCACGCTCGACGGCAAGGCGATCAAGGGCTGGGAAGGGTCCGACTGGGGCCGCGAGGCCGAGGCCGACCTGAAGATCCAGGATGCCAACCCGCATGACTACGACGCGCTGGTGATCCCCGGCGGCCAGATCAACCCCGACCTGCTGCGCGTCGAGGAATCGGTGCTGGCACTGGTGCGTACCTTCCATGACCAGGGCAAGGTCGTCGCCGCGGTCTGCCATGCGCCCTGGGTCCTGATCGAGGCAGGCATCGTCGCCGGTCGCCGCATGACCTGCTACACCTCGATCCGCACGGATCTTGAGAACGCGGGCGCCAAGGTGATGGACACTTCGGTCGTGGCCGACAACGGCATCGTGACCAGCCGCAAGCCCGACGACCTGAAGGACTTCGTCGCGAAGATCGTCGAGGAGATCGAGGAAGGCACCCACGGTCGCAAGGCCGCCTGATCCTACCTTTGTATCCCGAACGGAACCCCCGGCCCCTGCGCCGGGGGTTTTCGTTTGCCGGCCCGGTTAACCTGTTTCCCTCTGTTCGCCAGTCCCTGCAGAAACCGCGATATTGTCCTTACCCCGCCCCATTTCGGCCCCTGTTCGCTTTCATAAGCAACGGGAACAAGACTGGACGAGGAGACGGGAATGGATCGTCTGACCGAAATGGAAGCATTCGCCACCGTCGTGGATCAGGGAGGGTTCACCGACGCGGCAAAGAAGATGGGTATTTCCAAGTCGGCCGTGTCCAAGCACGTCTCGAGCCTGGAAGCGCGCCTTGGCGCCCGCCTTCTGAACCGGACCACCCGGCGCGTGTCCCCCACCGAAATCGGGCTGGCCTACTACGACCGCGCCCGCCGCGTCCTGAACGATGCCGGAGAGGCCGACGCGCTTGTCACCTCCATGCAGTCCGCGCCCTCGGGCCTTCTGCGGATCAGCGTGGCGACGGACTTCGGCGTGAACCACCTGAGCCCGGTGCTGGGCGAATTCCTTGCCGAATTCCCCGACATCACCGTGAACATGGTGCTGAACAACCGCTACGTCGAACTGATCTCCGAAGGGTTCGACATGGCCGTGCGCATCGGCGAGCTTGAGGACAGCACCCTGCGCGCCCGCAAGCTGACCGAGACGACGAAGCGCATGATCGCCTCGCCCGCCTATTTCGAGAAATACGGACGCCCCGCGCGGATCGACGACCTGAACGAGCACAAGCTGCTGCACTACTCCAACCAGGCCTCCGGCAACGTGTGGAAGCTGACCGCGCCCTCGGGCGAAAAGCGGCAGGTTCGCACCGCGGGCTGGCTGACGGTCAACGACGGGCAGTCCCTTCTGAACGCCTGCATCGCCGGTCTCGGCATCGCCTACCTGCCGTCCTACCTCTATCACGACGCGATGGAGCAGGGACTGGTCGAGGATGCGATCCCCGATCTGCCGATGGAAATGCAGGGTGTATACGCCGTGTATCCTCCGGGCCGCTTCACGCAGCCCAAGGTCCGCGCCTTCATCGACTTCCTTGTGCATGCCTTTGCCGAAAAGGGCCCGCAGAAGTGGTAAGACCCGGGGCCTGAGCACCCCCGGTACGACGACAAGATCAGTTTCCCCGCCTGATGCTAGGCAGACTGGCCCCCGATGACAGAAGTCGTCGGGGGTTTTTTTTCATCATGCGCGCCGGCGGGCAGTCGTGCGGTGTGCCACGGGCCTTGCAAGACGGGGGCGGGATGCGGCTTGCTGGGCTGCAATGATCCGGAGGCCGACCCGTGACCGAGACCGACACACCCCTTGCCGTCATCGCCGACATCCACGGCAACGCCGACGCGCTGCATGCGGTGCTTGCGGACATCGCGCGGCGGGGCATCACGCGGATCGTGGCGCTTGGCGACCACCTGAGCGGGCCGCTCGCCGCGCGCGAGGTGGCGGAGGTGCTGGTGGCCAGCGACATCCTCTGCATCCGGGGCAACCACGACCGCTACCTGACCGACCTCGCGCCCGGGGACATGGGGCCGTCCGACCGCGTGGCCTTCGACCAGCTGGAGACGCATCACCTCGACTGGCTGCGGTCGCTGCCGCCGAACTGCCATATGGGCGAAGTGTTCCTCTGCCACGGCACACCCGACAGCGACCGGATCTACTGGCTCGACAAGCTCGGTCCCTCCGCCGAGGCGCAGCTGCGCCCGCGGGCCGAGATCGCGGCGCTGGCGACGGTGGATGCGCCACTCTGCCTTTGCGCGCACACCCATATCCCGCGCCGTGTCACCCTGACGGACGGGCGCACGATCCTGAACCCCGGCAGCGTCGGCTGCCCCGGCTACGACGACGATTCCCCGGTGCCCCATGTGATCGAGGCCGGAACGCCCGAGGCCTGCTATGCCACGGTGGAGCGGACGCCGGCGGGCTGGGCCAGCAGCCACCATCACGTCCCTTACGACGCCAGCCGCATGGTCGGCATGGCCCGCGCGCATGGGCGCCAGACCTGGGTGCGGGCGGTGGGCACCGGCTGGCTCAGGTAGTCATTCGGTCGAGATCAGCACCGCCTCGACGCGGCGGTTGGCCTCGCGCCCTTCGGGGGTGAGGTTGCTGGCCACCGGGGCGAGGTAGCCCGCGCCCTCCGCCCCGATCTGCGTGGCGTCGGTGTCGTGACGGTTGCGCAGGTAGGCGACGGCGGCCTGCGCCCGGCGCAGCGAGACGCCTTGGTTGGCCTCGAGCGAGCCGGTTGCATCGGTGTGGCCGACGAACAGGATGCGCCGGGTGGGATTGTCGGCAAGGTACTGCGCCAGCGCGTCGAGGGAGGCTATGTCGTCGCCGCCGAGGTCGGTCGACCCTGACCGGAACACGAGGTCCGACAGCGTCACGTGGCCGTCCCGCTCCAGCGTGGCGGGAATGTCGCCCGGGTCGGCAGCGGGGCCGGGCGTCTGCACCGGGGCAGGGGCGTCGCGGGTGATCTCCGCCTGCACGCCCTGCCCGGCGCGGATCACCTGCACATAGCCGTCCGACGCGCCGCGGCTGGCCAGCACCGAGACCGCGCCGCCCTCCGGCCCGGTGGCGGAGAGGAACTGGAAGTTGTCGAGGCTGACGAACATCTCCGGTGCGGGCACCACCAGCGTCGCGAACCGGAAGTCGAAGCCGCCGCAGACCAGCGCCGCACAGTCGAGCACGATCTCGAACCCTTCGGCCACCAGCGCGTCGCGCAGCGGTTTCAGCAACTGGAAGGTGGTCAGCCCGGAATTGGCCACCCGCCAAGATTCGACCTCGACCCGCCCCTCGACCCGCCGGGTGGGCAGCGCGTCCTCCGCCCACGGCCCGGTGGGCAGGGCGTAGACCCCGGGGTCCTGCACCGTGCGGAAGGTCTGCTCTGCCGAGCCCGGCAGCGGCAGGTCCAGCGCCGACGCGGGACCGCCAAGCAGGACCAGCGCCGCAGCCGCGGCCAGCCCCCGCCGGGTATCAGCGCGCCTGCGCGTGATAGTCATCGTTCGGGCGCATGTCCGTGGCAGAGGCGACGCGGTTGGTCATGTTGAAGAACCCGGTCACATTGGCGATGTCCCAGATGTCGCGGTCGCTGAAGCCCGCATCGCGCAGCGCCTCGCGGTCGTATTCGCCGATCTCGGCGCTGGCCTTGGTCATCTTCTCGGCGAACCAGAGCATCGCGTGCTGGCGCTCCGACAGGTCGGCCACGCGCCAGTTCATCACCAGCATCTCGCCCAGCTTCGGATCGCCCGACAGCGCGCGCACGGCGGCGCCATGGGCGGTCAGGCAGTAGAAGCACTTGTTGACCGAGGACACGACGACCGCGATCATCTCGCGCTCCAGCTTGGTCAGGCCGGAGTCCGCCAGCATCAGGTCGTTGTACATGGCGGTGAAGGCGTTGAGCTTGTCGATGTCGAAGGCATAGGCCTTCAGCACGTTCGGCACCATGCCGAGCTTGTCCTGGCAGACGTCGAAGTATTTCTGCGTCGCCTCCGGCAGAGGGTCCACCATGGGCAGGTTCAGGGCCGTGGGTCTGGTGTCGGTCACGCGTCTTCGCCTTCGCTTTGGTACATCCGGTAATGGTACTGCCCGGCGACCTCCATGTGCAACGACGCATAAAGCGCGCTGGCCGCCGCGTTTTCGGCGGTGGCGGCGCAGGCCATCCAGCGCGCGCCCTTCCGGGCGGCCCAGAGTGCGGCACAGCGCATCATCCAGCCCCCCAGCGCCTTGCCGCGGTGTTCGGACAGGATGTGCAGCGCGTGCACCATGGCGACGCCTTCGTGGATCGCGCAGTAGCCCGCGCCGGCGGGCCGGTCGGACACCCGCCCGAAGAGGCCGGTCTTGGGCTCGGGCGCGCGGTCCATCACCCGCCGCCGCGCCTCGCCGATGCCGCCGTCCTCCCAGATCTCGTTCATGATCGCCAGCGGCTCCCAGATGGCAAAGGCCGAGACGCGCGGCAGCTTCAGGTCGGTCAGGTGGTCGATCGGCGCGAGCCACAAGTTCGTCGGATCGACCCGGTCGTAACCCTGCGCCTCGAGCGCGATGTCGAGTGTCTCGTCCCCCGGGCGGATCATGAAGAGCGCGGGCTGCCCCATCAGCCGCATCGCCGTCTCGGCGGCGGTCAGGTCGTCCACCCGCCAGGCCCCGCGCGCCGTGGCCGCCGACACCCGCTTGCCGCCGCCACGCCCCTCGCGCAGGGTCCAGGGGCCGGTCTCCACCCGCGCCGCGGCGGGCCATGTGGTGTCGAGGACCGAGAACAGCCGCGAGAGATCGGGTTTGAGGTGGATCATCTTCGTCCTTCAGTCGCCGAAGAGGGCGTTGAGCCGCGTCATCGCGGCGTCGAGCCGCCCGGCATCGGTGCCGCGCACCACCACGTTGGTGCCGAAGATGCCGTCCTTCTGGAACGGGTAGGACCCGAACTGCAGGTCCGAGAACTCCTCGGCCAGTGCGCCCAGCGGTTCCGCCACCATCCCCTCGCCGCGCTGCACGCGCAGGGTCTGCGACAGGAGCGGCGCGCCCCCCACCAGCGTCGACAGCAGGCTCGCCACCATCGCCTCGAAGATCTGCGGGACACCCGCCATGACGTGCACGTTGCCGAGGCTGAACCCGGGAGCGGCGGAGATCGGGTTGTCGATCAGCGTGGCGCCGTCGGGGATGCGCGCCATCCGGAGCCGCGCCTCGTTCATCTCGGTGCCGGAGCGGTCGTAATGCGCCTGCAGGATCGCGCGTGCGTCCTCCCTGACCGAGATCGGCACGCCGAAGGCCTCGGCCACGCAGGGGGCGGTGATGTCGTCATGCGTCGGCCCGATCCCGCCGGATGTCACCACGTGGTCGAAAGCCTGGCGCAGCGCGTTGACCGCCGCCACGATCGCCGCCCGGTCGTCGGAGACCATGCGCACCTCGCGCAGGTCGATGCCGTGCCGGGTGAATTCCTGCGCGAGGTGGTGCATGTTGCTGTCGCGCGTCCGGCCGGACAGGATCTCGTCCCCGATCACCAGCATGGCGGCGGTGGGATTGGGCATGGGCGGCACCTCCTCTTGGCCCCGGGCGCCTTGCGCCTCCGGGTGGTTAACGTATAGGGCCCGCTCCATGCGCTTTCAAACACATCTGGTGCCTGCGACCCTCGAACGCCGCTACAAGCGGTTCCTGGCGGACTGCACGCTGGACGACGGAACGCAGGTGACCGCCCATGTCGCCAACCCCGGATCGATGCTGGGCCTCGCCGATCCGGGCCAGCGGATCTGGCTGGAACCCAACGACGACCCGAAGAAGAAGCTGAAATGGGCCTGGCGGCTGGTCGATCACGGCGGCGGCCATTTCACCGGCGTCGACACCGGCGCCGCCAACCGCGTGCTGAAGGACGCCCTCACGGCGGGAGAGGTCGCGGGGCTCGCCGGGTACGACACCGTCCGGCCCGAGGTGAAGTATGGCGAGAACAGCCGCATCGACTTCCTGCTGACAGGCGCCGGGCGGCCCGACACCTATGTCGAGGTCAAGTCCGTCACCCTCTCGCGCCGGCCCGGCCTCGCGGAGTTTCCCGACAGCCGCACCGCCCGCGGCGCGAAACACCTGGGCGAACTGGCCGCGATGGCAGGGCAGGGGCACCGCGCGGTGATGCTCTACCTCGTGCAGCGCACCGACGCCCGCACCGTCACCCTCGCCCCCGACCTCGACCCGGCCTATGCAGAGGCCTTCGCACGGGCCGGCGCATCGGGCGTGGAAACCCTGGCCCTCGGCTGCCGGATCGGACCCGAAGGCATCGACCTCGGCCAGCCGCTGCCCTTCCGCGCCCCCTGACCGTTCATCTTGGCCCAATTACCTCGGGGGAGCGAAGCGGGGGCAGAGCCCCCGACCCGGCACGAAAAAGGCGCCCCCGCATCGGCAGGGGCGCCCGGAAAACAACGCGCAGGATCGCGCCCGCCTCAGACCTTGAGGTTCGGGATGATCTGCTTCTTGCGGCTCATGATGCCCGGCAGGACCACGGTGTCGCCGGACACGGTCGCGCCGAAGGACTTCTCTGCCACGCCCTTCACAAGGTCGTTCGGGACCAGCAGGGTGGCCTCTTCCTTCAGGATGTCCACGACGAACAGCAGGACCTGGTCCACGCCGTCCTCGGCCCCGACGGTCTTGAAGGTCTCCATCAGGCTGTCCTTGCGGCCCAGCGGGATCTCGGGCGCAGTGGTTTCAAGGACGGAGACGCGGAACTTCGTGCCGTCGACCTCGTATTCCTTGGAATCCATCCGGATCAGCTCCGCGTCGGAGAAGGCGGAGACATCGGACTTCGCCGCGAACATCTTCGCCGCGTAGTCGCTCAGGTCGACGCCCAGGTCACGGGCCAGACCCTCGGCCACGTCGCGGTCGTGCTGCGTGGTGGTGGGCGAACGGAACTCCAGCGTGTCGGAGAGGATGCAGGTCAGCGCGGCGCCGCGGACCTCGCGCGGGCACTTCTCCATGTCGGAGCCGATCATGTCGACCATGATCGTCGCGGTGCAGGCCAGCGGGCGCACGGTGATGTCGATCGGACCCTTGGTTTCCAGCCCGCCGACCAGCTTGTGGTGGTCGATGATCGCACGGATGTCGGCGGCATTGATGTCCGCCGGCAACTCGGCCGGGTTGTTGGTGTCGACGATGACAACCGGCGCGCCGGCCTCGACCGAGGAGATGATCTCCGGCTTGGCGAGGCCCCAGTGCTCCAGCATGAAGGCGGCTTCGGTGTTGGGCTCGCCCAGGAGGACGGGCTTCGCGGTCTCGCCCTTCACCTCGTTGAGGTACCAGGACCAGAGGATCGGGCTGCCGGTGGAATCGGTGTCGGGGCTCTTGTGGCCGAATACGAGCGTCGTCATGGCGTGTCCTTGAAAGGCAAATGATGTCGCGCGCCCTATACCGCCGCAGCGCGGCATTGTCACCCCGCAGCCGCCGGGGTGCGACCTTCCAGCCGGGGCCAGGAAGACTTTTCGGACGAAAAGTCTTCGCCGCCAAAGACCTTTCGTCCGAAAGGTCTTTTATCTCGGCATCGGATGGCGCGCCTTGTTGTAGGGGGACCAGTCGGTGATCTCCGGGTAATAGCGGGCCCGCCAGGCCCGGACCTTCGGATTCATCACGCGTTTCCACACCGGCGGCACCATCGCCGCCATGGCCATCAGCGGATAGCCGTAGGGCAGCTGCGGCGCCTCGGTCTCGTCGTAGGTCTGGAGCAGCGGAAAGCGGCGGTCGGGCCTGTAATGGTGGTCGGAGTGGCGCTGGAGGTTGATCATCAGCCAGTTCGTCGCCCGGTGCGAGGCGTTCCACGAATGGCGCGGCAGCACGTGTTCGTAGCGCCCGTCGCCGAGGTGCTTGCGGGTCAGCCCGTAATGTTCGACGTAGTTCACCACCTCGAGCTGCCAGATCGCGACGCCGGCCTGCACGAGGAAGAGCCCCGCGCCCAGCCAGCCGCCAAGCGCCAGAGCCAGCAGCAGCATGCCCGCCTGCAGCGCCCAGTAGCGCCAGAACGGGTTGCTGCGGTGGGTCCAGGGCAGCCCCTTGCGGGCCAGCATGTCGCGCTCCGCCCGAAAGGACGACTGCAGCGATTCCCGCAGCACGCGCGGATAGAACCGGTGGAAGCCCTCGTTGTAGCGCGCGGTTACCGGGTCGCGCGGGGTGCCGACATAGCGATGGTGCACCAGCAGGTGCTCGCTGCGGAAATGCGAGTAGAGCACCATGGCCAGCAAAATGTCGCCCAGCCAGCGCTCGAACCGGTTCCTCTGGTGCAGCAGTTCGTGGCTGTAGACGATCCCCACCGTGCCCGTCATCACGCCCGTGCCGAACATCACACCGAAGATCTCCCAGCCGTTCAGGTGGTCGGCGCGGCTGACGTACCAGATCAGCCCGAAAAGCGTCAGGAACTGCACCGGCACCCAGAGCTGCGTCAGAAGCTTGTACCAGAACAGCTGGTCCTCCGTCGTGTCGAGGTCGGCGTTCTGCGTGTTCAGCCCGGTCAGGATGTCGATGGCCGAGAACAGGTACCAGGTCGCCAGCGGCGTCAGCAGCACCCAGGCCCCGCCCCTGACCGCGCCGATCCAGACCAGCGGAATCAGCAGGAAGGACAGGAAGAACGGAAGCGCGGCGGTGAAGCGGGCGACATGCGCGGCGGGGATCATGGGACTGCTCCGGTGTTCGGGTCCGTTATAGCTCTGACGCGACCCTGACCCAAGCGCGCATCACCTGCCTTGCGCGAGGTCAAAGGCCTTCCGCATCACCGTTGGCAGATCACTGGGGCTGAAATCCGGCAGCGCGATGAAATCCCCGCGGTGTGGCTTTCGGTCCATGGGCACCAGCGCGGTCTTCACCACCAGCCTCAGGTGGAAGTGAGTGAAGGTGTGCCGCGCCTCGCCACCGACCGTCTTCCATTCGGCGCGAATCGGCGGGTCCTCCTCCGGGGCGGGGCCCTCCACGTCCAGCCAGTCGGTCCCGGGCCAGCCCAGCATCCCGCCCAGCAGCCCCTTGTCCGGGCGCGTCTCCAGAAGCCACGCCCCGTCCACGCGCCGGGCGAGGTAGGCCACCCCCTGCCGCACCGGCTTGCGTTTCTTCGGGGCCTTCTTCGGCAGTTCCAGCGCGGTGCCGTTGGCCCAGGCCGCGCAGGAGGTCCGCCAGGGGCAGAGCCCGCAGGCCGGGCGCTTGGGTGTGCAGATCGTGGCGCCAAGGTCCATCACCGCCTGCGCATAGTCCCCGGGCCGCGCGTCCGGCGTCAGCGCCGCCGCGTGGTCCGTGAGGATCGGCTTGGCCGCGGGCAGGGGCGTGTGCTCGTCGTAGAGGCGGGCCATCACCCGCTCCACGTTGCCGTCGACCACCACCCGGGGCGCGTCGAAGGCGATGGCCGAGATCGCCGCCGCCGTGTAGGGGCCCACCCCCGGCAGGGTCAGCAGCACGTCGTGATCCGCCGGGAACACCCCGCCGTGATCCGCCGTCACCACCCGTGCGCATTTCAGCAGGTTGCGGGCGCGGGCATAGTATCCCAGCCCCGCCCAGGCCGCCATCACCTCCGCGTCCGGCGCGGCGGCCAGCGTCTCGACCGTCGGCCAACGCTCCGTGAAGACACGGAAATAGTCCTTCACCGCCGCCACGGTCGTCTGCTGGAGCATGATCTCCGACAGCCAGATCCGGTAGGGATCGGGCCTGACGCCCGCCGCCCGCGCACGCGGTCCCACACGCCACGGCAGGTCGCGGGCATGGCGGTCGTACCATTGCAGCAGGTCTGCGGCATCGGCGGGGTCACGCAAGGGTGAATACCTCATGAACTTCGGGGCTGGCGCCCGGGGGCCGTGGCCTTAGAATAGCCTCCCGTACGGGGAGTCAATCATGGCGCAACGCAAGTCGACCACATACGGGTTCGCCCGGACCGAGAAGCTGCTGTCGGGCCAGATCCGCAAGGCCTCGGAGACGCGCGGCTTTGCCAAGTCCCGCATCCTCACCCACTGGGAGGAAATCGTCGGCGCCGAGCTGGCCGGCATGTGCCGCCCGGTCGAGGTGCGCTACGGCCGTGTCCGCTACGACGGCACGACCAACGATTCGCAGGGCGCCAAGCTGGTCATCCTGACCCGCGGCGCCTTTGCCCCGATGCTCGAGATGCGCAAGCGCGAGATCCTCGACCGGATCAACGCCGTCTACGGCTACCCGGCGATCCGCCATGTCATCCTGACCCAGACCGCGCCCACCGGCTTTGCCGAGGGGCAGGCGGACTTCCGGCACCGCAAACCCGCGGAAAACGACCGTACCCCCGATCCCCAGGCGGTGGCAGAGGCCCGGCAGGCGGCGCAGGCCGTGACCGACGAGGGCCTGCGCGCAGCGCTTGAACGACTGGGGGCAAACGTCATATCGAAGGCAGGGCGGCGCGAGCCCCGCTCTGCGGACTGAACTCAAGAGAGGCAAGACAGATGAACAGGATCCTTTCGGGCGCCCTCGTGGCGCTGGGACTGGCAGCAGGCGGCGCGTGGTACATCACGCAAGGCGGGCAGGGCACGGGCGCGAACATCGCGCTTCCGGGCGCGGCCAACGCGCAGGAAAGCACGGCAGAGGTCGACACCTCCACCATCACCGAGATGGTCATGGGCGATCCCGACGCACCGATCGAGGTGATCGAATACGCGTCGTATACATGCCCGCACTGCGCCAACGCGGCAAAGACGCTGATCCCCGAGCTGAAGAAGAACTACGTCGACACCGGCAAGGTGAAGTTCGTCTACCGCGAGGTCTACTTCGACAAGTACGGCATGTGGGGCTCGATGATCGCGCGCTGCGGCGGCCCCGAGAAGTTCTTCGGCATCACCGACCTGATCTACAAGGGCCAGGACACCATCCTCGCTCCCGCGCGTGACGGCAACGACGCCGGTGTGGCGGACGAGCTGCGCAAGATCGGCCGCATCGCCGGGCTCGACAACGAACAGCTCGACGCCTGCCTCGCCGACGGCGACAAGCTGCGCACCCTGCTGGTCTGGTTCCAGGAGAACGCCAAGCGTGACGGCGTCGACTCCACCCCGACCTTCATGATCGACGGCCAGAAGTACTCGAACATGAGCTACCAGGACTTCTCCAAGATTCTCGACGAGAAGCTCGGCGAATGACCTCCGCCCCGCGCGGCCCGCTCGAAGGCCTCAGGGTCGTCGAGCTGGCCCGCATCCTGGCCGGCCCCTTCGCCGGCCAGACGCTGGCCGACATGGGCGCCGAGGTCGTCAAGGTCGAGGCTGCCGCAGGCGACGACACGCGCCGCTGGGGCCCGCCCTTCATCGACCGCGACGACGATCACACCGCCGCCTATTTCCACTCGTGCAACCGGGGCAAGACCTCGGTCGCCGTGGACCTGACCACGCCCGAGGGGCAGGCGCAGGTCCGCGACCTCGTGGCGGATGCCGACATCCTGATCGAGAACTTCAAGGTCGGCGGGCTGGCGAAATACGGTCTCGACTATCCCTCGCTGGCCGAACTCAACCCGCGCCTTGTCTACTGCTCGATCACCGGCTTCGGGCAGGACGGCCCCTATGCGCACCGCGCGGGCTACGACTACATCATCCAGGGCATGTCGGGCTTCATGTCGATCACCGGCGCCCCGGACGGCGAACCGCAGCGCGCGGGCGTGGCGATCACCGACCTCTTCACCGGGCTCTACAGCGTCTCCGCCATCCTCGCCGCGATCCACCAGCGCGACCGCACCGGGCGCGGCCAGCACATCGACATGGCTCTGCTGGACTGCGCCGTGGCCGCCATGGCCAATCAGGCGCTCAACTACCTCTCCACCGGCACACCGCCGGAACGCACCGGCAACTACCACCCCAACCTCACGCCCTACCAGGTCTTCGAATGCAGGGACGGGCACATCATCATCGCCACCGGCAACGATGCGCAGTTCCGGCGGCTGGCCCGCGTGCTCGGCATGGAAGAGCTGGGTACACAGCCTGAATACATCTCCAACGCCGCCCGCATTGCGCATCGCGCGCAACTGACGGAGGCGCTGGAAAACGGCACCCGGCAACTGGCGAAGGACGACCTGCTGGCCGCCTGCGAGGCCGAAGGCATTCCCGCCGGCCCGATCAACGACATGGCAGAGGTCTTTGCCGACCCGCAGGTCAGGGCCCGTGGCCTGCAGATCGCGCCCGAAGGCATACCCGGCGTCCGCTCGCCCTTCCGCTTCTCCGACGCCGATCTCACCCTCGACCGCGCCGCGCCACGGTTGCCAAAGGCGGACTGACACCCTTCATCTTGGCGCAAAATACCTCGGGGGGCCCCGCAGGGGCGGGGGCAGCGCCCCCTCCACCCCCCGGATCGTCGCACCGGACGTCCGGCACCTCGTAGGGCGGGGTTTCACGCCGCCCCTGCCGTCACTCCGAATACATCGCGCATACGGACAGGGCACCGGCGTTGTCGCTCAGCCCCGGGTCGGTCTCGTTGATCCGGAATTCCACCTTCTTGCCGTGCACACGGAACGGGCCGGTGGAATCGAGCGTGGTCCTGAAGGCGGCCCATGTGCCCTGCCGCGACCCGCCGTTCTCCGGCACCCTGTAGAGAAGCGTGCCATAGGCCGCCCGGGCGTTCACGCGGTCCACGCCGCTCTCGGCCATGCGCTTGGCCGCGGGGCCGTGGTATCCCGGCGCGCCGACCGGATCGTAGACCCCGTCCGCGATCGTCCATTCGCCCGTGACCTGAACGTCATGGACGATGCCCGACGGAAAGGCCGACGCCTGCCAGCCCTCCACCGCCAGAACCTCGTGACAGACCGTGTGCCCCGCCGCGACGGCGCCCGGCCAGAATATCAAGAATGCCCAGATCTTCATGCGTTTATCCTCGACTCACTCCTTCACGAAAGGTGATCCACAACCGTCATCCGCTGCGCCAGCCCCTTCACGCCGTCGAGCCAGCGGTTGACCAGACGCGGGTCGGACGGTGCGGCGGTCACGCCGGCGGGGACCTCGCGGGCCAGCACCGACTGCACCGCCCAGCTCACCGGCACCGACACCAGCCGCGCCATGGCCGATCCGCGCGCGTCGCCCCAGGCGTCCATCACCCAGGTCTTGTGGTAGACCGGCGTGCCGTCGCGCTCCGCCTTCAGCGACACGCACAGCACCACGCGGTCCGGCTCGCCCTCGTCATAGCCGTTCTCGGCCAGCAGCTTGTCGGCGATCTCCTGCAGGCGCGCGTCGGAGGCGCCGGGCGCCTCGGCGAAGATGTCCTTCCACGCCTCCGCCCAGCCGTTCAGCCGCAGCGTGCCGCGCACGAAGTCCTTCACCTGCCAGTCGCCGCCAAAGCCGTACTCCGCCATGAACGGCAGCGAATCGCGGTTCGGATAGACCTCGAAGCTTTCCGGCGGGTCGAGCGGCGCGTCGTAGCGGGTCAGCGCGTCCCAGGGGTGCGCGACCTCCAGCTCCTCGTAGTGCCGGATCGAGCGTGAGGGCGAGCGCAGCGCTTTCAGCACGCCCACCGGCGCCCAGGAGAACTTGTAGCGGAAGGCGTTCGGCACCTTGGGCACCCCGCCGCAATAAGAGGTGAAGGAAACCGCGTTCGCCTTGTCGAAGGCGGGCGAGGCTTTGTAATCGGCCACCAGCCAGTGCGCCATCAGGTGGTCGATGCCGGGGTCGAGGCCGACCTCGTTCACCAGCCGCGCATCCGCCGCCCGTGCCTTCGACGCCAGCGCCCGCATCTCCGGCGAGATGTAGGAGGAAGAGACGAACTGCGCGCCCGCCTCAAGCGCCAACTCCGCCAGCGGCACGTGCCAGTCGGCGGGCAGCATCGACACGACCACGTCGCCCTCCGACAGCGCGCCCTTCAGGACCTCGGGCGCAAAGGCGCAAACCTCCACGTCCCGGTCCCCCACCGCCGCGCGGGCCTTGTCCACCGTGCGGTTCCAGACCACGACCGGCACGCCCTCGTCGATAAGCCGCCGCAGTCCGGGGACCGTCGACAGCCCCGTTCCGATCCAGTGTACCGTCATGCCATGGCCTCCTTCAGATGTTCATCGAATGTAGTGCGTGCCGCGCCCCAGACACCTCCCCCGATCCGGTCGAGTGTCAGGAGGTGCGGCAGAAGCTGCGCCGCGAAATCCAGCGAGGATTCGAGCGGCAGGAGAGAGGGCAGATTGTCGATGGCCATCACGTCCAGCGGCGGTGCGTCGTGCACCCGGACCACCGGCGCCTCCCAGCTCGTGGCGGCGTCGTAGACCGGCACGGGGTTGTAGTCGCTTGTCGGGTCGCAGGCGATGTCGCCGATCACGCCCAGCCGGCGCACCCGCCCGCCCGCGTCCGCCGGCACGAAGACCGGCACGCCCGGCATGGCGAGGATGCAGTTGAAGAACAGCTCGTGCTCCAGCACTTCGGGGAAGGGGCCGCCATGGGCGGTCTCCGCCATGTCCCAGCCGGTCACCGGGATGCCCACCTGTTCGCACAGCTTCTGCGCCCCCGATCCCACGCGCCCCAGTGCACCGATCACCAGCGCGCTGGCCTGCGGGGCGTCCGACAGCGCCGCGCGCACCTCGTCCTGCAGCGCCTCGGCGTCCTTCCAGGTGCTGACCGGGCCGCAGACCTCGCCGCGCGCCTGCGCCGCCCAGGCCAGGGCGCTGACCGCGGCACCGGCGTAGCCCGCCCAGAAACCGAAGGCCGCGACGCGCCGGTTGTCCTTGTCGACGAGGTATTCGAGATCGTAGAGCGCGCCGCCCCCCTCGCCGAACCGGCGCAGGAAGCCGTCCCAGCCGGTCTGCCGCTTGAAGGCATGGCCGAACATGATGTGCCTGTGGCGCAGCGGCGTGCCGTCCTCCGGCAGTTCCTTCAGGCCGAAGACGATGGCCTCCGGCGGCGCGTCTGGCCAGGCCCCTTCCGGCGCGACATCGGCCCCGGCGGCGGTGAAATCCTCCAGCGGCAGCACGCGGTGGGGGCTTTCCTCCACCGTCACGGCGATGCCCTTCGCGCGGAGGGCCTTCACCCCCTCCGGCGTCAGGCCGACGCGCTCCTCGTTGGGGCGGCTTTCGGAACGGATCCAGAGGTGGGTCAAGCGCGTGTCTCCCGTGTTCGTGGTTGCGCGCAGGGAACCGTCCCCCGCGCCGGGGTTCAAGGGGAAAGCGCCCTTCCGGCGCGGGAACGGTCCGGGGCGGCCTTACAGGTGGCTGCGTGCGAACAGGCGTTCGGGTGTGTCCAGATGCGGCAGCGCGTTGAACTGCGTCAGCGCCAGCCCGCTGGGCAGCGGCTGGATGCGGTGGAGCGAGGTGTTCTCGATCGCGAGGCAGGCATGCGCCAGCGCCGTCAGGTCCAGCCGCATGACGATCCGCATCGCCATGCCGATCAGCCCGCCCGAGGTCACCACCAGCGCGCGGCCCTCGCCCTCGGCGATCTCCGTCAGGGCTTCGCGGACGCGGGCCTCGAAGGCGGCGAAGGTTTCCGGCGCGTCCTCGATCCGGTCCTCCTGCCACAGCCCGAACATCTTCGGCATGTGCGCGACAAAGGTTTCGCGGTCTCCCGGCATCTTCAGCCCGTGCTGCGCCTCGACCAGCGTGGCGAGGTCGAAATAGGCCAGTTCGTTCAGGCGGGGGTCGCGGATCGGTCCTTCGAGGCAGTCGGGCGCAATGGCCTCGGCGGTCTCGACGTGGCGGCGCAGCGTGCCGGTGTAGACCCGCGCGAACTTCTCGCCGGTGGAGCGGAACCAGCCGCCCAGCCACTCTGCCTGCTGCCAGCCAAGCTCGCTCAGGCGGTCATAGCCCAGTTCGTCCCGCGCAGAGGAATTGGCCTGGCCGTGGCGGACAAGGGTGACGTGCGACATGGGAAGGTCCTTTCCAATACTCACGCGCGGCTTACGCCGCCGCGCGCCGGAGGAAAAGGTTCATAAAGCCGTCACATCGGCGGGGTGACGGTGATCGCGGGATCGTAGGTATAGACGTTCACCTGCACGTCGCCGGACGGCTCGGACGCGTAATGTGCCACGCTTTCGGAGGTCTCCCACCGCATCACCCGCCCGGTGCCGGGATCGACGAAGACGGTGTTGAGCGCGCCGAACCACGCACCCGCGGCGTCCGGCATCGGATCTGTCCTGGTGAAATAGACGAACTTCTCCAGCGTCATGCCCTCCACATCCACCATGCCGGGGCAATCCGTGCGGTCGAGGTTCTTCACGTTCTGCGCCATCTGCGTGCGGATGAAGCCCTCGTGGTCGGCAGGCATCAGGTTCGGCGCCTTCGTCCACGGCCCATCCGGCGTCTCGCCCATCCAGCTGTCCGAGCCGTCGAGCAGGATCTGCTGCCCGCCCCTCATGCCCCCGACCGTCTTCAGCGCCGTCTCGTAACGCGCCTCGTAGACCCAGCGGACGGTGCCTTCGGCGTCGTAGGTCGTGCCGACAAAGCTGTGCGGCGGGCGGGCAAAGGGGTCGAGCGGGCCGCCGTCGAACATGGCCGCGATCCGGTCGCGGCAGTCGTCGGCAAGGGCCGGGGCAGGCGCGGCAAGGGCAAGACAGGCAACAAGCGGAAGGAAATGTCGCATGGCTGAAAATCCGTTCGGTCTGGAAAACAGGGCAAATCGTAGCCCGCACCGGGCCGCATTGCCAAGCTGACGCTCTGGCATCTTCGGTCAAAAGCGCTTAAATCATGCAGAAAGCGAACGGAGACGCGCATTGAACCAGGATACCGCAGGCCGCATCACCCGAGAGGGCATCCGCATCCATGACGCAGCGGACTTTGCCGGCATGCATGCGGCAGGCAAGGTCGCGGCACAGATCCTCGACGAGGTCGCCGACAAGGTCGACGTCGGCGTGACCACGGGCGAGCTCGACGATTTCATCACCCGCCGCGTGACCGAGCTGGGCACCACCTCCGCCACCATCGGCTACAAGGGCTACCAGCATGCGTCCTGCATTTCGGTCAACCACGTGGTGTGCCACGGCATCCCCGGCGACAAGAAGCTGAAGGACGGCGACATCCTGAACATCGACGTGACCGTGATCCTCGACGGCTGGTTCGGCGACAGTTCGCGGATGTACGTGGCGGGCAAGCTGCCGCGCAAGGCCGAGCGGCTGATCGAGGTCACCCACGATGCGCTGATGCAGGGCATCGAGGCGGTGAAGCCCGGCAACACCTTCGGCGACATCGGCCACGCCATCCAGACCTTCGTGGAAGGACACCGCATGTCGGTGGTCCGCGATTTCTGCGGTCACGGGCTGGGCCGGGTGTTCCACGCCCCGCCGAACGTCCTGCACTACGGCCGCCCGGGCACCGGCCCGCGGCTGGAAGAGGGCATGTTCTTCACCATCGAACCGATGGTGAACCTCGGCCGCCCGGAAACCAAGGTGCTGGGCGATGACTGGACCGCCGTGACCCGCGACAAGTCGCTGTCGGCGCAGTTCGAACATTCGGTCGGCGTGACCTCGGACGGGGTGGAGATCTTCACCCTCTCGCCCGCAGGCCGGTTCCACCCGACCTACTGACGCCTGTCGCCCTGACCCCGGGCGGCAGCGCGGGCGCGACCCGCGGACGCCTCCGGCGGAGGTATTTTTGCCAAGATGAAGGGCAGGGGGCGCCCCTGCACCCCCTTGTCGGTCTGGCTGATTAGCGGTCAGCCCCACTGCCAGAGCGCGGGCACGAAACGGTAGGCGTCGCCTTCCTTCATCACATGGCCCACGCCCGGGAAGGGGAAGTGGTAGCCCAGCACCGCCATTCGGTCGGTGGCCGCCATGTCCAGCAGGTTCTGCCGGGTCTCCACCGTCAGCTCGCCGTTCATGTCGAAGTTGTTGTACCAGCCGGGCCGGGCGAAGTTCATGTAGGCGTGGTTCATCGCATCGCCGAGCGCGATCAGCTGCTTGCCGCCCGATTCCACCACGACCGACATGTGGCCCGGCGTATGGCCCGGCGTGTCGATCACGCGCACCCCGGGCACGATCTCGTCCTCGTGGTTGACCAGCGTCCACTCCGCGCCGTCCACCTCGAGCGAGTTGACCGCCCCCACGGCGAACTGCTGGAGGTCCTGCGGCATGCGCGCGGCCAGCCCGTCCTGCATCCAGAACTCGTGCTCGGCCGTGCCGATGTGGAAGGCGGCGCCGGGCAGGATCGCCTCGTCGAAGTCGTCCCGGATGCCCCAGATGTGGTCGGGGTGGGCGTGGGTGATGACCACATGGGTGATCGTCTCCGCGTCGATGCCCGCATCCGACAGGTTGCCCATCAGTTCTCCGGCGGTGGGCAGGAAGCGGTCGCCCGATCCCACGTCGACCAGCACCACGGCATCGCCGATCTCGATCACCAGGTGGTTGGTGTGGGAATAGTTGGTCTCCGTCGACAGGAAGTAGCTTTCGAGGAAGGCCTTCACCTCCTCGGGATCGGCGTTCACGCCCAGCCCGTTGGCCGGCACTTCCAGCCGCCCGTCCGAGACGACGGTCAGTTTCGCCTCGCCCAGGGTAAAGCTGAAATGCTGCGGATTGCCGGACGCCGGCGCGCCCAGCGTCTGGGCACGGCCCAGGGCGGGCAGTGTCAGCGCCGGGGCGCTCGCGGCCATGGCCAGGATCTCGCGGCGGGTGGGGCGGATGATGGACACGTGCGGACCTCCCTATCATGCATGTCTTCGAATGTCAGAATAGCATCGGCACCGGCGATTTCCACCGCCATCGGGCATCGCGGAAAGATCGGCGGCAATTCCCGCCGATGCGGAAATTTGACCATGTGGTCAATAGGTTGCGACCATAGATTCGCTCGGATTGACGCTTGGGAAGGTTGTATCCCCCGGGGCGATCCTGTACCTCCGGCGGGCCGCTGCACTGCAGCACATCACGGGAAGGAGACCCGATGACCCGGTACTGGCTGACCGCCGCCCTCGCACTCACCCTCGCCACCGGCGCCGCCGCCCAGGAGGTGACGCTGCGCTTCCAGCACTTCGTCTCGCCGAATTCGGCCAACCCGGCGCATTTCATCGAGCCCTGGGCCGAGAAGGTCGAGAAGGAGTCCGGCGGCCGCATCAAGGTGGAGATCTATCCCTTCATGCAGCTCGGCGGCACGGCCCCCGAGCAGTACGACCTGATCGTCGACGGGGTGATCGACGGCGGCTGGGTCATTCCCGGCTACCAGGCCGGCCGCTTCCCAGAAACGGAGGTGCTGGAACTGCCCTTCATGGTGACCAAGTCCGCCGAGGAGGCCTCCGTCGCCGCCTGGACCTTCACGCAGAAGTACCTGACGGACGATTTCGCCGACGTGCACCTGATCGCCGCGCACATGCACGGCCGCGGGCTGATCCACATGAAGGGCGACGCGCCCGACACGGTGGACGACCTGCAGGGCAAAAAGCTGCGCGGCCCTTCCCGCCCGGCGACCCTCCTGCTGGAAAAACTCGGCGCCGTGCCGATCGGCATGCCGGTCCCGCAGTTCCCCGAGGCGCTGTCGAAAGGCGTGCTCGACGGTGGCGTCATCACCTGGGAAATGTCGCCCTCGCTGAAACTCGACGAGCTGACCGACAGCCACACCGACGTGGCGGGCGACAAGTCGCTCTACAACCTGTTCTTCATCTGGGGGATGAACAAGGACGTCTACGACAGCCTGCCCGACGACCTGAAGGCGGTGATCGACGCGAACTCCGGGCTCGAAACCTCCGCCTGGGCGGGCCGCGCACATGACACCGGCGACGCCGAAGGCCGCGCCGTGATGGAGGCCGCCGGCAACCAGATCGCCACCCTCTCCGAAGAGGAAACCGCCCACATCCGGGAACTGGGCGACGAGGTGATCGACGAATGGATCGCCGACATGGACACCAAGGGCCTCCCCGGCCAGCAGCTGGTGGACGACGCCCGCGCCATGGTGGCGGCCGCGGCCGGCGGCAACTGACCCGCACCCGCCACGCAAAGCGACCCCCGGCTTCTTTGCTTCGGAAATACTCCGGAGGGGGTCCGGGGGAGGCAGAGCCTCTCCCGCCTGCGCGGGCAGGGCCCGCGCGTATCGTCCCGGCGGCAGCCGGGGCGACATCACAGGGCGCGCAGCACCGTCACATGGGTGTCGCCGTATTTGCGTGTGTCCAGCGTCGCAAAGCCTGCGGGCGCCACCTGCGGCGCACTTTCTTCCCAGACGACCAGCGCCTCCGCCCCGATCCAGCCCTGCGCAAGCGCGGCCTCCAGCGCCCGTGCGCCCAGCCCCTTGCCGTAGGGCGGGTCGAGGAACACCAGCGAAGAGGGCGCGCCCGGCGGCAGCCGCGTCGCATCGGCGCCGATCACCGTCGCCCGGTCGGCACAGCCCAGCGTCTTCAGGTTCTCGCGGATCAGCCGCTGTCCCACCCGCCCGTTCTCCACGAAGGTGGCGGAAAGGGCACCGCGCGACAGCGCCTCCAGCCCCAGCGCGCCGGTCCCGGCAAAGAGGTCCAGCACCACCGCACCCTCGAACGGCTCGCCGAAACGCCCGCCCGCCAGCATGTTGAACAGCGACTCGCGCACGCGGTCGGTGGTGGGGCGCAGGTGCGCGCCCGGATCGCCCTTGCCCACGGACGCCAGCCGCCGGCCGCGCCACTCGCCCGCAATGATCCTCACGCCTTCAGCAGCGCCTTGAGCTGCGTCTCCGGGTCGGCCACCGCCTCCGGATCGGGGGTCCTGCCGCCCTCGATCAGCCGTTTGCCGACCATGTAGGCCCTGGAATCGTTCATCGCGTCGACCGCCAGCAGGGTGTCGCCCTCGTAGTACCAGTGCGACAGCGCCTCGCCGTCGCGGCGCACCACGATCCGGTCGTAGCCGGTGTTCAGCCCGGCGATCTGCAGCTTCACGTCGTACTGGTCCGACCAGAACCAGGGCTTCGGCACGTAGCTCCGTCCGGCGCCCATGATGTTCTCGGCCACCAGTTCGCCCATGTCGATGGCGTTGCCCACGGATTCCAGCCGGATGCGGCCTGCGCCATGCGGGAAGGACGCGCAGTCCCCCGCCGCCCATATCGACGGGTCCGAGGTGCGGCCGTGACTGTCCACCGCGATGCCGTTCAGCACCTCCAGCCCGCAGCCCTCCGCCAGTTCGGTGGCGGGCGCGATGCCGACGCCGACGATCACCATGTCGACGTCCAGTGTCGTGCCGTCCGCCAGTTCGGCGCCGGTGACGTGACCCTCGCCCAGAAGGCGCACCAGCCCCGTGCCCTCGCGCAGGTCGACGCCGCGCGCCCTGTGCAGGTCGCGGAACCAGGCGGAGGTCTCGGGCGCGGCCACCCGCTGCAGGATGCGCTCTGCCGCCTCGACCAGCGTCACGGTCAGGCCCAGCTTGGCGCAGACCGCCGCCGCCTCCAGCCCGATGTAGCCGCCGCCGACCACCAGCACCCGCTTGCCCGACACGCAGGAGGGGCACATCGCGTCCACGTCCGCCAGCGTCCGCACCACGTAGACCCCGTCGAGCGCCCCGCCGATCCCGGCGGGCAGGCGGCGCGGGACCGATCCGGTGCACAGCACCAGCTCGTCGTATTTCACCGCGCGGCCTCCGGCCATGACCTCCTTGTTGTCACGGTCCACCGCGATCACCTTCTCGCCCACATGCAGGTCGATGGCGTTCTCGGCGTAATAGGTCGCGGGCCGCAGGTAGAGCCGCTCCTCCTCCATCTCGCCCAGAAGGTAGGCCTTCGACAAAGGCGGGCGCTGGTAGGGCGGCGCCGGCTCCTCGCCGATCAGCGTGATGGTGCCCTCGAACCCCTTCGAACGCAGCTTTGCCACCAGCGAGGCCGCCGCCTGTCCTCCCCCAACAACAACGACGTCCGTCATGGCGCGTGCTCCTTTTCTCTTGTCGCCGAGACACTATCCTTGCGACACAGGGAAACGCAATTCCACGGAGGACAGGACAAATGGCGATTTCACCCGGTGACACGCTGCCGGAGGCAACTCTGTTGCGCATCGGCGCAGACGGGCCCGAGACGGTCGAGCTCTCGGCGCTGGCCAAGGGCCGCAAGCTGCTCATCTTCGCGCTGCCGGGGGCCTTTACCGGCACCTGCACCAACGCCCATGTGCCCAGCTTCATCAAGACGAAGGACGCCTTCGCCGAGAAGGGCGTGGACGAGATCGTCTGCATCGCGGTCAACGACCCCTTCGTCATGGATTCCTGGAGCCGTCACACCGGCGGCGACAAGGCGGGCATCACCTTCCTGGCCGACCCGGACGCCGCCTTCACGAAGGCGATGGGCATGAACTTCACCGCGCCGCCGGTGGGTTTCTACGACCGCTCGAAGCGTTACGCGATGGTGGTGGAGGACGGCACCGTGAAGGCGCTGAACCTCGATGAAAGCCCCGGCGTCTGCGAGAAGTCCTGCGGCGAGGCGATGCTGGAACTCGCCTGAACCACGGCGGCGCCCCGGCCCGAAGGGGCGCCGCCTTCCCGCGCAACGCGCCGCCCGATGCCCCCGCCAGCCCCCCGCCGACCGTCGTACGGCCGGCGCCTGCCGGACCGCTAAGCGGCCCCGCGAGACCCTTTTCCCAACCGATTCTCTTGGTCTCACGATCGCGCGCGGCATCCCGCCGATGCGCGCCGATCACCCGCATGACCGCCCGTCGCACGGGAATCATGGAGTTTTCCCCATGCTTTTCGGGAAACCTCCGGCCTAAAAACTTGCCAGCTTTCCAACCGTCGGCCAACATCGGCCAATAACATTAATTTGAAGTTGGGAGCTGCCATATGACCGACTCGCAAGTGATTACGAAATTCAGCAGACGCGCGGCGCTGGGTGCATTGACCACCGCCGCCGTTGTTGTCGCGGCACCGAAGGCCTTCGCCGGGCAGAGCTGCCGCTCTTCCGCCTCCTATATCGAGGGGGTGGTCTCGCCGGGGCGTATGACCCCGGTGATGTGGTGGTCCGACCAGCTCGTGCAGAAGGTGCGCGACACGGCCACCCCGCCGCCGCCCGCCACCCGCGCCTTTGCCATCGGCCACCTCGCGGGCTTCGTGGCGGTGAACGGGCTGGCCCCGCGCTACGCCGGGCCGGTGAAACTGCCCGAGCCGCCCGCGCCGGTGAACGCCGACATCGCCTACGGCACCGCCGTCGCCACGGCGATCAATGCGCTCTTCGGCTGGGACAACTGCGAACTGATGGCCTTCCTCGACGGGTTCGAGGACGGCGAGGCCAAGAACAACGCCATCGTCTGGGGCGCCAACGCCGCCCATGCCGTGCTCGACTGGCGTGGCGAGGACGGGATCGGCATCTCGAAGGAGCTGCTCTACACCAAGCTCGACGGCCCCATGGCCTGGCAGCCGACCGGCCCGTTCTTCGGTGCCGAGAACGGCCCGACCTTCAAGCAGTACGGCGGCCCGCTGCTGCCCGGCTGGGGCAAGATGAAGACCTTCGCGGTCGGCTCTGCCCGGGACTTCCGCCCGGCGCCCTTCCCGCGTCAGGACAGCAAGGAGTTCATGCGCCAGCTCGAGAAGGTCTTCCAGTGGGGCGGCGCGACCAGCGATTTCCGCACCGAGGACCAGGCCGAGATCGCCTTCTTCTGGGAAGACGGCCCGCGCGGCGCGACCCCGCCGGGACACTGGCAGATCATCGCCATGGACCTGCTTCAGCGGCAGGACCTCGACCTTGTCGACCAGGCGCGGTTCATGGCGCTGATCAGCATGTCGCAGGCCGATGCGGCCATCGTGACATGGGACTGCAAGTTCGACATGGACGTGCTGCGCCCGGAAACGGCGATCCGCACCACGATCCTGCCGCAGGACAGGTTCGCGCGGTTCCATGACGCGGAATGGAAGACGCTGATCCCGACGCCGCCCTTCCCGGCCTATACCTCGGGGCATTCGACATTCAGCGGTGCCTCGGCGCGGATGCTGGCGCATCTTCTGGGCACCGACCACGTGTCCTTCACCGGCTACGCGCCCGACCTCGTGAACTGGCCCAAGCAACTGGGCGGGGTGCGGCGGTCGTGGACGACACTCAGCCAGGCGGCGGACGAGGCAGGCGCCAGCCGCGAATACGGCGGCATCCACTGGGAGGCCGACAACACCGAAGGCCTGCGGATCGGCCGCCTGATCGCCGACACGGTCTTTGACACCGCCCTGCCGCGTCTGGGCTGACACCGCCTTACGGGTATCGACATCCCCGCAGTCCGCTGCGGGGGTGTTTCTTTTCCCGCTCGGGCACTCCGGACACGGGAAGGGCGCGCCAGACGGCACGCCCTCCATTGCATTTCGACGGTATTCAGACGGTTGCCGTCTCTTCCTCCACCGGGGCCACGGTCTCGACCGGCTTCGCGGTTTCGTCCGTGTCCGGGATCACCAGAGACAGGATGATCGCCGACAGGCCCGCCAGCGTGATCGGCGTGGCGACCACCTGCTTGAGGAAGACCGGCAGGTTCTGCGTCGCATCCGGCACCAGCGTCACGCCAAGGCCAAGCCCGAAGGACACCGCCATGATGTAGACCTTCTTGCGGTCGATCTCCTGCGTGGCGAGGATGCGGATGCCCGCCACGGCGATGGTCCCGAACAGCACCAGCGTCGCGCCGCCCAGCACCGGCTTGGGGATCAGCAGGAAGATCTGCCCCACCACCGGCAGGAAGCCCAGCACCACGAGGATACCGGCGATATACAGACCCACGTGCCGCGAGGCGACGCCGGTCATCTGGATCACCCCGTTGTTCTGCGAGAACGTGGTGTTCGGGAAGGTGTTGAACAGCGCCGCGAGGCCCGAGTTCACCCCGTCCGCAAGGATGCCGCCCTTGATCCGCTTCATGTAGAGCGGCCCCTTCACCGGCTGGCCCGCGATGACGGAGTTGGCCGTCAGGTCGCCCGAGGTCTCGATCGCGGTCACGAGGAAGACGAAGGCGATGGGCAGGAACAGCCCGATGTCGAAATCGAGCCCGTATTTCAGCGGCTGCGGGATCGCCAGCAACTCGCCCTGACCGGCGCGCGACAGGTCAACCTGGCCCAGGACCATGGCGACGATCGTGCCGATCACCAGCCCGATCATGATCGCCGAGATGCGCAGCATCGGGTTGCCCACGAAGGTCAGCACCAGGATCACCGCCACCACGATGGCGCCCATCAGCAGGTTGACCGGCGCGCCCAGCGTCTCGCCCGCCTGCGCGCCGCCGGCGAAGTCGGTGAAACCCACCTTGACCAGCGACAGCCCGATCACCGTGATCACGATGCCCGTCACGGTCGGCGTGATGATGCGGTCCAGCTTGTCGACGAACTGGCTCAGCACGATCTCCACGACGCAGCCGGCAAGGCACAGCCCGAAGATCATTGCCAGCATGTCCTCCGGCGTGCCGCCCGCGTTCTTCACCGCGAAACCCGCCGCCAGCACCGGCCCGAGGAAGGCGAAGGACGTGCCCTGCACGCTCAGCAGCCCGGAGCCCACAGGCCCCAGCCGGTAACACTGGATGAAGGTCGCCACGCCCGACACGAACAGCGACATGGCGATGAGGTAGGGGATGTGCTCTCCCAGCCCCAGCACGCCGCCGATCACCAGCGTCGGCGTCACGATCCCCACGATGGAGGCAAGGATGTGCTGCATGGCCGCCAGCGCGGCGGCAGGCGGCGCGGGCGTGTCGTCCAGCCCGTAGATCAGGGTTCCCGTATCGTTCGATGTACTCGTCATGTGTCCCTCCATACCGCGTGGATGCGTTTGCTCCCGCAGGACGATTGTCCGAGCAAGCAAGCGCCGCGGCGAGTCGCCTCGCCCGCTTTTGGGGGTGACGTGGGACGGTATCTACGGAAAGCCCGCCGAAACGCATTCCGGCGGGCGGTTTGCCGCTTTGGCAGGCAGTCGTGGCACGGCCGGCCGGGCGCCCCCGGGACTCAGGGGGCGCGGCCGGACCGCAGCGGTCAGCCGAAAAGGCCGTCCATCTTCCGCGCCAGTTTCGCATCGAGCGAGGACAGCCCGTCCACGTCATGCGTGGTCAGCGTGACCTCGACGGTGTTGTAGACGTTCGACCACTCCGGATGGTGGCCCCACTTCTCGGCATACATGGCAGCCCGCGTCATCCAGCCGAAAGCGGCGGTGAAGTCGTCGAACTTGTAGGTCTTGCGGATCGCGTCGCGGTCCTCGACCATTTCCCATCCGGTGTCGAAAAGCGGTTCCAGCACGGTCTTGCGTCCGGTGTCCGACAGTTTCTCGGTCATTCCTGTTCCTCCCGTCTGTCTTTCCTGAAGGGCCCGTAGCTGGTCAGGATCTCGATATCCTCACCGACCGCGCGCCGCTCTGCTTCCAGATAGCGCGCCACGGCGTCGGAAAAGGAGGGCTCCGCAATCCAGTGCAGCGAATGCACCGGTTTCGGCAGATACCCGCGCGCCAGCTTGTGTTCGCCCTGCGCCCCGGCCTCGACCCGCTTCAGCCCGTGGGCGATGGCAAAGTCGATGGCCTGATAATAACACGCCTCGAAATGCAGGCAGGGGTGATCCTCGACGCAGCCCCAGTAGCGCCCGAAAAGCGCGTCGCGCCCGACAAAGTTCAGCGCCCCCGCCACGTAGCGCCCGTCGCGCTCGCACATCACCAGCGCGATGTCGTCCCGCAGCGTCTCCTGCGCGATGTCGAAGAAATGCCGGGTCAGGTAGGGCGAGCCCCACTTCCGCGCGCCCGTGTCCTGGTAGAACCGCCAGAAGGCATCCCAGTGCTCGGGCCGCAGGTCGTCGCCCGTCAGCATGTGGATCTCGCCGCCGAAATCCTGCGCCTTCGCGCGCTCCTTGCGGATCGTCTTGCGCTTGCGCGAGGACAGCGTCGCCAGGAAGGCATCGAAGTCAGCGTATCCGTCGTTGTCCCAGTGGAACTGCTGCGTCACCCGGTGCAGCAGGCCCATCTCCGCCCCGGCCTCCGCCTCTTCGCCGGTGCAGAAGGTGGCATGGACCGAGCTCAGCCCGTGGTTCGCCGCGAACTGGATCGCGCCCTGCACCAGCGCCGAACGGCCCAGCGTCTCCCAGCCCGGCTTCACAAGGAACCGCCGCCCGGTGGCGGGGGTGAAGGGCACGGCGATCTGCATCTTCGGGTAATAGCGCCCGCCCACGTTCTCCAGCGCATGCGCCCAGGAATGGTCGAAGATGTATTCGCCCTGGCTGTGGCTCTTGGCGTACATCGGCGCGACGGCCACGACCTCGCCCTCCACCTCGACCGACAGGTGGTGCGGCTCCCAGCCGGTGCGCGCGTCGACCGACCCGCTGTCCTCCAGCGCCTTCAGGAACCTGTGGGTGGTAAAGGGGTCGCGGGGCCGCTGGCCGTCCGCGGCCTCGGGACAGGCGCAGGCGTCCCAGACCCCGGGCGCGATGTCGCCAAGCGAGGGCAGGACACTCACGGTCACGTCGCGCTGCGCAGTCTCTGTGTTCATGCTTCCCAATCTGGCCCCGCGGGCGCGGCGATCAAGCGGGGTAGCCCTCGAACGTGACATTATCGGCGATGCGCCGCGCCTCTGCCTCCTCCGTGGGCGTGCGGATCGTCCAGCACAGGATCGACAGGCCGCGCGCCTTCAGCTGCGCCACACGCGGATTGTCGAGGTCCTCGTGGTGATGGCTGATGAAATGCAGCGACATCTCGTCCGCCAGCCCGATCTCTGCCAGTTCCACCCGCCGCGCGGCGGGCAGGGTGGGGTAATCCTCGGCGGTGCCCGCACAGGTGGTCAGGCCGCGCGGACGGCGCGGGCACAACCGTGCGAGCATGGCCACCGAATGGGGGTTGAACGACATAAGTGCCGCCTCGCCCTCGTAGCTTTCGATGGCCCGCGCGCAGGCTTCCTCCAGCGGACCCACGTCCGGGCCCATCTGGCCGTCCTGGTCCTTCACCTCGATCAGCAGAGGCACCTGGCCTGCGACGATCTCCAGCACCTCGGTCAGCGTCGGGATGCCGTCCTCCGCGTCGCGCAGAAGGATGCCGCCCAGCTCCGCCGCCGTGCGCTGCGCCACCGGGCCGCTGGCCGCGGTCAGCCGCGCAAGGTCGTAGTCGTGGAACACCATGGCCTGACCGTCCGCCGAAAGCTGCAGGTCAAGCTCGATGGGATAGCCCGCCGCCACGGCGGCGCGGATCGCGGCACGGCTGTTTTCCGGCCGCCCCGCCGCCCGGTCGTGGAACGCGCGATGCGCGACGGGCCGGTCGAGAAACGCGCGCGGCAGCATCATTCGACCTCGAAGATGCCTTCGATCTCCACCGCGACGCCCAGCGGCAGCGCCGCCGCCGACACGGCAGAGCGGGCGTGCCGCCCCTTGTCGCCCAGCACCGCCACCATCAGGTCCGAGGCGCCGTTGATCACCTTCGGCTGGTCGGTGAAATTGCCCAGCGAATTGACGAAGCCCACCAGCTTCACCACCCGCTTCAGACGGCCGAGGTCGCCGCCGCAGGCCGCCTTGACCTGCGCCAGCAGGCTCAGCGCACAGGCCATCGCCGCCGCCGCGCCCTGCTCCACGTCGAGATCGGCGCCCACCTTGCCCTTGATCAGTTCGCCGTCCATCATGCTGATCTGCCCGGAGACATAGAGCGTATTGCCGCTCAGCACGTACGGCACGTAGTTCGCCGCCGGCGCGGGCGCGTCGGGAAGGGTCAGGCCAAGCGTCTTCAGACGCTCTTCGATCTCGTTGCTCATCGGGGGTCTCCTTGTCGCCGCGGCGGCTTGCCGGCCGCCGGGCAGACGCTAGAACGCGCCCCGGAAAAGCGAAACCCCCTGCCGCTTCACCTTGGCAAAAAATACCTCGGCCCTGCCCGCGACGCGGCGCAGGCCCGGGGCAGGGGCGCAGGCAACCGCCCGCCAGGTCCGCCAAACCTCGTCGGGGCAAAGGACCGCGCCGCACCGTCCTGACCCGCCAGCATCAAACGCTCAGCTCTCTCGGAACGCCTTGGAGAAATAGTCCATGAACGGCTTCACCAGGTAGGCCAGCGGCGTGCGGTCCTCGGTGCGGATGAAGGCCTCCACCGGCATGCCGGGGATCAGCACCGTGCCTTCGGGCAGGCGCGCGATCTCGCCCTCGTTCAGCACGATCTCCGCGCGGTAGTAGCGCACGCGCGAGGCTTCGTCCTCGAAGGCATCCGCCGAGATCTGCGTCACCTCGCCGAACAGCTCCGGCGTCTGCCGCTGGTCCAGCGCCGAGAACTTGAGCGCCACCTCCTGGTCGACGAACAGCTTGTCGATGTGGATCGGTTCCACTTGCGCGGCGATCACCAGCGGCCGGTCCTGCGGCACGAGGTACATCACCGGCTCCGCCGCCCGGATGACCGAGCGCGGGGTGAACACCGTCATCCCGTAGATCACGCCCGACACCGGCGCGCGGATGTCCAGCCGGCTCAGCCGCTCGCGCAGGCTGCGGCGCTGCTCCGCCAGCTCGCGCTCGCGGAACTGCAGGTCGCGCAGGGTGGTGATCGCCTCCTCGCGGCGCTGCGTCTCCAGCCCGAGGATCTGGATCTCCGTCTCGGTGATCCGCCCCTCCGCCTGCGCCTTCGAGGCCACCAGCTCGCCCATCGTGCCCGACAGCCGCGCCTCTTCGCGCTGGAGCGACAGCACCCGGCTTGCCTGCGCCAGCCCGCGGTCGAGAAGCGTCTGCTGGTCGCGCAGCTCCTTCCCGATCAGCTCCAGCTGCGTGGTCAGCGCCGCCTGCTGCGCCTCGATCCCGCGCACCTGGTCGGCGGTCTGGTCGGCCCGCTTGCCCAGCTGCTCGATCTCGCGGTTCAGCGATTCCGCCCGGGCGAAGAACAGGTTGCGCTGGCCTTCCACCAGCTCCTCCACCTCTTCGCTGTTGCGCGCGGCGGCCAGCACCTCCTCGTCGAAGACGATCTCCTCCGCCCCGTCCCGCTCCGCGATCAGGCGCGCGCGGCGGGCCATCAGCTCGTAAAGCTGGCCCTCGACGATGGTCAGTTCCGACAGCAGCAGCGTCGGGTCGAGCTGCAAAAGCAGGTCGCCCTCCGCCACCTCGTCGCCCTCGTCCACCGCGATCCGCGCGACCACGCCGCCGTCCGGGTGCTGCACCACCTGCCGGTTCTGATCCACCTGGATCTGGCCCGAGGCGACGATGGCGCCGGAAATGTTCGTCGTGGCGCCCCAGTAGCCGAAGCCGCCGACCAGCAGCGCCACCGCGAGCACACCCACCGTCATCGGGCCGCGCGTCGGGAAGGAGGCATGCGACGGCAGCGCCGGGGTCATGCCCCCGCCGCCGCCCGTGTTCGACGCCGCCGCCCGGGCCGCCACAGCCGCAGCCGCGGCAGCCGCCGGGGTGGGCGCCCCCGCATCCCCATCCGCGCCCGGCGCGCCGGCCGTCATCCTGCCCAGAACCTGCGTGCTGCCCGCCCCGCCCGCACCATCGGGCGGATTGGCGGTGGCGCTGGCGGCCGTGCCCGGTGTCGCCCGGGTGTCGTCCTCGGTCCTGTCGCTCATCTCACACCTCCGGGCGTCGCCGCCTTCTGGATCTGCTGGTGGTTCTTCACCATCTGCTGCAGCACCTCGTCCTTCGGTCCGAAGGCCACGCGCTGCCCGCCTTCCAGCATCAGAAGCTTGGTGCATTCCTTGATGGCCGCGGGACGGTGCGCCATGATCAGCACGGATTTCCCCTCGGCCTTGAAGCCCGCGATGGCCTTGTTGACCGCCTCCGACCCCTCGTTGTCGAGGTTGGAGTTCGGCTCGTCCAGCACGAGGATCACCGGGTCGCCGTACATCGCGCGCGCCAGCCCGATGCGCTGCATCTGCCCGCCGCTCAGCCGCCCGCCGATCGCCGTGACACGGGTGTCATAGCCGTTCGGCAGCTTGAGGATCATCTCGTGCGCATCGGCCTTGCGCGCCGCCTCCACGACCTTCTCGGCGTCGGGCTGGGGCGAAAGGCGGGCGATGTTCTCGGCAATCGTGCCGTCGAACAGGGTGACACGCTGGGGCAGGTAGCCCACGTGACGGCCCAGCACGTCCGGCCCGTACTGGTCGAGCGAGGCGCCATCCAGCCGGATCTTGCCGCCCGCCGGGCGCCAGATGCCGGTCAGCGCGCGGGCCAGCGTCGACTTGCCCGATCCCGAAGGACCGATCACGCCGACTGCCTCGCCCGGCGCCACGTTGAAGCTGACCAGCCGCAGCGCCGCCTGCTGTTCGCCCGGGGCGACCACGGTCAGCTGCTGCACGTCGAGCTTTGCCGCGGGGCGGGGCAGGGCGGTGCGCGGCGGGTCCTCCGGCACCTCGGACAGAAGCTGGGCGAGGTTGGTCCAGCCCTTGCGCGCCCGCGTGACCAGCGGCCACTGGCCGATGGCCAGTTCGATGGGCGCCAGCATGCGGCCCATCAGGATGGAGCCGGCGATCATCGCGCCCGGCGACAGGTCGCCCTGCAGCACGAGGTAGGCGCCCAGCCCCAGCATCCCGGACTGCAACAGCATCCGGAAGGTCTTGGTCATGGTCGTGAAGGTGCCGGTGATGTCGGCGGTGGCGATCTGACCCGACAGCGCCTGGCCGCGCGCGCCGATCCAGCGGACGAAGGCGTCGCGCCGCATGCCGAGCGCCTGCACCATCTCCGCCTCCTGCCTGATCTGGTCCGAGGTCCGCTCCGCCTGCATGACGGCGACGTTGGATTTCAGCGTCGGATTGCGCGAGATCACCTGGTTGGCCAGCGTCACCACGATCAGGAAACCGCCGCCCACCAGCGCGAGGTAACCCATCCACCGGTGGAAGATGAACAGTCCCAGCAGGAAGATCGGCGACCACGGGATGTCGAAGGCCGCCAGCAGCACCGGCGAGGACATCAGCCGCTGCACCGATTCCAGATCGCGCAGGCCGGTCTGGGCCAGTTCGTCGTTCTTGACGGTCGAACGCCGCAGCACGGCGTCGAAGACGCGCAGGTCCAGCGCCGCCTGAAAGCGCGCGGCAACCCGGCCCATGACGCGCCCGCGGACGTAGTCGAGGATGCCCATCATGCCGTAGAGGAAGACGACCAGCACGGTCAGCGCGACCAGCGTCGCCTCCGACCGCGAGCCCAGCACCCGGTCGTAGACCTGCAGCATGTAGAGCGGGCCGGTCAGCATCAGCATGTTCACGAGAAAGCTGAAGATCGCGACGAACCAGTAATATGGCCGTGATTGCCGCCGCGCTGCCCTCAGCTCGTCGCGGCCCTTTTCAAATTCCTGTTTACTCATGTGCCTCCTCGCGGTTGGCCGGCGGGGCGATCATGGGATCTGGCAGCCTTCCGCCGCGTATGCCGGCGGATCCTCCCGGTGCTTGCCCTTGTCGCCTTTGTGCCACAAAAGTGCTGAATGCAGGTTGCTTGCTTGGGCACCTTGTAAAATGAAACTACCTTGTCTTTTACGGAAGCCGTGTGGCGATCCAAGGACTTTCGACGGGGGGCGGTCCGAATGCTCAGGACTCGTGCGGTTTTCGCACTCATCGTGGCGGCGTCTCTGGCGGCCTGTTCGGTCCCCGGCCCGGGACAGGCGCCGGATGGCGTGTGGGATCCCTACGAGGCCCAGAACCGCCGCGTGCACGCCTTCAACCGCAAGGTCGACGAACGTGTGCTGCGCGGCACCGGCGCGGGCCTGGCCGACGGCATCCCCGCAGGGAGCCGACAGGCGGTGGCACAGTTCGCCGACACCGTCGGCACGCCGCAGACCGTCCTGAACCAGCTTCTGCAGCTGCGCCTGTGGCGCGCGACGAAGAACACGCTGCGCTTCACCATGAACGCGACGCTGGGGCTCGGCATCCTCGACCCGGCCGCCGAGATCGGCCTCGTGTCGGACGAAAGCGACTTCGGCGAGACGCTGGCCGTCTGGGGCCTGCCCGAGGGCGCCTACCTCGAACTGCCGCTGGTCGGCCCCTCGACCGAGCGGGACGCCGTGGGCGCCGCCGTGGACCTCGTGACCAACCCGCTGAGCTACGCGCTCGACTCGCCCGAGAGATACATCGGCACCCTCGCGAATGCCGCCGACACCGTCATCACCCGCGGCGAATTCGGCGAGACCGTCGATTCGGTGCTCTACGACAGCGCCGACAGCTACGCCCAGGCGCGGCTCATGTACCTGCAGAACCGCCGGTTCGAACTGGGCGAAGACGCCCCGGGCGCCGCCGACATCGACCCGATGGCGCTCGACACCACCGGTTTCTGACCGGCACCCCCTTTCCAGAAAGGCATTCGACATGGACACGATGTACACCAGACGCACGGTACTCGCCCTCGGCGGGGCAAGCCTCCTCGCGCTGGCCCTCCCGATGCCCGCCCTCGCGCTGACCGAAGGCCAGGCCCGCGGTCTGATCGACGGCCTCGTCGGCGAGATCAACAGCGTCATCGCCAGCGGCAAGTCCGAACGCGCGATGTACACCGACTTCGAACGCATCTTCCGCACCTACGGCGACATTCCCTACATCGCCGCCTACGCGCTCGGCAACGACGGGCGCACCGCCACGGCCGCGCAGAAGAAGGCCTTCTCGGACGCCTTCACCGGATACATCTCGCGCAAGTACGGCAAGCGCTTCCGTGAGTTCATCGGCGGCCGGCTGGAAGTGCAGTCGGTCAAGGCGGTGAAGAACTACTACGAGGTGCAGACCACCGCCTTCCTGCGCGGCACGAGCCCCTTCACCGTCTCGTTCCACGTCTCCGACCGCACCGGCCGCCCGCTGCTGTTCAATCTGTTCATCGAAGGGGTGAACATGCTCCTGACCGAACGCACAGAGGTGGGCGCCATGCTGGACCGCCGCCGCGGCAACATCGACGCGCTGATCCAGGACCTCAGGACGGCCTCCTGACCGGAGCATCTGGGCGGGGCCGCGTGACGCCGGCTGGCCTCGCCCCCGATCGGCCTGGGACAAAGAGGGGCTCCGCCCCCGGCCTGCGGCCTCCCCCGAGGTATTTCAGCCAAGATGAAGACCCTGGCGAGGTGAAGACCCAATCCAGAGGACATCTTGGAGCTGTCCTGCACCTTCATCTTGGTCCAAATACCTCGGGGGAGCGGCTCCGAAGGAGCGGCGGGGGCGGAGCCCCCATTTCCTGAACCCCGGACCCAAGCGCATCGGTGGCCGAAACGCTGCCGGCCCGTAGGGCGGGGCTGTGCGCCGCTCCGGCCGACGGCTGGTGTCAGCGGTTGCCGCCGCCGAGGATGTCGCGGAGGACCTGTTCCAATACGCTCTTGGGGACCTCGCGGGTGGTGCCGCCGCCGCGGGGGACCGCGACCTCGGGGGCCTGTTGCGGCACGGGCTGCGGTTCCGGTTCCGGCGGCGGGGCGGGGGCCACGGGTGCCTGCACCGGCAGGGGTTTCGGGGGCAGGCCGTCGTGGACCCGTGCCATCACCTCGTGCCAGATCTCGGCGGGCAGGCCGCTGCCGGTCACGCCGGAGAGCGGCGTGTTGTCGTCGTAGCCCATCCAGACCCCGGCCACGTAATCCGCGGTGAAGCCCACGAACCAGGCGTCGCGCGCCTCCTGGCTGGTGCCGGTCTTGCCCGCCGCCTCCCAGCCGTCGAGCCGCGCCCGCGTGCCGGTGCCTTCGTCGACCACCTTCTGCATCATCCACGTAAGCTGCCGCGCGGCGCTTTCCTGCACCACGCGTTCGCCGATGCCGCCGCCGGTGCCCATCAGCGCCTCCGTGTCGCCTTTCAGGCGCAGTTCCTGCAGGCCGTAGGGCGTCACCGAGGAGCCGCCGTTCAGGATGCCCGCGTAGGCGCCGGTCATCTCCAGGAGCGTCGCCTCAGACGCGCCGAGCGCCAGCGACGGCGTGTCCGTCAGGTCGCGGTAGAGGCCGAAGTCACGCGCCACGCGCATCACCAGGTCGCGCCCCACCGATTCGGAGACCTTCACCGCCGGCACGTTCAGCGAGCGCGCCAGCGCCTCCGCCAGCGTCACCCGGCCGTGGAAGTTGCGGCTGTAGTTATCCGGGCAGTAGTCCTTCTGCCCGCCCGGCATGTCCACGCACCACCGTTCGTCCACCACCGTGTCGAGCGGCGAGTACCCGAGTTCCAGCGCCGTCGCATAGACGAAGGGCTTGAAGGCAGAGCCGGTCTGCCGCACCGCCTGGAAGGCGCGGTTGAACAGGCCCGTGGCGTCCACGTCACGCCCGCCGACCATCGAGCGCACCGCGCCGTCGGCGCTCATCACCACCACGGCCACCTGCGCCTTGGAGCCGTCCTTCACCTTCTCGGAGAAGATCTGCCGCACCGCGTCCTCGGTGGCGCGCTGGATGCGCGGGTCGAGGGTGGTCGAGATCACCACGTCCTCTGTCGTGTCCTGCGTGAAGAACTCCGGCCCGGACTGCATCACCCAGTCGGCGAAATAGCCGCCGCCCATGGTGTTCGCGCCGCTGCCCAGCGTCGCCGGGTTGTTCTGGTACTGGCGCATCTCCTCCTCGGTGATGTAGCCCTGATCGGCCATCAGCCGCAGCACCGTGGCCGCGCGGGCCTGGCTGCGTTCGAGGTTCGAGGTCGGCGCCAGCGTCGAGGGGGCGGTCAGCAACCCCGCCAGCATCGCGCCCTCGGCCGGGTTCAGCTGCGCCGCGTGCTTGCCGAAGTAGCGTTGCGAGGCGGCCTCTGCCCCGTAGGCGCCGCCGCCCATGTAGGCGCGGTTGAGGTAGATCGAGAGGATCTCGTTCTTGGTGTACTTCACCTCCATCGCCATGGCGAAGATCGCCTCGTTGGCCTTGCGCTCCAGCGAGGACTGGCGGCAGTCGGCGACGTAATCGGCCTCCGACTTCCAGACCTTGGGATCGTAGACCTTGCCGAGGCAGAGGAGTTTCGCGGTCTGCTGCGTGATGGTGGAGCCGCCGTGCCCCTGCAGCGCGCCCCGGCCTTCGCTGAGGTTGATCCGCACCGCCGAGGCGATGCCCCGCGGGCTGACGCCGAAGTGGCGGTAGAAGCGCTTGTCCTCCGTGGCGACCACGGCGTTCTTGAGGTGCGGGCTGACGCTTTCGGCGGTGACCACGCCACCGAACTGGTCGCCGCGCAGCGCAAAGACCGCGCCGTCGCGGTCGAGCAGCGTGACCGAGCCGCGGGCACGCCCGTCGAGCAGCGTTTCCACCTCCGGCAGGGTCGATTCGACGTAGAGCACCCAGGCGCCGATCACCAGCGCCACGAGGACCGCCACCGAGACGGTGATCTTGAAGACCAGCCGGAAGATCCAGCCGAAGAACCCGGTGATCAGCCCGGCGAACCCGCCGCGCCGCTGCCTGGGCGCGCGGCGCCGCTTCGCCGGGGTTTTCTTGGCCGTGGTCTTGCTCGCTGCCGCGGTCTTGGATTTCGCGGTCTGGCGGGTCGATTGTCCGCCATACCTGCGGTCCGCCACCAGCCGTCCGGGCTTTCGCGTGGAACTCATGTGAAACTGCGCCTGCTCAGGTTTGTTCGTTGCGGCGACTCTACCCTTTCCGACTCGGAATGTTGACCTCTTCCCGGCAAAGCTGACGTTTTTGTTTTGCGTAAAATATAGGCAATTATCGCATACGGCACATTTTTTGTGCGCGACGGATTAATGGAACGCCTCATTTTCCGTCAAACTCTTCAATTCGGGCGGTCTCCACCGCTTTGCTGCCAGTGCAATGCGGGGGGAGGCCCCGCCAAGACCGAAGGGGAACAAGGTGAAACTGATCATTGCAACGATCAAGCCGTTCAAGCTCGAGGAGGTGCGCGAAGCCCTCACGGGCATCGGCGTGCGCGGCATGATGGTGACGGAAATCAAGGGCTTCGGCTCTCAGTCCGGCCATACCGAAATCTACCGCGGAGCCGAATACGCCGTGAATTTCGTGCCGAAAATCAAGCTGGAGATCGTCGTCGGCGCAGCCATGGCGGATCAGGTGGTCGAGACCATCAAGACCACCGCGCAGACGGGCAAGATCGGCGACGGCAAGATCTTCGTTCTGGATGTGCAGCAGGCGGTGCGCGTGCGTACCGGCGAAACGGATGCAGACGCGCTCTGAGACGCGCCACTCATAGGGGAATGACACAGACATGAAACGCTTCACCACAGTTGCCGCGATCGCCGCGCTGGTGGCGCTGCCGACGCTGGGCTTCGCTCAGGAGGCAGACGTCACGCCGCCGAACGGAGAGATCGGCTACATCTTCACCACCTTCATGTTCCTCGTCACCGGCTTCCTGGTGATGTGGATGGGCGCAGGCTTCTCCATGCTCGAGGCCGGCCTCGTCCGTCAGAAGAACGTCACCATGCAGCTCATGAAGAACGTCGCGCTCTTCTCGATCGCTGCGATCATGTACTACCTCATCGGCTACAACCTGATGTACCCGGGCGACGGCTGGTCCATGGAGGGCGTCATCGGTGCCTTCATGCCCACCTCGCTGGAGCCCGTCGGCCTCGCCGATACGGAAACCGACCTGACCTACGCCTCCGTCGGCTCGGACTTCTTCTTCCAGCTGATGTTCTGCGCCACCACCGCGTCGATCGTCTCCGGCACCCTGGCCGAGCGCATCAAGCTGTGGCCTTTCCTGATCTTCACCGTGATCCTGACCGGCTTCATCTACCCGATCCAGGCGTCCTGGAAGTGGGGCGGCGGTTTCCTCGCGCCGGGCATCGACGGCCAGACCGACTTCCTCGACTTCGCAGGTTCCACCGTCGTGCACTCCGTCGGCGGCTGGGCAGCCCTGACCGGTGCCCTGATCCTCGGACCGCGGATCGGCAAGTACAAGGACGGCCGCACCGTGCCGATGCCGGGTTCCAACCTGACCCTGGCGACCCTCGGTACGTTCATCCTGTGGCTCGGCTGGTTCGGCTTCAACGGCGGCTCTCAGCTCTACATGGACACCGCGGGCAACGTGGCCGACATCTCCCGCATCTTCGCGAACACCAACACGGCAGCTGCCGGTGGCGCGATCGCGGCGCTGATCCTGACGCAGATCCTCTACAAGAAGCCGGACCTCACCATGGTGCTGAACGGCGCTCTGGCAGGTCTCGTGTCGATCACCGCTGAACCGCTGACCCCCGGTCTCGGCATGGCGACCATCATCGGCATGATCGGCGGCGTGCTCTGCGTCCTCGCGGTTCCGGTCCTCGACAAGCTCAAGATCGACGACGTTGTCGGCGCCATCCCGGTGCACCTCGTCTGCGGCATCTGGGGCACCATCGCCGTGGTCCTGACCAACGGTGACGCGAACCTCGGCGTGCAGCTCTACTCCATCCTCGTGGTCGGCATCTTCGTGGTCGTCACCTCCGGTGTGGTCTGGTTCGTCCTGAAAATGGTCATGGGCATCCGCGTCGGCGAGGAAGAAGAGATCATGGGTCTCGACATGGCCGAGCTGGGCATGGAAGCCTATCCGGAATTCTCCAAGGGCTGAGGCCTCCCTCTCAACCCGATCTGGCACGGACCCGGGCGCAGCGATGCGCCCGGGTCTTTTCTTTGTAGAAGGACCCCGGCGCGAGGCTCACGCCCGGATCACGATTGATCCGAGTAAATCCATCAGGATTGACATGCCCGACCGAATTGGTCATCTATTCCCCGTCAGCAACAGGGTCAAACGCGTCATGATGATCTGCCATTGCAACGGAATCTCGGACAAGGACATCCACGCCGCCATGGACTGGATGCGGGCCGCCGACCCGGACACGATCATCACGCCCGGAAAGGTGTTCCGCGCGCTCGGGCGCAAGACCGACTGCGCCGGCTGCCTGCCGCTCTTTCTCGACACGATGCAGAAGAACACCAGCCTCGAAGTGCCCGTTCTGACCAAGGCCGGTGCACGCCGCATGCGCCAGGTGCGCTGACGGTCGCACCCACCGTGCGGACTATTGGCGCCGCCCCTGAATCTGCCCTAAGGTGATCTGACCGATCACCCAGCCACCGCCCGCACAACGGGCGTGAGCCAGGCCAATTCATCTCATGAGGGGCACCATGAAGGGCGACGAAAAAGTCATCGAATATCTCAATGCGGCGCTGCGCAGCGAACTGACCGCGGTCAGCCAGTACTGGCTGCACTACCGGCTTCAGGAAGACTGGGGCTTTGGCCGCGTGGCCGCCAAATCGCGCGAGGAAAGCATCGAAGAGATGCACCATGCCGACAAGCTGATCGAACGCATCATCTTCCTCGGCGGCCATCCCAACCTGCAGAAGCTCGACGCGCTGCGCATCGGCCAGAACCTGCGCGAAACGCTGGAGGCGGACCTCGCCGCCGAATACGACGCGCGCACCCTGTATATCGAGGCCCGCAAGCACTGCGACTCGGTGGGCGACTACGTGTCGAAGAACCTGTTCGAGGAACTGATCGCCGACGAGGAAGGCCACATCGACTTCCTCGAAACCCAGCTCGACCTCGAAGCGACCATCGGCGCCTCGGCCTACGGCCAGCTCAACGCGAAGCCCACCGACGACGCCTGAGACAAGGGCAGCCGGGACGGGGCGATTCGGGCGGCATCGCGCGGCCCGTCGGCCCCGCCCGGCGTGCTTTGCGCAGAGAGGTTAACAACCGGCCGGTTCAGGGGGGCGAACCGGCCGGGACTCACCCCAACAAGCGGTTAACGGGGTGGGATGAACGCAGCGGTCGCTACGTTATCGGACCCTGGTTTTGTGTCCTTCTGGTGGCGTATCGGCTGGTTGCTACAATTTTGACGTGCAAGAGTGAAGCCCACGTTCACAGCTTCACGCAACGCGCGGTGCCTGTTTTCACCTTTCCGACACGCCTTTTCCAAGAGGCGCAAAACGCTCAGCGGTTGATTTCCCGCTCCAGTCTTTGGCGCGCGATCAGCTCGTTCCGCTCTGCCTTGCGGTCGGCGGTCAGCGCCGTCTCCACGTAGCCCAGGTGCCGCTCGACGGCCACGCGGGCGGCCTCCGCATCGCGGGCCTGCAGGGCGGCGTTGATGGCCTGGTGCTGCTCCAGCAGGCTTTCGCGCGTGGTGCGCTGCTTGAACATGATCTGGCGGTTGTAGAACACGCCTTCCCGCAGCAACTGGTACATGCTGCGCATCATGTGCAGCATGATAACGTTATGAGAAGCTTCGATAATTGCCAGGTGGAAGTCGGCGTCGAGCCTTGCTTCCTCTGCCGGGTTCCGCTTGCCGTGGGCCGCTTCCATCTTGGTCATCAGCTCGTCGATGACCTTCAGGTCGGTTTCGGTGCCGTATTGCGCCGCGCGCTGGGCCGCCAGCCCCTCCATGTCGCGCCGGAACGACAGGTAGTCGAACACCGCCTCGTCGTGGTTGGCAAACAGCCGCACCAGCGCCTCCGAGAACGCCGACCCCAGCACATCGGTAACGAAGATTCCGGCCCCGGCGCGGCTTTCCAGAAGGCCGCGTTCGTGCAGTTCGGCCACCGCCTCCCGCAGGGATGGGCGGGAAACCCCAAGCTTTTCAGACAGTTCGCGTTCTGAGGGCAGGCGCTCTCCGGGGCGCAGGATGCCGCGCAGGATCAGCTTTTCGATCTGCCGCACGACGGCCGCCGCCAGTTTCTCCGGTTGGACTTTTTCGAAGGGCATGGGACCTCGCTTTGGTCTGCTTGTCTTACCAAAACCAGTGACACGCAGGGAAGCCCCATCCGTCGGCACGTGTGAACAATTACCCGAATTGCGGCGCATTACGGCCTTAATCCTCAACAGAATGGTCCGGGACAAAGCATTCCAGAGGCCCCCATGCTGACCGCACTGATCGCATCCCTCCTCGGCACCATGACGCTCGCCGCCATCGCCCAGCCGGACGATGTGACGGCGGGCAACGAAGAACCCGACCAGCCACTCGACCAGCCCGACACCGCCTCCGGCGAGATCGTTCAGGCGGGGCTCTGGTCCGACCAGGTCGACGGCACCGCGCAGGACGACTGGCTGGCCGGCGGGCGGAGCTGCGATACACTCGAAGGTCACGAAGGTAACGACACCCTTTACGGAGAGCGCGGCCGCGACCTCCTGGAAGGCGGCCAAGGCGACGACCTCCTAAACGCCGGCGCCTGGCACGATGCCCTCGACGGCGGGGCGGGCGATGACACGCTCTTTGGCGACACCGGCAAGGACACGCTTCTGGGCGGCGAGGGCGACGACGAGATGTCGGGTGGTGAGTGGGACGACCTGCTCATCGGCGGCGCAGGCGGTGATTTCATGGCGGGCGACGGCGGGGATGACCTGATGTACGCCCATGTCCCCGGTCCTTCGGGCGACGACTTGACAGCGCGTGCCTTCCATGAATCCCTCGAGCATGTCTTTGACAACAGGGCGGAATTCGACGCGCTGTCCGATGAAGACCAGCAGGCCGCGGCGGAAGACCTTTTCGACGAGATGCTCCGGCGTTATCCGGGCGCCTCGGCGGGCGCGGACGGCACCGACACGCTGGACGGCGGTGCGGGCGATGACACGCTCCACGCGGGCGAGGGCGACGAGATGATCGGCGGCGCGGGGGACGACGACTTCTTTGTCTCCGGCTGGACGGCGCAGAGCGATGGCACCGGCGCGCTGATCGACGACTTCGGCGTGGGCGACGACGAGCTGGTCGTGGAATACGACGCCTCTGGCGGAGCCCCGGCGCCGGAGATTGCGGTGACGACCCTTGCGAACGGCGATCAGATCGTCACGGCGGACGGTCTCACTGTGGCGACCCTTCTGTCGCCGGTACAGGCCCTGACCGCAACGGATGTGCTTGTCGTTGGCGTGATGGTATGAGCAGGCGGGCGTTTTTCCGGAGGGCGTGACGGTATGTACCCGTGGGCTCTCGCCAAAGAGCGTGATGGCACCAGCCGAAACGACACCCGCCAAAGGGCGATACGGATCGTAGGGCGGGGCTTCGCGCCGCCCTACCTAAAAAGATCGCTACCAGCGGTCGAGCGCCGCCTCGTCCTCGTCCCGCGCAGCGACCCACCCCGTCTCCTCCCCCACAAATTCCTTCTTCCAGAAGGGCGCGCGGGACTTGAGGTAGTCCATGAGATACTCCGCCGCCTCGAAGGCGTCCTTGCGGTGGCGCGCGGCGGTGGCGACCATCATGATCTGCTCGCCGGGCTCCATCCGCCCGTAGCGGTGGATCACCAGCGCATCGCCCAGGGACCATCGCTCCATGGCCTCGGCGGCGATCTTCTCCAGCGCCTTCTCGGTCATGCCGGGATAGTGCTCGATCTCCATCGCGTTCAGCCCGCCGTCCACGTCGCGCACCACGCCGGTGAACGTGACGATGGCGCCCATGTCGTGACGCCCGGCGGCGAAACCCGCCGCCTCTGCGCCGAAGTCGAAAGGCGCGTCCTGCACGACGATCCGCATCAGCCGCCCGTCATCGGCGGGAAGAACGCCACTTCGCGCACACCGGCCAGCGGGGCGTCGAATTCCGTCAGTTCCTGGTCCACGGCCACCCTCAGGGCCGAGATGTCCTCGAAGGCCGCCGCGTACCGCTCTTCCCGGGCGCGCAGTTCCGCCACGAGGTCCATCACCGTCGCCGCGCCGGTGTCCACCGTTTCCTTGGCCAGTCCGATCCGTTCGCGGACCCAGGCGAAATAGAGTACCTGCATCACGTCTCCTCCTTGAGGTGCGGGATCGCCTTGCGGAAATAGTCGAGCCCGGTGATCAGCGTCAACGCCGCCGCCAGCCACAAGAGCGCGATCCCGGCGAGTCCGGCCCAGACCATGCCATACTGTTTCCAGCGCAGGCCCATCAGGTCCTCGGCCGTGCCGTTCAGGATATTGCGCACGATCTCGTCGTCCATGCCCATGGCGGACATCACGAGATAGTGTTCGAACACGCCCTGGCTGAACAGCACCGAGATGGCGACCATCTGGACCGTGGTCTTCCACTTTGCCAGCTTGGTGACCTTCAGCGTGCCCGAGACGTCGCCGAGGAATTCCCGCAGGCCCGAGACAAATACCTCGCGGAACAGGATCACGGTCGCGGGCAGCACCAGCCACGGCGTCCAGGACGAATAGCCGATGATGACCATCAGGGCGATCACCACCATCGCCTTGTCCGCGATCGGGTCCAGCATCGCGCCCAGCTTGGTTTCCTGGCTCCACGCGCGGGCAAGGTGGCCGTCGAAGAAGTCGGTGATTGCCGCGCCGAGGAACAGGATCAGGGCCAGCCAGTCCGCGAGCGGCCGCGCGAAGTAGAGGAACATCAGCGCCACGCCGGGGGCGGCGAGCAGGCGCAGGGCCGTCAGGATATTTGGCAGGGTCCATTTCATCGCAGCATTCCTAACGGGTTCCAAACGAAGGGGGAAGGGGCCTCGCCTCCGTGCCTTCTGGCAAGACGTTGCCACCTAGTTCATCACATTTGCCTGTCGGGGGGCCTGCGTTGAAACGCCGCTTGCGCGGGCGGGCGGCGGGTGCCGGTTCATTCCCGCTGGCGGATGCGGTCGATCAGCCGGGCGCGGGCCTCTGGCACGGGCTTGTCGCCCATCTGCGGCGCCAGACGGTGTTCGAGGAAATAGCCGGTTGTGCCCAGGGCCGTTGCGATCTCGGCGTTCCCGGCAGCACCCTGGCCCAGCATGACCTCGGGCAGGGGCAGCAGGTGGTGGATCCAGTTGCCCGCCCCTTCTGCCGTCACCGCCCGTCCGCTCTTCGGCGAGACATAGACCAGCCCCTCTGTCCGCCCGGTGACGGCGCAGCTCGAAAGGTCGAGCGCGAAGCCCATCTCTTCCAGCAGCGCGATCTCCCACCGCAGGTAGGCGAGCGGCCAGAGGTCGGGCTGGTCCAGCAGGTCCAGCAGCCGTTCGCTGAAGGTGTAGAGATCGGGGTGCGGCACCCGCTCCGGCAGGCAGAACCGCAGCATCGCCACGACCGCGTTCAGCCCGGCCAGCGCCAGCCGGTCCCCCAGGGCTGCCGCCGCGCGGGAGCGTTGCGGTTCGACCGTGAAGGCGCCCATGTGGTCTTCGAGCCGCGCCCGCCAGCTCAGGTCGAGCTGCGCGCCGGGTTGCAGGTGCGGTGCCATCTTGCGCGAGGTGCCGCCCCTCAGGACGCCTGCGTGCCGCCCGCGTTCCGGCGTGAACACGTCGAGGATCAGCGAGGTCTCGCCGTGCCGCCGCGTTGCCAGCAGTATCCCGGTGTCCCGCCATTCCATGCCGCGACATTGGCGCCGCGGCCGGGCGGGGGCAAGGGTTTCTCAACCCCGCTGTGTCACAACGCCCTGACCTTCAGAAGGAGGACGGGATGCGGCGATACCTGTGGATTCTGACCATGGTGCTGACGGCGGAGGGGGCCGCGGCGCAGGCGATCTCCATGGAACCGCGCGGGGCATTGTTCGCGGATCGCGGCCCGATGTTCGCCGGGGCGGGGGGCGCTGTCGTGCCGGTGGTCCGCGACCGGCAGGCTCAGGTGATCCAGGTCAGCACGGGCGGTGCAGGCGGCGCCAACGGCGCGGAGGCGAGCCTGTTCGCCGGGCGGGCGGTGGCCTCCTTCTTTGCGCCATGGCCCAGCCGCGGGGTGCCGGTGATCGACCGGATCGGACCGCGCCTTGGCGGGCCGGTGGCGCAGCTGCGCGACCTGATCGCCACGGCAGAGGCAGGGCGCGCGGGCTATGACGCGGTGCAGCACGGGGCGCGGATCCGGCCGCCCCTGCCGCCCACCCGCATGACACTGTCGGAGATCTACGCCTGGATCGACGCGACGCCCGGACAGCCCCATGCCATCGGGCGCTACCAGATCATCCCCGCCACCCTGCGCGGCCTTGTGCGCAAGGCGCATTACGGGCCGAACACCCGCTTCACGCCGGAGGTGCAGGACCGCCTCGCAGACATCCTGCTGGAGGAAGCGGGGCTGACCGCCTTCCGCGAAGGGGTCATGACCCGCACGGCCTTCATGAACAACATCGCGAAGATCTGGGCCGGGTTGCCGAACTCGTCGGGGCGGTCGCATTACCACGGGTATGCGGGCAACCGGGCGACGATGACCTGGGCGCATTTCGAGGGTCAGATGGCGCGGATCTTCCCCGGCTGATCGGCGCGTTCCGGCCCGTGCAACAGCGCGCGGGGATGTAGGGCGGGGCTCTGCGCCGCCCTGCGCTCAGGCCAGCCCGTCCTCGTCCAGCAGGTGGCGTCCGGCGCGGTCCTCGACCTCGATCACCCAGAGGTCCGGGTCGAAGCCGCGCTGGCGGGAAATGGCCGCGTCGACCTCCCGTTCGTCGCCGCTGGCGAGGTCGGTCCAGACCCGTTCGCCGGTCGCCAGGTCGAAGCTGCGGGTGAAGGCGCGGGCCTTGCCGTCGAGAGTCGCAAGCTTGACCAGGACGGCGCCGGCGGTGTCGTCGCCGTGCGCCACGACGAAGGCCGGGATGTCGTGCAGGCGCAGCCGCGTGAGGTAGGCGTCGACCCAGAAACGGGCGGTCAGGCGGGGCATCGGCACTCCGGTTTATGCGGCGTTCATGTCCATTGAGAAACGGTCAACGCCCAAGAAAACAAGGGGCCCCGTCCGGGGCACCGGCTCAGCTGTTGCCGTCCTTGAAGTCGAGCCCCATTTCCGAGTAGCGCTCGGCCTCTTCCAGCCAGTTCTCGCGCACCTTCACCTGCAGGAACAGGTGCACCTTGCGGCCCAGGAACTCGGTCAGCTCCTCGCGCGCGGCCTTCGAGATCGCCTTGATCGTCTCGCCCTTGTGGCCCAGCACGATGCCCTTGTGGCCGTCCCGGGCGACGTAGATCACCTGGTCGATCCGGGCAGTGCCGTCCTCGCGTTCCGTCCAGTGATCCGTCTCGACCGTCAGCTGGTAGGGCAGTTCCTGATGCAGGCGCAGGGTCAGCTTCTCGCGCGTCATCTCCGCCGCGATCATCCGCAGCGGCAGGTCGGCGATCTGGTCCTCGGGGTAGAGCCACGGGCCTTCCGGCACCTCGGCTGCCAGCCATTCCCGCAGGTCGTCCACGCCGTAGCCACGTTCGGCGGAGATCATGAAGGTCTTCTCGAACGCGTGGATTTCATTCAGCTTTTGCGACAGCGCCAGCAGTTCCTCGGCCTTCACCCGGTCGATCTTGTTGATCGCGAGCGCGACGCGGCGGCCGCGCGGCAGCTCTGCCAGCCCTTCGAGGATCCGGTCCACGCCCGGCGTCTTGCCGCGGTGGGCCTCGACCAGAAGAACCACGATGTCGGCGTCGGCAGCCCCGCCCCATGCGGCGGCGACCATCGCCCGGTCGAGCCTGCGGCGCGGCTGAAACAGCCCCGGCGTGTCGACGAAGATCAACTGGCTTTCGCCCTCCATCGCCACGCCGCGGATGCGGGCGCGGGTGGTCTGGACCTTGTGCGTCACGATGGACACCTTGGCCCCGACCATGCGGTTGGTGAGGGTGGATTTGCCCGCGTTGGGCTCTCCGATCAGGGCGATGAATCCGGCGCGTGTGGTCATGGTGGCTGTCTTGGTCCGATGGTGAAGGCGCTCCCTTAGCGGGTTTCGCGCCGTCCCGCCATAGCACAAAGGCCGAAACCCGTCCCCTCCGGATCGGTCGGTGCGTTAATCCCGGCGCGTTAAGGTTTTGTTGTGGTGAGTCCCGGCCGGTTGGAGGGGGTGAACCGGCCGGTTGTTAACCTTTTGCCTGTGGCGACGAATCGCGAACATGGCGGTTTTGCGGGTCTGAGCTCGAAAACGGGCCGCTCGCTAAAATTGTCGGTATTTGGCGGCTCACGTCTTTGCGAGCGGCGCGGTTTTTCTGCGCCGTCCATCGCGGATCAGCGAATAGGTCCCGGCGCCGACGATCAGCGCGGCCCCGGCCAGCGTCAGCGTGTCGGGCCGTTCGCCGAAGATCGAATAGGCGAGGATCAGCGCCACGATCAGGCGGAAGTAGCGGAAGGGCGCCACGACCGAGACCTCTCCGGTGCGCATGGCGAAGGTGATGGCGGTGTAGCCGATCACCCCGGCGAGGGCGGTGCCGCAGAGCAGCGTGGCGGCCTGCGCGGTCGGCAGCGCGGGCGCGCCCGGCTCGAACGCCACGATGACCAGCCCGGCGAAGGTGACGACGGCAAAGCCCAGCACCCCCAACTGTGCCGCGTGCACATGCATCGGCGCGGTGCGGGTCGCCAGATCACGCCCGGCAAAGCCGATCATGCCGAGGATCGCGAGGATGGCGTTGGGCTGGAAGGCGTCGGGCGTGGGGCGGACGATCAGCAGCACCCCGGCAAAGCCCACGGCCATGGCGGCCCAGCGGCGCGGCCCGATCTTCTCGCCGAGGATCAGCCCCGCGCCCAGCATCACCACCAGCGGCGCGGCCTGCAGGATCGCGGAGGTGGTCGAAAGCGGCGTGTAGGCCAGCGAGAGGGCAAAGAACAGCCGCCCGAGGATCTCGAAGGCGGTGCGGATCAGGAGCCGCGGTTTGAGGTATTCGCCTGTCCAGACCGGCACCCCCTGCTGCACGGCATAAAGCGCGTAGAGCGTCATGGCCATCAGCCCGAACTGCACGGTGCCCACACCCGCGCTGACCCCGCCGGTGGCGGTGGCCGCCTTGAAGAACGCATCCTCGATCCCGAAACCCAGCATCGAGAGCATCATCCAGAGGGCGCCGCGGAGGTTGTCGGTCATGGGGATCTTCTGCGCGAAAGGAACGAGGTGTGTCTTGCACCAGTGGGTCGGTCAAGGGAAGGAGAACCGCCATGGGGGCGGAAAGTTCTTGCCCCTCCCAACGTGCAGATGCTCAATAGCGTCAGGTGGTTTTGTCTCGGGGAACTCTTTTGTATTTCGAAGCTTTGATCGGTTTGGGATTGGTTCTTTTGGTTGTCGTGCTCGCCCAGCGTTTTTCGTCGGGCGCAAAAGCCAGGTCCAAGGACACTCACGACAGGGCCCGGAAGGACAGGGCGGTTGACGAAGAATGGCTTCGCGACCGCGGCAGCCGACCGGTTTCTCCCGTCCGCCCGACGGTCTCCACACCGCGGCCTGCACCCCCGCGAGCAGAGACCCCCGCGGTAGCCGAATGCGATCCCGAACCTGTCCGGCGCGTGTTGAAGGGCAAGGCCTGGGTTGTGGACGGCGACACAATCGACCTGGCAGGCGTACGCTTGCGGTTGTTCGGGATCGACGCGCCGGAAATGGATCACCCTTATGGCATCCGCGCCAAGCGGGCGATGATGGCGCTTTGCAAGGGGCAGATTGTTTCCGCCTCCATCGTGGACGAGGACGCGCACGGACGCACGGTAGCCAAATGCGTGTTGCCGGACGGGCGCGACCTGTCCGCGGAACTGGTGAAGAAGGGGCTGGCCCTCGACTGGCCGAAGTTCTCGGGCGGGTGTTATGCGGCGCTGGAGACGCCCGATGCCCGGCGCAAGCTGTGGCTGGCCGCAGCGCGCCAGAAAGGCCAGATGCACGTGTGGGAAAAGTTCGAGCGGCAGAAGGCTGCGCGCAGGTCGTCAGGTTAGCTCGTCCAGCAGGGCGCGGGCGGCGGCCTGTTCGGCCTGACGCTTGTTGCCGGCGGTGGCGCGGGCGGTTTCGCCGGTGGCGAGGCGGGCCTCGATGGTGAAGACCGGGGCGTGGTCGGGGCCGGAGCGTTCGACCTCGGTGTAGGAGGGCGGCGCCATGCCGCGGCCTTGCGCCCATTCCTGGAGCGTGGTCTTGGCGTCCTTGGCGTCTTCCTCGACGCTGGCGATCAGCGGCGCCCAGAGCCGCAGGATCATCTCCTGCGCGACGTCGAAACCACCGTCGAGGTAGACCGCGGCGATCACCGCCTCCATCGCGTCGCCCAGCAGCGCCTGCTTTCGGCGGCCGCCGGACATCTGTTCGGAGCGGCCCAGCTTCAGCGCCTCTCCGACGCCGATGCTGCGCGCGACCTCGGCGCAGGTTTCCTTGCGCACCAGCGCGTTGAAGCGCGGCGCCAGCAGCCCTTCTGAGGCGTTGCGGTCATGTCCCAGCAGCGCCTCGGCCATCACGAGGCCGAGGACGCGGTCGCCGAGGAATTCGAGCCGCTGGTTGTCCTCGCGCCCGGGGCCGGACATGGAGGCATGGGTGACGGCGCGCCGCAGGAGGGACTTGTCCTGGAACGTGTGGCCGAGCTTTTCCTCGAGCGCCTTGATCTCTGCCGATACCTTCATTCGATCCCCCGCATCACCCGGCCGCCGGTGCCGCGGTTGTTGAACAGCACGATCCGCGCCCGGCCGGTGATGGCGCGGTAGGGCACGGGGCCTGGGCCGCCGGACCGGCGCGGCACACGGCTGTCGAGAGAATTGTCGCGGTTGTCGCCCAGAACGAAGACATGCCCCCCGGGTACGACAAAGGGGGGCAGGTCGTCCATGGTCTTCGCGTCGATGTCGAGCACGGTGACGGTGCGGCCCTCGGGCAGGGTCTCGGTCTCGCGGCGCTTTTCGCAGGGGGCGCCGGGGGCAACGGGAGCGTTGGCGCAGCGCGGGGCGGCGGTGGACAGAGGTGTTTCGGCTGGTTCGGTGAAGAGGCCATCGGGCGCGTGCGGCAGGGGCGTGCCGTCGATCACCGGGATACCGTTTTCGAAGGCGATAGTTTCGCCGGGGAGCGCGATGACGCGCTTGACGAAAGGCGTGCCGGTGTCGGGGTGGGAAAAGATGATGACGTCGCCGCGTTTGGGGCGGCCGAAGCCGGGCGTGGCGAGGATGTAGTCGCCGGGCAGGAGCGCGGGCTTCATGCTGCCGGCGGGGATGGCGTAGGGCTCCCACAGGGCGCGGCTGGCGACCAGAAGGGCGAGCAGGGCGGTGGCGGCGCGGGCGGCGCGGCTGAAGGCGGGAGGGGCCTTGGCGGGTTCGGGCCTGCGCAGGACAAGGAACAGCGCGAAGACGAGCGAGACGAAGGGCACCATCAGCAGCCAGAGCCACCAGCCGGATGCGTTGATGTCGCGCAGGCGGCGGCGGGCGTGGCCCACGGCGAGCAGCATCGACAGCGCGGCGGCGAGCCAGAGCGCGGCGTGCAGCGGACCGAAGCCGTCGACGCGCTGCGCCAGGAAGGACAGCGCCAGCCAGAGGGCCGTCGCAAACGCCACCCGGGCGCGCCCGGTCAGGCCGCTCCAGTCCAGCCCGTCGCGGACGAAGTCCATGGGATCACTGGATCTTCTTGAAGAACCGGTCGCCGCGCCACGTCCAGAAAAACAGCATCGACCGCCCGGCAGAGGAGAACATCACCCGGTCCGCCCGGCCCACGAGGTTCTCGTAGGGGACAAAGCCCACGCCGCCGGTCATGGAGCTGACCCGGCTGTCGGAGGAGTTGTCGCGGTTGTCGCCCATGAAGAAGTAGTTGCCTTCGGGCACGGTGAAGACGCCCGTGTTGTCGGAGCCCTGCGTGCCAATGTTCAGGATCGAGTGGCTGGTGCCGCCCGGCAGGGTCTCGATCAGCTTCTCCTTGACGCAGACGCCGCCTTCGCCGACCGGGCCGTTGGCGCAGCGCGGGCGCAGGCGCTGGGGGCCCTGCGGTGCGGCGATCTCCTCGAAGGTGCCGTCGGGCTGAACCTCGACCTGCTGGTCGTTGATGTAGAGGATGCCGTTGCGCATCTGGATACGGTCGCCGGGCAGGCCGATCAGCCGCTTGATGAAGTCGCGCCCGGTGGTCGGGTGGCGGAAGACCACGACATCGCCGCGCTCGGGCTCGGACCCGAAGAGGCGGGCGTTGTCGCCGTCGGCCCAGCCGCAGACGTCATGCGCGTCGATGTCGATGCCGAAGCGCGGGATGATGATGGAGGGGCAGGAGGCGTAGGAATAGCCGTAGGCCATCTTGTTCACGAAGAGGAAATCGCCGATCAGCAGCGTGTCCTTCATCGAACCCGAGGGAATCCAGAACGGCTGGAACAGGAAGGTGCGGAAGACGCCGGCGATGAGCAACGCGTAGACGATGGTCTTGATGGTCTCGAGCAGACCACCTTTTTTCTCTTCGGTTGCCATTCAATGCCCCTTGCCAGATGTCCCCCGCGCTACATGAGCGGCAGGGCAGGGCGTGTCAAGGCGGCTCTCCAACCGTTGACAGATCGCCGGACGGGCGTACCGTGGGGGCATACTTCACAGGTCATATTGCATCGGGACGGATGGATCATGCTTTTTCGGATCGCCTGCGTGGTGCTGGGCTTTGTCGCGGCCGCGATGCCCGCCCATGCGCTGGAAGACTGCAAGTTCGAGTTCAAGATCGACGCGCAAAGTTCGGCCTTCCAGGCCCTTGTCGAGGGGGCCGCGTCGCGCGGCGGCTTCTGGCGCCCGATCCGCGAGGCCCCGCAGGACGTGCAGGACATCGGTCGGTTCATCGGGCGGCTGGACGTGTGCCTGATGACGCCGGACGGCAAGCCGCGCACGGTGCAGACGCCGAACGGGTCGACCACGCTCAATTCGCCTTACGTCACCAACTGCACCGCGGCGCTGCTGCCCGGTAACCGCCTGCTGACCAACGTGCACTGTTTCCGTGAGCCCAGCCTCGTGGCGGCGGGCTTTACCCGAGTGCGGGAGGCGCGGATCAACTTCGGCTACACCTCGACCGATTTCACCGGGAACGTGCAGACCTTCCTTGTCGACGACCGGGAGATCGCCGCCGACGACGCCACCGATGCGCTGTTGTTGCAGATCATCGGGGCCGACGCGAACGAGGCCTTGGGCGGCAGCGTCCCGATGATGATGGAGACCGACGTGACGCCGCGCCGGGCGCTGACCATGGTGCATCACCCGCGGGGCGACGCGCAGCAGTTTTCCTCGGGCACCTGCCAGATCCACCCGGAACAGGCCGCGCTGCCGGAGGCCGCCTCGCAATTGCGGCACAGCTGCGAAAGCACGGGCGGGTCGTCCGGGTCGCTGCTGCTGGATGCGCGGACGCTGGCGGTCATGGGGCTTCACAACCAGGGCGGGCTGAACGCGCAGGGCGGTTACAACAGCGGGCACAAGATCTCGGCCGTGGCGGCGGCGCTGGGGCTGGAGTTCCAGCAGGCGGGCGCGGGCGGCACGGGGAGCTTCGATCCGGCGGCGCGGGCGCAGGGCGCGCTGACCGATGCGCTGCTGATCGAGGACGACGCGGCGCGCCGCGATGCGCTGGCGCAGATCGTGCAGGGCTTTCCCGGCAGCCGCGCGGCGCAGAGCGCGCAGCGGGCGCTGGACCTGATGCAGGGGCCGGGCCGCGAGGACCCGGAGCAGACCGCGACCGCCGCGCTGACCGCCGCGCTTCAGGTGCAGGGGCTGTCGCGCCGGTCGCGGCTGGAGGAGCTGATCGCCACCTTCCCGGAGACGGCGGCGGCAGAAAGCGCGCGGGCCATGCTGGAGCTGGTCACGGCGTCTTCCACCCAGGAGGCGATCAACCCACGCGAGCCGATCCCCGGAACCGACGTGCTGCGGGTGATGGCGGACGGGCGGGGCGACTACAGCTCGCCCGACGCGGCGCTGCGCGCGGCCTCGGCCGGGGACGTGATTGAGATCTACCCGGGCCTCTACGAGGGCGGCGTAGACGTGGACATCCCCGTGACCATCGTCGGTGTCGGGGACCGCACGACCATCGTCTGGGAATCGGACGAGGACGACGTGATCTACTGGACCGCCGGGTCGGGCCGCATCGCCAACCTGACGCTGCACCTGCGGGGCGGCGATTTCTACACCGTGGATTTCGACGGCGGCTCGGCTGTGCTGGAGGACAACGTGATGTCCTCGGGCGGGCTGGCCATCGTCGGGGTCCGGTCGGGCAGCACCGCGACGGTGCGCAACAACATCATCAAGGACGGCGCCTCGACCGGGGTCTATGTCTACGACGACGCGCGCGGCACGGTGGAGGACAACGAGATCCTCGACATCAAGGGATCGGGGATCTCGGTCAAGACCGGGGGCGACCCGGTGATCCGGCGCAACGCCATCCACCGCAGCGAGCAGAGCGGCATCTACGTCTTCGAGGACGGCAAGGGCACCATCGAGGACAACGAGGTGACGGGATCGGGCAAGTCGGCCATCGCGGTGGCGACCGGATCGGACCCGATCGTGCGGCGCAACGACGTGCATGACAACGAACAGTCCGGGCTGAACGTCTACGACGGCGGGCGCGGCACCTTCGAGGAGAACGAGGTCTATGCGAACGTGCTGTCGGGGATCAGCGTCGGCAAGGACGGCGACCCGGTGATCCGCCGCAACACCATCCGCGACGGTCAGCAGAGCGGCATCTACGTCTACGAGGCCGCGAAAGGGCTGATCGAGGACAACGAGATCTACGGCAACGCCAATGCCGGGATCTCGATCAGCGAGGACGGCGACCCTCTGATCCGCCGCAACACCATCCGCGACAACGGCCAGAGCGGGGTGAGCCTGTTCGAGGGCGGCAAGGGGACCATCGAGGACAACGAGATCACCGGCAACGGCGGGGCAGGAATCTCGGCGCGCGAGAAGAGCCATGCGGTGGTGCGCGGCAACACGATCACCGGCAACGCCTACGAAGCGGTCTGGATCTACAAGGAGGCGGGCGGCCAGTTCGAGGACAACGACCTGCGCGGCAACGAACGCGGCGCGTGGGACATCGAATCGAGTGCGGGTTCCGTGATCCGCTCCGGCAACCGGGAGTAAGGCGGCGCTTGTGGCGGTCGGGGAAAGCGGCGCATAACCCCGCCTTGCGAGGGGGTGTTGTCAGGTGTCAGACAAAAGCGACGTCCCTGTCAGTTCGCTGACCCGGATCGCATTTGCCAAGGAAAAGTTGTCGTTCGTGACCCGTGCAGCGAAGGTCGGCAGCGAGCCCGAGATGGCCGATATTGCGCGCAGTCCGATTGGCCGCTTTCCAATACCGGCCACGTCCAATCCGGATCTTGTGCAATGAATACGTAGCACCCCGACCGCGCATGAAACGGGTCGCCGGTCCGCGAGGCTGTGCCGTAGTCGATCAACATCCAATGATCGAAAGGCATAGCAATGAAACTCAAAGACAAGACCATCATCGTGACCGGGGCGAGTAGCGGGATAGGTGCTGCCAGCGCACTTCTTCTGGCCTCGAACGGCGCAAATCTCGTTCTCGGCGCTCGACGGAGGCCCGAACTCGAACGGCTCGTCGGGCAGATCGCTCAAAGCAACGGAAATGCGGTCTGCCTTCCCGGTGACGTTCGCGACGAGGCATATGCCGAAGCCCTCGTGCGCTGTGCCCTGGATACATTCGGGGGCCTTGACGGCGCATTCAACAACGCCGGCACGGTAGGTCAGATGCAGCCCGTGCCCGACATGCACTCGAACAACTGGCACGAGGTGCTGGCCGTCAATCTCAACAGCGGCTTCTACGCGGCCAAATACCAGATACCGGCGATGCGCGACAACGGCGGCGGGTCCATTGTCTTCACCTCTTCGTTCGTCGGGCATGCGATTGGATTGCCGGGTATGGCGGCCTATGCTGCCGCGAAGGCAGGTCTCGTCGGACTGGTTCAGGTTCTGGCTGTCGAACACGGCACAGAGAAAGTGCGCGTGAACGCGCTCCTGCCGGGCGGCACGATGACGCCCATGGCGGGAGATGATCCCAGCTTCCATGAGGTCGTGCGCGGGTTCCATGCCCTCAAGCGGATCGCCGAGCCGTCGGAAATCGCGCAGGCCGCAATGTTCCTGCTTTCACCAGAGGCATCTTTCGTTACCGGCAGCGCAATGACCGTGGATGGCGGAAACTCCATTACCAAGGCTTGAGGTCATAATTTGCGGACGTTGACCCACTGCACGTCAACGTCCGCTTCGTCCCGCACAGCAGGCACGGGTGCGGGGCGCGTCGAAGGTCCGGATTGGGTCGGAAAGGCGTGGCAATGGGGGCAGGATTGCTTGGCATTGCCTCGTGACCGAGACCCGAAATCCATGGGGTCGAGTCGCTTTCGCATGGCATTCGACAGGTGAGCCCGGGGGGGGGCGGGTTGGCGTTGTCCGTCCGGCAGGGCGGCGCGGCGCCAGAGGTGCGCCGGTGTAGTCGGGCGCTTTGTTCGTGATGTGAGGGCGGGCCTTATGGGGGGCTGGATGTGCGACGCGGGGGCGTCCCGTCCGGACGGCCTTGGGTGCGCCGGGCCAGCCTGTTGGTCAGGCGTTGTCCGGCGGTGTCAGCGGGCGCGCCTCGATCACGACGAAGGCCTGCGCCCAGGGGTGGTCGTCGGTGAGGGTGACGTGGATGATCGCCTCGTGCCCCGGCGGGGTCATGCTGTCGAGCCGCTCCTTCGCCCAGCCGGTCACGTGCATCACCGGCTGGCCGGTGCGCAGGTTGGTCACCGCCATGTCCTTCCACGCGATCCCCATCCGCAGCCCGGTGCCGAGCGCCTTGGAGCAGGCCTCCTTCGCGGCCCACCGCTTGGCGTAGGTGCCGGGCGTGTCGGCGCGGCGTTCGGCCTTGGCCTGCTCGATCTCGGTGAAGACGCGGTTGCGGAATCGGTCGCCGAAGCGGTCGAGCGTGCGCGCGATCCGTTCGATGTTGGCGAGGTCGGTGCCGATGCCGAGGATCATGGAGGTCAGTCCGGCCAGCGCAGGGTGACGTCGCCGGTCGCCTGGTTGAGGACGATCTGCAGGTCGTAGACCGGGTCGCTGTCCTCGCCCGTGATGTAGGAGCCCACGGGCAGGGTGAAGATCAGCCCCTGCGCCGGGTCGTAATCCGCGGTCAGCGCGGCGAAGTCCATGCGCGAGAAGCCGATCCCGCCGTTGCCGATCATCACGCACTGGCGGATGCCGAGTTCGTCGTAGGGCGGGGAGAGGATCAGCAGGTAGGCCCAGCCGCCCGCCGGTTCCACCGTGTCGATCATCGCCACGCGGGTCTTGCCGTTGGAAAAGGTGCGGGTGTGCGCCTCCCACGGTTCGGCGAGGTTCCATGCGCTGGACCGTCCGTCGCAGTTCGACACCTGCGGATTGAACTCTTCGGCGAGGGCGGGGGTGGCGGCGACAAGGCCCATCAGGGCGAGGGAACGGAACATGGCGGGCACTCCTGAACTGGTGGCGGCGACGCTAGCACGGGGGAGGGGAGAGGAAAACGGCGCCGCAAAGCGGGGGTCCGTTCAGTCGTTGCCCTCGGCGTAGACGTGCAGGATACGGTCCTCCCCAACGCCACCGAAGGTGGTCAGTTCCCCGTCGCAGGCGGCGGTGAAGTCGGGCAGGTCGAGGCCGGGGAAGCCGAAATACTTGGCCTCCTGCACGCCGCCCTTCTGCGCGGCGAAGACCACCCGGCCGATGCCCGCAAAGCGGATCGCGCCCAGGCACATCTCGCAGGGTTGCAGGGTGGTGACCAGCGTGCAGCCCGAGAGGTCCGCCGTGCCGAGCGCCCGGCAGGCCGCCGAGATCGCCACGATTTCCGCATGGCGGGAGGGATCGTGATTCAGGTGCACCTCGTTCGCGCCGCGGGCCAGGAGCGTGTCGCCGCGCATGATCGCCGCGGCGATGGCGGCGGGCCCGCCGCTGCCCTGCCGGTCGAGCGCGGTGTCGATCAGCTCCTCCATGACCGCGCGCTCGGCGGCGGTCACCTTCGTCATGCGCGGGCCTCGTCCATCAGGCGGCGCATCTCGGCGATGGCCGGTTGCAGCCCGAGGAAGATCGCCTCGCCGATGATGAAGTGGCCGATGTTGAGCTCCATCACCTCGGGGAAGGCGGCGACGGGTTTCACCGTCTCGTAGGTCAGGCCGTGTCCGGCGTGCACCTCGAGCCCGAGGGAATGGGCAAAGGCGGCCATCTCGCGCATGCGCTCGAGTTCGGCGTCGCGCTGGTCGAAGTCACCCTCGGCGTGGAAGTCGCAGTAGGCGCCGGTGTGCAGCTCGATCACCTGCGCGCCGATGCGGTGGGCGGCCTCGATCTGGCGGCGGTCGGCGGCGATGAAGATCGACACCCGGCAGCCCGCGTCGCGCAGGGGGGCGATGAAATGCGCCAGCCGGTTCTCCTCGCGCGCGACTTCGAGCCCGCCCTCGGTGGTGCGCTCCTCGCGCTTCTCGGGGACGAGGCAGATGGCGTGCGGCTTGTGGCGCAGCGCGATGGCCTGCATCTCGGGCGTGGCGGCCATCTCGAAGTTGAGCGGCAGGGTGAGCGTGTCCATCAGCCGTTCGATGTCGCTGTCGGAGATGTGGCGGCGGTCTTCGCGCAGGTGGGCGGTGATGCCGTCGGCGCCCGCCTCCTCCGCCAGCTTGGCGGCGCGGATCGGGTCCGGGTAGGCGGAGCCGCGGGCGTTGCGGACGGTGGCGACGTGGTCGATGTTCACGCCGAGGCGCAATTTGCCGGTGGGGGTCATGGGGGCCTCCGGGGTGGAATTTGATCAAACACTAGGGGTCCCTGCGGGAAATGCAACGCGGTTTCCGGGCGCGCGGCTTGGCGGAAGGCCGCGCAGGCGGGTGCGCCCCGCGGCTGCGGCGTTTGCCGGGCGGGCCGGGCCTGATAGATCCTTGGGCGAGGATAGCGAGCAGGAGACCGGAATGACGCAGAGACGTCTTGCAGGGACATTCATCGGACTGGCGATGCTGACGGCGCTGCCGTCGCTGGCATGGGCGGAAGGCGTCTGCGCCAACAAGCCGTCGAAGCTGGCAGGCGCGGCGGTCGACCGGGCGGGCGACGTGGCCCGGACCGGCGCGCGGGTCGCCGGGAACTACATGCTGATGCACCCGGGCCAGAGCGTGAAGCTGGTGACCGGCGCCGCCGGAACGGTGTCGAGCGCGACCACGGCGGCGGGCGGCGTCGGCGGGCTTGCGGCCTCGGTCACGGCGGTGGTCACGGCGCCGGTGACGCTGGTGGTGGGGGCGGTGGCCTTTGCCGCGGTCGGCAGCTACGAGGGGCTGTGCTATTTCCAGGTGGAGCGGGTGACGGACCCCGACGAGGTCCGCGCGATCGTCGACAGCATCACCGAGACCGACCCGCTGGTCTGGACGCGCAACACCAACAAGGGGCCGGTCATGGTGGTGGCCGGGCCGGAGGGCGAGCAGGTGTACCCGATCCGCAAGCTCTACATCGCGGACGGTCTGCTGAAGGTGCGGGACTGGGGGCTGAACTCCACCCTCGGGCCGGTGGCCTACGTGCAGCCGGAAGAGGAAGAGTAAGGGCTTCGTTTGTCGTGATGGCCTGGCCGGGGGCGGGGCTGTTGCCTGCGGCAAGTGCGCCCGCCCGCCAGCCCGTTCGGTCTGAATTTCAACAGGTTGGCGCGTTGGGCGGGCGAGGGTGCCTTGAACTTCTGCCCCGGGGGCCGGGCCTGTGTCGCGGTCAGGCGCGGGCGTGCAGGGCGCGGATCATCACGGCCTGGTAGAAGGTGGTGGGGGCGGTGAAGCCGGCCTCTGCCAGCAGCGCGTCGGTCCGGGCGGGGGAGAGGACGGCGAGCGTCTCTCTCAGCAGGACGGGCAGGCGGTCGAGCGACCCGGGTGTGGCGCCCATCAGGGACTGGACTTTCTTCCACGTCCCGAGCGTCGGCGCGAAGCTGGGGGCGTCGAGGTCGTGGCTGATCTCGGCGCTGACGAAGGGCGCGCCGGGGGAGAGATGCGCGCGAATCGCGGCGTAGAAGGCGGGGCGGTCGCCCTCGGCGATGAAGTGTGCGACGAGCATGGCCAGCGCCGCGTCATGCGGGGCGCCGTCGGGCAGGGCGTGCACGTCGCCGTGGACCAGCGTGCAGCGGTCCGAAAGGCCCGCCTGCGCCAGCCGGTCGGCGCAGACGGCGAGCATGTCGGCGGAGGGATCGACGCAGGTGAAACGCCAGCCGGGATGAGCGCGGGCGAGGGCCAGCACCTCTGCCCCGGTGCCGGTGCCCACGGAGAGCAGACGGGCGTCTTCGGGCAGATCCTCCAGCACGAGGCCGGTCAGGAAATGCAGCGCGTCGGAGATCGGTGCGAGGCGCGCGTTGCGGGCGTCGTAGCCCGTCGCGGCATTGCCCGCGAAGAAATCGGTGGCGGAATCCTGCATCGGAAGACCTTTGGGCGTCAGGGCGCGCGGCCTTCGGCCTTGCGCTTTTTCAGTTCGGCGAGCTTTGCCTTGATGACCCCCTTGCGGCGGTTCTGGAAGGCGGTGATCAGCGGCAGCGAGACGTAGTAGGCGATGGTGCCCGCGATGATGCCGGGGATGATCCCGCCGATCATGTAGGGATAGAAGACCTCGTCGTAGAAGATCCTCAGGTGCGACCAGTCCGTCTGTTCGGGCGTGAAGATGGCGTAGAAGTTGTCCCACAGGTCCTGCCCGGCCTTCACGAACTTGGCGCCGAGGCTGCCGTCGTGGTGGTCGGGATGGCCGTGCAGGCCAAGGAGCCAGTAGCCGGTCTTCATCGCGATGACGCCGATCGGCACGTAGGTCAGCGGGTTGCCGAAGAAGGTCGACAGCAGCGCGGCCAGGATGTTGCCGCGCATCAGCCACGCCAGCGTCGCCGCGACGATGAAATGCAGCCCGTAGAACGGCGTGAAGGTGGTGAAGACCCCGGCGAAGATGCCGCGCGCGATGCGGTTCGGCGGATCGGGCAGGCGGTTCAGGCGCAGCCGGACGTAACGCGCGGCGCGACCCCAGCCACCTTTGGGCCAGAGCGCTTCCGCCACGATCCGCCAGATCGGGCGCCTGTCGCGTCGCTTGAACACGTGCCGATGCCTCGCTTATTCTGCCGCTTCCGGCGCCGCCTCCAGCCCGGGATCGCGCCGTCGCTCTACCGAAGCGACCATGCTCTCTGCCTCCAGCGCGGAGACGACGGAATGCAGGTGCTCGGCATCGCGCAGGTCGATATCCATCATGATGCGGTAAAAATCCGGTTTCTTGTCAAGGAAGGTCATGTCGGAGATATTGGCCTTGCGCTCTCCGATCAATGTGCAAATCCGTCCCAATGCGCCTGCATCATTTCCGAGCACCATTTCAAGGGTGACCGTGTAGACCGCCGGGTGGATGCCGTCCGCCCAGTGAAGGTCGAGCCAGCGCGACGGCTGATCCTCGTAGGCGGCCAGCGCGGCGCAGTCGATGGCGTGCACCGCCACGCCCTTGCCACGATGGGCGAGGCCCACGATGCGTTCGCCGGGCAGCGGCTGGCAGCAGGAGGCGCGTTCGAACCCCTGGCCGTGTTCGAGGCCGACGACCGCGCGCTTGGTGTCCACCTCCACGTCCCGGACGACGGCGAGGTTGGGATAGATCGCCTCCACCACTTCGCGGGTGGTCAGCTCGGCGCTGCCGAGGCGGGCCAGCAGGGTCTCGGTGTCTTCCAGCCGCAGGGTCTTGGCCGCTTTTTCGAGCACCTTGTCGGTGGCCTTCTTGCCGTGGCTTTCGAAGGCGGCCCGCGCCAGTTCGAGGCCCAGCCGGGCAAAGCGTTCCTTGTTGGCCTCGCGCAGGGCGCGGCGGATCGCGGTCTTGGCCTTGCCGGTCGTCGCGATGTCGAGCCACGTGGCCTGCGGGGCCTGCCCCTCGGCGGTGATGATCTCGACCGACTGGCCGTTCTTCAGCCGGGTCCAGAGCGGCACGCGAATGCCGTCGACCTTGGCGCCGACGCATTTCGAGCCGATGCGGGTGTGGATCTGGTAGGCGTAGTCCAGCGGCGTCGCACCCTTGGGCAGCTTCACCACGTCGCCCTTGGGCGTGAAGCAGAACACCTTGTCGGAGTACATCTCCAGCTTCACCGCCTCCATGAAGGCGTCGTGATCCTCCTCCGAATCGAACTGTTCGGTGACGGAGGCGATCCACTTGGCGGGATCGACGGCAAAGCGGTTCTCGGCGGGGGCGCCGTCGCGGTAGGACCAGTGTGCGGCCACGCCGGTTTCGGCGACCTCGTGCATCTCGCGCGTGCGGATCTGCACCTCGACCCGCTTGCCGTCGCGGCCCGAGACGGTAGTGTGGATCGACCGGTAGCCGTTCGATTTCGGCTGGCTGATGTAGTCCTTGAAGCGGCCCGGCACGGCGCGCCAGCGCTGGTGGATCGCGCCGAGCGTGGCGTAGCAGTCCGCCTCCGACCGGGTGATGATGCGGAAGCCGTAGATGTCCGAGAGGCGGGAGAAGCCGATCTTCTTCTCCTGCATCTTGCGCCAGATGGAGTAGGGCTTCTTCGCGCGGCCGAAGACCTCGGCGTCGACGCCGGCCTTTTCCAGTTCGTGCCGCATGTCCGAGGTGATCCGGTGGATCACGTCGCCGGTTTCCTTCTGCAGCGTGATGAAGCGGCGGATGATCGATTCGCGGCCCTGCGGGTTCAGCACGCGGAAGGCGAGATCCTCCAGCTCCTCGCGCATGGACTGCATGCCCATGCGTCCGGCGAGGGGGGCGAAGATCTCCATCGTCTCGCGCGCCTTCTGCTGCTGCTTCTCCGGCTTCATCGCCTTGATGGTGCGCATGTTGTGCAGCCGGTCGGCGAGCTTCACGAGGATGACGCGCAGGTCCTTGGACATCGCCATGAACAGCTTGCGGAAGTTTTCTGCCTGCTTGGTCTCGGAGCTGGAAAGCTGGAGGTTGGTCAGCTTGGTGACGCCATCCACCAGTTCCGCGACCTCGTGGCCGAAGTTCTGCTCCACCTCTGTATAGGTGGAACGGGTGTCCTCGATCGTGTCGTGCAGCAGGGCGGTGATGATCGTCGCGTCGTCGAGCTGCTGTTCCGTCAGGATGGCGGCCACGGCGACGGGGTGGGTGAAATAGGGTTCACCCGACTTGCGGAACTGACCTTCGTGCATCTGGCGGCCGTATTCATAGGCCGCCGTGATCAGTTTCTCGTTGGTTTTCGGATTGTAGTTGCGGACGAGGGCAACAAGATCCTCAGCAGCGATCATGTTGCCCTACCCCGACCCAAAAGGTCCCGCTCAGCTTTGGCCCTGCGCTTCCATGAGCGCGCGCAGCAGCTTCTCTTCGGACATGTCGTCGTCCTGAGGCTTGTCCTGTTCGGCACCCATGAGCAGCGCCATGGCGTCGTCCTCGGGTTCGTCGACCTCGATCTGGGTCTGGTTCGACTCGATCAGGCGCTCGCGCAGTTCGTCGGTGGACTGGGTTTCCTCCGCGATCTCGCGCAGGGCAACGACGGGGTTCTTGTCGTTGTCGCGGTCCACAGTGATCGCCGCACCGGCGGACAACTCACGCGCGCGGTGCGCGGCGAGCATCACCAGTTCGAACCGGTTGGGTACCTTGTCAACGCAATCTTCTACCGTCACGCGGGCCATCTGAACGCTCCAATCCTGTGGTGGATTCCTGAGAAACCACGGTTTAACGCGGCAATGCCGGATTTACAAGCGGCGTCAAGTCACAATGGCAAGACCTCTTGCCGCAGCTCTTCGGGCAGCGCCTCGGTCATCGCGGCGACGGTTGTGCCCAGCACCGGATGGCGCCATCCGGCGGCCACGTCGCGCAGGGGCACAAGCACGAAAGCGCGTTCCTGGAGCCGGGGGTGGGGCAGGATCAGCCGGTCGGGGGCGCGGTTTTTCTGATCCTCGAGCGGCAGGGCGCGCCAGGCGGCGTGGGTGTCCGCATCGGGCAGGACGGTGTCATCGGCGGCGATCAGGTCGAGGTCGAGCGTCCGGCTGCCCCAGCGCTGCACGCGGGCGCGGCCGAAGTCCGCCTCGATCGCGTGAAGCCGTGTCAGTATCTCGGGCGCGGCGGCGCCGGGCAGGGTCACGGCGGCGCAGGCGTTCACGTAGTCGGGACCGGCCCCGGCGGGGAAACACGGCGTCGCGAAGAATCGGCTGACCCTCCGCAACCGGAAGCCCGCGTCTGCCAGTGCTGCAAGCGCCGCTTTCACGGTTTCCGCAGGGTCGCCGTGGTCGGACCCGAGGTTCGACCCCAATGCAATCAAGAATTCTTGTTCCATATTGATCGCCGGTCTATCCTTATGAGGTGTTCTGCGCGCTTGATATACGTGCTGAAAGCATTAACCTTAGCTCCTACGCCCGCCCTTTATCCAAACACTCACACTCACGGACGACGGCGGACACATTGAATGAAAGGACATTTGATGTTTTACAAGGACGAACGGCTTGCGCTGTTCATAGACGGCTCAAATCTCTACGCAGCCGCAAAAGCACTCGGCTTCGATATCGACTACAAGCTCCTGCGGCAGGAATTCGCGCGTCGTGGCAAGATGGTGCGCGCATTCTATTACACGGCTTTGCTGGAAAACGACGAGTATTCGCCGATCCGGCCGCTGGTCGACTGGCTCCATTACAACGGCTTCACCATGGTGACGAAGCCCGCGAAGGAGTACACGGACAGCCAGGGACGCCGTAAGGTCAAGGGCAACATGGACATCGAGCTGACGGTCGATGCCATGGAGCTGGCACCGCGCGTGGACCATATCGTGCTGTTCTCCGGTGATGGCGACTTCCGGCCCTTGGTCGAATCGCTTCAGCGTCAGGGCGTGCGGGTCTCGGTCGTTTCGACCATCCGCAGCCAGCCGCCGATGATCGCCGACGAACTGCGCCGCCAGGCCGACAACTTCATCGAGCTGGACGAGCTGCGCGAAGTCATCGGCCGCCCGCCGCGCGAGCAGCAGGTGGAACGCAACTTCGAGGTCGCCTCGTCCAAGTGACGGGGCACCCTTCCGGCAGGCGCTGTGGGGATGGCGCCGGGCCGGATGGGGCACCAGCCGGGAAACGATGACGGGATTGGCCGCCACATTCGTCGCAATGGGCGGCCTTTTCCTTGCCGCCTTCGGTGCGGCGACGGTCCTGCCGTTCCAGTCGGAACTGGTCTTTGCCGCAATGCAGGCCAAGGACATCTGGCCGCTGTGGCTGCTGATCGTGGTCGCCTCGGTCGGGAACACGCTGGGGTCGGTGGTGAACTACGCCATGGGCCGCGCGGCGGAGCGGTTCCGCGGGTCGCGCTGGTTCCCGGCCTCCGAGGCGCAGCTTGAGCGGGCGCAGCGCTGGTACGCGCGCTGGGGCGTCTGGACGCTGCTGTTGTCATGGGCGCCTCTTGGCGACGCCATCACCCTGATCGCGGGCGTGATGCGCACGCCGCTGTGGCTGTTCGTGGCGCTCGTCGCCTTCGCCAAGACGGTGCGCTACATCCTGTTCGCCTGGGCGGCGGCGGGGATCATCGGCTAGGCCGGGTCCGCCTGCGGGCCGGTCTGGCGGTCCATCAGCCGGTCGAAGAGCGCCTCCATCGACTGCGCCATCCGCTTGCCGTCGCAGACCGGCGCGTCCTTCAGGGCGTCGCGCATCCCGTGGCGCATGTCTTTCAGCCGTGCGGGCGTGTCCGGATCGTTGCCCATGCGGATCGCCATGTCGATCATCGCCTGCCTTGAGGGCGCGACGAAGTCCTTCAGGTGCGTGTAGCAGATCAGCGAGGCGGAGGTGCGCGAGGCCCAGCGGTCGCCGTCGAAGGTCAGCACCGGCACGCCCTGCCAGATCGCCTCGACCGTGGTGGTGCCGCCGTTGTAGGGGAAGGCGTCGAGCGCGAAATCCATCCGGTCGTAGTTCTTCAGGTAGTCGTAATGCTCGGCCCCGCCGTCGAGGATCAGCCGGTCGGTGCCGATCCCCTTTTCGGCGAAGCGTTCGGTCAGCCAGACGCGGTTCTCGCCGCTTTCCAGCGTGCGGTTGGCCAGGAACAGCTTCGATCCGGGCACGCCCTTCAGGATCTCCGACCAGGCGTCGATCACGGTGGGCGTCAGCTTGTACTGCACGCAGAGGCTGCCGAAGGTGATGTGACCGTTCGTCAGGCAGGGCGGATCGGTCACGGGCGGCGCCCTGTGGGCGACGGTGAAGGTCAGGTAGCTGGTGGGCAGGCGGTGCACGGTTTCGTTGAAGAACCCCTCTTCGCCCGCTTTGACCGATTGCTCGTCCCCGACGATGCCGTGAAAGCCGGGCAGGCCGGAGGGGGCGAAGTGGTTCTGCCACGCAAGGCAGATCGGCGCGACGGGCTGGGTGAAGATGCCCAGCCGTTCGGGTGTGCTGTAGGCGTTGATATCGATCAGGATGTCGAGCCCGGTCTTGCAGATCAGCTTGCCCAGTTGCGTGTTGTCGAGCGTGCCCGTGGTGTGGATCACGTCGGTCGGGTGCGGTTCGTAGCCGATCATCTCCGCCCCTTCGGCGCTGTCGGAGAAGAGGTGCACCTCCACCTTTGCGCGGTCGTGGTTGTTGATCAGCGCCCAGGTCGGCCGCATGTAGTTCGGCTTTTCCAGCCAGGACGACACGTAACCCACCCGCAGCGGCCCGTCCGTGCGGGGGCGGGGCTTTGGCGTGCGCTTCATCCGGTTGGCGAGGGGGGAGTTCGCCAGCACCTGCGCAAAGGTCTGCCGGGCGGCGAGGATGGTTTCGGGCGTGGCGGCGGGCGCACCGGGGATCAGCGTCGCCACCGCAAGCCACGCAGCGAGGTTGCCGGTCTCCTTCGCGGCGCTTTCGTGGAACGCGACGGAGGCGTCCACGTCGCCCAGTTTGAACAGCGCGCGGCCCATCATGTGGCGGACCTCCGGCGCGTCCTCCAGCGACAGGCTCTGCTCGAAGCACGCGATGGCCTGCGCGTATTCCTGCTGCCGGTCCATCGCCGCGCCGATCCGCGCCCATGTGGGCGCGGAGACGTTCCCGAGCGAGATCCGCGTGTTGTAGGTGGCAAAGCCGTCGAGGATGCGGCCCCCGGCGATCTGCGCCTCGGCCAGTTCCTCCAGCGCGGCGCCGTCCAGCGGGTTGCGGCGGACCTTTTCCTTCAGGGCGGCGAACGGGTCCGGCGGGGCGGCCCCGCCAAAGCGCAGGAAATCGGTGAACTCGTCGCTGGAGGCGGTCATGGCAATACTCTGTCTTTGAAATAGGCGTTTGGACCCAGCCTGCTTGGTTAACGCTGGTGGATCAAGGTCCGGATTACTGGACGCGGGCGGTGCGACTGACTAGGTGAGGGGCAAGGAGACATGCGCATGACCCCACTGACCCTTTACCTTGCCGCGCCGCGCGGTTTCTGTGCCGGTGTCGACCGGGCGATCAAGATCGTCGAGATGGCGCTCGAGAAATGGGGCGCGCCGGTCTATGTCCGGCACGAGATCGTGCACAACAAGTTCGTCGTCGATGACCTGCGCGCCAAGGGCGCCGTCTTTGTCGAGGAGCTGGAGGAATGTCCCGGCGACCGCCCGGTGATCTTCTCGGCCCACGGCGTGCCGAAGGCGGTCCCGGCGGAGGCGGCGCGGCGCGAGATGATCTATGTCGACGCGACCTGCCCGCTGGTCTCGAAGGTGCATATCGAGGCCGCCCGCCATGCGGAGAACGGCCTGCAGATGATCATGATCGGCCATGCCGGACACCCGGAGACCATCGGCACCATGGGGCAGCTGCCCGCGGGCGAGGTGCTGCTTGTGGAGACCCCCGCCGACGTGGCCAATGTGCAGGTCCGCGATCCGGAGCGGCTGGCCTTCGTCACGCAGACCACGCTGTCGGTGGACGACACCGCGGAGATCGTCGCGGCGCTGAAGGCGCGGTTCCCGTCCATCGTCGGGCCGCACAAGGAAGACATCTGCTACGCTACCACGAACCGGCAGGAATCGGTCAAGGCCATCGCGCCGAAGGTCGATGCGCTGCTGGTGGTGGGGGCGCCGAACTCCTCCAACTCGCGCAGGCTGGTGGAGGTCGCCCGGAAGGCGGGCTGTTCCTACGCGCAACTGGTGCAGCGTGCGTCCGACATCGACTGGCGGGCGCTGGAGGGCATCGGCGCAGCAGGCATCACAGCCGGGGCCTCTGCCCCCGAAGTGCTGATCGAGGAGGTCATCGACGCCTTCCGCGCCCGGTACGACGTGGCGATGGAGGTGGTGGAGACCGCCAAGGAAGACGTTGAGTTCAAGGTGCCCCGCGTCCTGCGCGTCCCGGCGTGAGGCGGGCGTAGCGTGCCTCGGGGAAGGGGCCGCCGCGCAACGTGATTTGCCCGGGCGCGCCTGCGGACTAGGCTGAGCCGATGACAACGACCAACCCCGGAAGGGTGCCCGCCATGCGATCCAGCCTTTTGCTCCTGTCCCTTGTGATTGCCGCTCCGGCCTCTGCCGGCCACGAATTCGAGGGCCGGGACCTGGCCGCCGGCGAGACGCTCTATGCCGAGAACTGCGCGTCCTGCCACGGGGCCGACCTCGAAGGGCAGCCGGACTGGCAGTCGCCCGGCGACGACGGCATCCTGCCCGCTCCGCCGCATGACGCGAGCGGCCACACATGGCATCACTCCAACGTCCAGAACTTCGACTACGTGAAGCTGGGCGGCGCGGAGCTGGTGAAGCGGCTGGGGGTGAAGGGGTTCGAGTCCGGGATGCCCGCCTTCGGCGACATGCTGTCGGACGAGGAAATCTGGAACATCCTCGCCTACATCCACGACCAGTGGCCGGAAGAGATCCGCGAGCTGCAGGCCTCGCGCAACCCGCCACACGAATAGGGCGCGCGCTTCGGTCCGCCCTGCGCTTGTGGCTCCGGTTCGCGGCTCTGGCCGCCGGTGGTGCCGGGGGCTAAACAGGGTGCGGGGCCGTGCCCGCCCGCGGCCCGCCATCCAAGCGACGGAGACGCAATGACCCAGATACCCCGTTCCGCCCTGATCCTCGGCCTGGCCGGGGTGCTGCCGTTTGCATGGGGTGCGCTGACGATGGTGTCGCCCTCTGCGGCGAACTTCGCCGCCTCGACGCTGGGGCCGCGGTTCACCGGCCCCTACGTGCAGCTGTTCTACGGCGCGGTGATCCTGTCCTTCATGTCCGGCGTTCTGTGGGGTTTTGCCACCAAGGCAGAGGGCGGGCAGGCGGCGACGGGTTACGGGCTGTCGGTGCTGCCCGCGCTCTGGGCCTTCTTCATGACCGGGGGCGGGCCTGTTTCGGCCGGGACCTACCTGATCTTCGGGTTTCTCGGGCTGCTGACGCTGGACTTCGCCTTCTGGCGTTGGGGTCTGGCGCCCGAGTGGTGGATGAAACTGCGGGTGCTGCTGACCGTTCTGGTCGTCGCGTGCCTGGCCGTGGGGGTACTGCTGTGACTGCGGATCGCGAGACGCTGGAGATCTACAACGCCCGCGCGGGCGACTACGCGCAGACAATGGGTCGGGACCCGGCCGCAACCGCATCGCTGCAGGCCTTCGTGGCGCGGCTGCCGAAGGGCGGGCGGGTGCTCGACCTCGGTTGCGGGCCGGGAAGCTGGGCGCAGGCGATGCTTGAGATGGGGTTCGAGGTCGAGGCGACGGATGCCTCCGACGCCATGGTGGCCGAGGCGTCGAAGGTGGAGGGGCTGAAGGTCCGCAAGGCGGTGTTCGAGGACATCGACGACGTGGCGCGCTATGACGGGATCTGGGCGAACTTCTCGCTCCTGCACGCGCCGCGTGCGGCCATGCCTGGCCACCTGGCGCGGCTGCACCGGGCGCTGAAACCCGGCGGCGTGCTGCACATCGGGCTGAAGGAAGGCACCGGCGAAAAGCGCGACCGGCTGGGGCGGTTCTACACCTATTACACCGTGGCGGAGCTGACCGGCCTGCTGGCCGCGCTCGACATGGTGACGGACGACTTGCGCGAGGGTGCGGACAAGGGGCTTGACGGTGAGGTCGCCGGGTGGTTCACCCTGACCGCCCGGAAGATCCTGCCGGACGCCGACACAGATCCAGACACCGAAACCGCCTGACCGAAAGCGCCATGCCCGACCTCTACGCCTATACCGACGGAGCCTGCTCCGGAAATCCCGGCCCCGGGGGCTGGGGCGTCCTGCTGCGCGCGATGGAAGGCGACGAGGTCGTCAAGCAGCGCGAGCTGAAGGGTGGCGAGCGGGTCACGACCAACAACCAGATGGAACTGATGGCGGCGATCAGCGCATTGGAATCGCTGACGAAACCGTCCAGGATCACGGTCATCACCGACAGCCAGTACGTGAAGAACGGCGTGACGGGCTGGATCTTCGGCTGGAAGAAGAACGGCTGGAAGACCGCCGCGAAGAAGCCGGTGAAGAACGTCGAACTGTGGCAGAGGCTGGACGCCGCGCAGGCGCGTCACGACGTGGTCTGGGAATGGGTCAAGGGCCACGCCGGCCACCCGGAAAACGAACGCGCGGACGAACTGGCCCGCGCCGGCATGGCCCCCTTCAAGTCGTAGAAGGCGGGTCGCGAGGTCCTTCGGACGGCCCGGAACAAGGGCCTGTCTGCAGGGCGGAGAGGGGGAGGACAGCATGACCGCGCATCGCGTTTGCCGGGCGCAGACCGGGTCGGTCCTTGCGGGCTTCGGTCCGGGTTTTCCTGTTCGGGGCATCGTGAGGGTTGGCGCATGACCGTGCGTGTCGTTGGCTCAGTGCAGCACGGGGCGGGCGGAACGGGCCGTCCGGTGGTCTGTCATCGTCTCTCTTCAGTTCACCTCGGGTTACAGGGCGCTCCCGTCGGGATCGGCTCTGCCGCGCCGCCGACTGTCCGCGCACTCGCGGGATGGGCGCCATGACCGCGCTGCAACTGCTCGACTATGCCTCTGTCCTCGTCTTCGCGCTGACGGGGGCGCTGGTGGCCAGCCGGGCGCAGCTCGACATCGTGGGGTTTGCCTTCTTCGCCTGCCTGACGGCCACGGGCGGCGGCACGCTGCGCGACCTGATGCTGGACCGCAACCCGATCTTCTGGATGAAGGACCCGCATATCCTTGGCGTGGCCTGTGCCGCCGCCGTGCTGGTGTTCTTTACCGCGCACTTGCTGGAAAGCCGCTACAAGGCGATCGTCTGGCTGGATGCGGCGGCGCTGTCGGTGGCCGTCGCCGCCGGGTCTGGCATCGCCGTGGCCGAAGGGCAGTCGCTGGGCATCGTGCTGGTGATGGGCGTGCTGACCGGCTGCGCGGGCGGGCTGATGCGCGACGTGGTCGCCAACGAGGTGCCGCTGATCCTGAAGCAGGGCGAACTTTACGTGACCTGCGCCTTCTTCGGCGCGCTGACCACGGGGCTGGCCACCTTCCTGCCGCAGACTGTCGGCCCGGCCCAGGCGGCCATGGCCTGTGCCGCCGTCACCTTCTGCCTGCGGGCGGGCAGCATCGCCTTTGGCTGGAGCCTGCCGGTCTACAAGGGGTTTCCGCCGCGCTACAAACCCTGAGGGGCGCGCACCGGGTTGCCGGAGTCGGGGCTGGAGGCCGGGCTGAAGTCAGGGAAATCATACTCCCGCAAAACGGGAAGTCGTGGCACCCTTTCCGCATTTCATTCTGCGGGGAGGATTGCACCATGCCGACATTTTTCAGATGGGTTCCGAAGGATCACGCGGAGGAGGCACTGGCCTCCGGCCTCGTGTCGCACAACGGATCGGCGATGTGGATCTTCTCGATGGACAAGGGGTATCGGCCCAGCATGGTGAAGGGGCGTATCCTCCTGGCCTTCGACCTGACCGACCCGGCGGCGACCAACATCACCACCAAGAAACACATGGATTTCGAGAACCCGGAGTTCGGCGGCGAGAACAAGCATCCCTGGATGATCATCGTCAAGAACAACGAACCGGGCGCCTACGGGATCGGCCGTTACCGGCAGGCGACCACCAACTTCCACACCAAGTCGCGCTATGCCACCAAGAAGGAGGTGGCGAAGGCGCTGGGTGTCTCGGAGATGGAGGTCGGCGACGCCTACCGCCCGGCAGGTGGCTGGGGCCGCTGACGGCCCCGCGCCGTCACTGCAGGTCGGAGAAGGCCTCCTGCATCCGCCGGACCGCCTCGACCACCCGGGCGCGCGGCGTGGCGAAGTTGAAGCGCAGGTAGCTTTCGCCGCCGGTGCCGAAGGTCGGGCCGTGGTTGACGGCGATCTTCGCCTGCTGCTGCACGCGGTCGCGGTATTCCTCTGCCGCCATGCCCGTCCCGGCAAAGTCGACCCAGGCGAGGTAGGTCGCCTGCATCTCCATGCTGTGCAGGCCGGGGATGGCGTTGATCCCCTCGTCGAAGAGCCGCCGGTTGCCGTCGAGATACTGCACCAGTTCGTCGACCCAGGCCGCGCCTTCCGGGGAATAGGCGGCCTCTGCCATGAACATCCCGAAGGAGTTGGGCGAAATCCCCAGCCCCGCCATGGTCGCCGCGAAGCGCGCGCGCAGGCGTTCGTCAGGGACGATCACGTTGCCGATGTGGGAGCCTGCGATGTTGAACGTCTTGGTCGTGGCGGTCATCATCACGAGCCGGTCCATGATGCTGTCGTCCGCCAGCGGCATGGGCACGTGGGTATGGCCCGGCATCACGAGGTCATGGTGGATCTCGTCCGAGACGAGGATCAGGTCGTGCCGCCTGGCGAAATCGGCCAGCCCCTGCAGTTCCTCGCGGGTCCACACCCGGCCGCCCGGATTGTGCGGCGAACAGAGGATCACCATCTTCTCGCGCCCGGTCATCTGCGCGTCGTAGGCGTCGAAATCCATCACGTAGCGCCCGTCCTCAAGCGTCAGCGGACATTCGACGACCTCGCGGCCGGAGGCTTTGATGACGCGGGCAAAGGCGTGGTAGACCGGCGTGAACAGGACGACGCCGTCGCCCGGTTCGGTGTAGGTCTGCACGCAGAGCGCGGTGCCGTTGACCAGCCCGTGGGTGGTGAAGATGGCGCCCGGCTCGACCGTCCAGCCGTGCCGTTCCTTCATCCACCAACAGATCGCCTCGCGGTATCCGCGGTCGTCGCCGTAATAGCCGTAAAGCCCGTGATCGGCCATGCGCTGCACGGCAGCCTGCACGCAGTCGGGCGGGCGGAAGTCCATGTCCGCAACCCACATCGCAAGACCTTCGTCCGAGGGCACGCCGTAGATGCTTTCCATCATGTCCCATTTCACCGAATGGGTTCCCTGGCGGTCGATCTCTTCGTCAAAGCGGCTCATGGCGGCGGCGTCTCCTGCAGTTTTGCCGCGGACGCTAGCCAACTGAACCAAAGGTGCAACCCCGATGCTTGCGCGAAGGCGCACATTTCCCTAAATCCCGGCGCATGAAGCGCTCCATTCTCATCCATCCCGACCCGCGCCTGAAAAAGGTCTGCGATCCCGTGCCCGACCTGTCGGACGAGCTGCGCGTGCTGGCCGACGACATGCTGGAAACCATGTACGACGCGCCGGGCATCGGGCTGGCCGCGCCGCAGATCGGCGTGCTGTCGCGGCTGATCGTGCTCGACTGCTCCAAGTCCGACAACGGGGAGGACGCCCGCCCGCTGGTGATGTTCAACCCGCGCGTCATCGCCGCGTCGGAGGAGCAGAACGTCTACGAGGAAGGCTGCCTGTCCATCCCCGAGCAATACGCCGAGGTGGAGCGCCCCAAGGTCGTGGACGTGGAATGGCTGGACCGCGACGGCGTGCTGCGGACCGAAACCTTCGACGGCCTCTGGGCGACCTGTGTCCAGCACGAGATCGACCACCTCGACGGCAAGCTCTTCATCGACTACCTCAAGCCGCTCCGGCGTCAGATGATCACCCGCAAGATGGTCAAGCTGAAGAAGGAACGCGCGCGGGAGAAGGCGTGAGCCTGCTGCCGATCCTCACTTGGCCGGACACCGGGCTGCGCGCGGCGTCGATGCCGGTGCGCGCGCCCTCTGCCGTGGCGCGGCTGGCGGGCGACATGTTCGAGACGATGTACGCCGCCCCGGGCCGCGGCCTCGCCGCGCCGCAGGTGGGCGTGCGGTCGCGGCTGTTCGTGATGGACGCGACCTGGAAGGACGGGGAGAAGACGCCGATGGTCTGCATCAACCCGGTGGTGGAGCCGCTGGACGGCCCCGAAGAGGCCGGCGAGGAAGCCTGCCTGTCGATGCCCGGCGTGTCGGTCATGGTTACCCGACCAACGCGGATCAGGCTGCGCTACACCGATCTCGACGACAAGACGCATGAGGTCGTGCTGACCGGCGCCGCCGCCCGCATCGCCCAGCACGAAACCGATCACCTCGACGGGGTGATGCACTTCCAGCACCTGCCGCTGGCGGAACGCGGCGCGCTGCTCTCCGAATACGAGGCCCTGCGATGACTGTCCGCCCCTTCGTGCCCTGGCCCGACAAGCGCCTCAGGACGGTCGCCGCGCCGGTGGATGCCGTCACCGACGAGATCCGGGCGATCTGGACCGACATGATCGACACGATGGAGGCGATGCCGGGCGTGGGCCTTGCCGCGCCGCAGATCGGCGTGATGCTGCGGCTGGCGGTGGTCGACGCCTCCGACACCCGTGGCGAGGCGGTGCGCATGGCCAACCCGGAAATCCTGCACGCCTCGGTGCAACTGCGCGACCACGAGGAAGGCAGCCCCAACCTGCCGGGCGTCTGGGCCAAAGTATCCCGTCCCCGCGCCGTGACGGTCGCCTACCTGGACGAGATGGGCACGCGGGTAGAACGGGATTTCGTCGGCCTCTGGGCCACCTCGGTGCAACACCAGATCGATCACCTGAACGGGCGGATGTACTTCGACCGGCTGTCCAAGGTGAAACGCGACATGCTGATCCGCAAGGCGCGCAAGACGTAGGGCTCGTCTCGCCGGCCCGCCTTTTCTTCGAAAAGACATGCGGCGCGCCGACAGGCGCGCCCTGCGGGCGCGATGGGGCTCCGCCCCCGCTGCTCCGCAGCTCCCCCGAGGTATTTGCACCAAGATGAAGGGCAGTGCGCGCCTTTCGCTTCACCTTGTCGAAATACCTCGGGGGGAGGCCGCAGGCCGGGGGGCGGAGCCCCCTTCCGGCAATCGGCTTGTCACGGCGCGGGCGATGGGCCAAGCAGGGCCGCGTGATGTAGGGCGGGGCTTTGCGCCGCCTCTTGCCCGGAAGGAGATTTCGATGCGGCTGGTCTTCATGGGAACCCCGGAGTTTTCGGTGCCGGTGCTCGATGCGCTGGTCGAGGCCGGGCACGAGGTCGTCTGTGTCTATTGCCAGCCGCCGCGCCCGGCGGGGCGGGGGAAGAAGGACCGGCCCACGCCCGTGCATGCGCGCGCGGCGGAGCTGGGGCTGCCTGTCCGGCATCCGGTGTCGCTGAAATCCGCCGAGGCGCAGGAGGCGTTTGCGGGATTTCGGGCCGAGGTTGCGGTGGTCGTGGCCTACGGGCTGATCCTGCCGCAGGCGGTGCTCGACGCGCCGGAGCACGGGTGTCTCAACATCCATGCCTCGCTTCTGCCGCGCTGGCGGGGGGCGGCGCCGATCCATCGGGCGATCATGGCGGGCGATGCGGAGACCGGCGTCTGCATCATGCAGATGGAGGCGGGGCTGGACACCGGACCGGTGCTGCTGCGCAAGGCCACCCCCATCGCGCCGGGGGAGACCACCGGCCAGTTGCACGACCGGCTGTCGCTGATCGGCTCGGCGCTGATCGTCGAGGCGCTGGAGCGGTTGCCCGACCTCGTACCCGTTCCGCAGCCCGAGGAGGGCGTGACCTATGCCAGCAAGATCGACAAGGCGGAGGCGGCGATCGACTGGTCCGGCGATGCCGCCACGATCGTCCGGCAGATCAACGGCTTGTCGCCCTTTCCCGGCGCATGGACGACGCTGAACGGCGACCGGGTGAAGCTGCTGGCCGCGGTCCCTGCCGCGGGCGAGGGGGCGGCGGGCACGACGCTCGACGACCGGTTCACCGTCGCCTGCGGCACCGGCGCCCTCCGCGTCACCGAGGCGCAGAGGGCGGGAAGGTCGGCCCAGGACGCGGAGACCTTCCTGAACGGCCTGCCGCTGCCGAAGGGCACCGCGTTCGGCACCTGAGGTCAGGCGGGACTTGGCAGCCGCGCGGCGAGCGCCCATAGTCTGCGCAAAGGAGTCCTGCTCATGTTTCCAGTCCTGATCGGCACGGTTGTGATCGCGGGCATCATCGGTTACGCGTCGGAGAAGACGGGGTTCACCCGGAACGGCATCCTGCCGTCGATCATCATCTGCATCGGCGGCGCCTTCCTGTTCTACTTCGTGCAGATCATGTTCGGCATCGGCTTCCGCAGCCCGGGGCTGAACGCCATCGTGTCGTCCATCGGCGCCCTGTTGATCGTGCCGACGCATTATCGTGGCCGCGTCGGACGGCGCGGCGACCGGAGGCGGTAGGCCCCGTGTCGCTTGTCTTCCTCGTCATCATCGGTGCCGCAGCCGGCTTCATCGCCACCCGCATCCTCGGGATGGAGACGAGCATCGTCACCACCATCAGCATCGGCATCCTCGGCGCGCTCTTGGGCGGGCTGGTGCTGCGGTTCCTCCTGGTGCTGACCGGGATGGCCGCGGGGCTGGTGGGCGCGACGCTTGGCGCGCTCCTGCTGATCGGCCTCTGGCACTGGATCAGCCGGCGCTGACGCCGCGCCCGGGCCTTAGTGGCAGTGATACGGCTTGGAACCTGCGTGGCAGCACTGGCCGCGCGGCGAGTCCTTGCGGCATCCGCCACCGTGTTCCGGTCCCGGGGTGGAGATCTGCGGCGTGGCGGGTGTCACCAGGTCATGGGCCTCGGCGCCTTGTGCCATCGGCAGGAGGAGCGCGGCAGCGAACATCAAGACCGCGAGTTTCATCGGAAAATATCCTTCGTTGAAATGGGACTGGTTAACGATTCGTAAAGCAAGATTAACACGGGAGGGGCTGTCGCTGATGAAATTGTGCGGCGGCACGCAAAGGCCGCCCTGGCAGGCGTTCATGTGCGCAGGTGCACTCCCGCCCTGCGGGGCCAAGGATTTTCCTCGGGGCGCGGGCGCTCTAGCTCTGGTGTAACGCACAGGAGGACACCATGGGCAGACTTGTCGACGGAGAATGGAAATCGGGGTGGGAATACGGGAAGGATCCGGACGGGGCCTTCAAGCGGACCACGACCGGCTATCGCAACTGGATCACGCCGGACGGCGCGCCGGGGCCTTCGGGTGAGGGCGGCTTCAAGGCGGAGGCCGGGCGCTATCACCTCTATGTCTCCTACGCCTGTCCCTGGGCACACCGCGCGCTGATCTTCCGCAAGCTCAAGGGGCTCGACGACCTGATCACCGTCAACGTGGTGCATCCCGACATGCTCGAGGACGGATGGACCTTCGACACCGGCTTTGCCGGATCGACGGGGGACACGCTTTACGGCAAGCCGTTCCTGCGGGAGATCTATACCAAGGCCGACAGCGACGCGAGCGGCCACGTCACGGTGCCGGTGCTCTGGGACAAGCAGCGCGAGACCATCGTGTCGAACGAAAGCTCCGAGATCATCCGCATGTTCAACAGCGCCTTCGACGGCATTACCGGCAACACCGACGACTACTGGCCGGAGCACCTGCGCGACGACATCGAGCCGGTAAACGACCGGATCTACGACACCGTGAACAATGGCGTCTACAAGGCCGGTTTCGCCACCACGCAGAGCGCCTACGACGCGGCGGTTGATCCGCTGTTCGACAGTCTGGACTGGCTGGAAGAGCGGCTGACCGGCAAGCGCTACCTGATGGGCGACCGGATCACCGAGGCCGACTGGCGGCTGTTCACCACGCTGGTGCGGTTCGACACGGTCTATCACGGGCACTTCAAGTGCAACCGCGCGCGGATCGTCGATTACCCGAACCTCTGGGCCTACACGCGCGAGCTGTTCCAGTGGCCGGGCGTGGCGGACACGGTGTTCATGGATCACATCTCGCGGCACTACCACTACAGCCACGACACGGTGAACCCGCACCGCATCATCCCGACAGGGCCGCGGCTGGACTTCTCCGAGCCCCACGGCCGCGACGACCTCGCCGCCGCCTGAGGGCCGTCAGGCGCGGATCGGCGTGTAGTGTTCCACCATGTCGGCGATGTCCTTGGCGGGCGTGCCGCTGGGCAGGTAGGCGCAGGCGTTGGGGCAGATGCTGAACAGCGACCCGTCCGAAAAGAAGCGCGAGGCGGTGACGAAGATCACCCGCGCCTTCGGGTCGCGGTAGGCGGCGAGATCGGAGACGGTCAGCGCCGCCCCGTCCGCGCATTCGATGTCGAGCAGGAGGATGTCGAACCGGCTGTCCTCCAGCGCGGCGACGGCGGCATCCAGCCCGGTGGCACAGGTCACCGCGGCGCCACGTCTTTCGAGGTGGCGTGACCAGAGCCGGGCCAGCTCTGCGTTGTGTTCCAGAATGAGGACGTTCATCCTAATCTCCCGGACGGGGCTACCGGTGCGGCCCTTCCAGTATGCGTTCATAATGGTGAAGAACCGGTAAAGATCTGCCGATTGACGCTGCGGTGCCGCATGGGCCGCGGGTGCAGGCTGCTTGCTCATGGCGGTCCAGTTGGTAATCTGCCGCGAAACGCACGCTCGGGAGGCTTCATGCGACGCAACACCCTTCTTGGCCTGGTCCTTGCGGCCACGGCCCTGTCCGGCCCGCTTTCTGCACAGGACGTGCCCTGCGGCGGCAGCTTTTCGTCCTTCGTGCAGGGGCTTAAGGACCAGGCGGTGGCCGAAGGGCATGATCCCGCGACGGTCGAACGGTTCTTTTCCGGCATCTCGAAAAGCGAGGCAGTGCTGAAGGCGGATCGTCGCCAGGGCATCTTTCAGGACCCGTTCATCACGTTTTCGAGAAAGCTGATCTCCCAGAACCGGCTGGACACCGGCCTGCAGAAGGCGCGGCAGTGGTCGGAGGTCTTCGACCGCATACAAAGTGAATACGGCATCGCCCCGGGCGTCCTGCTGGCCTTCTGGGCGTTCGAAACAGATTACGGCGGCTACCAGGGCGACTTCAACACCGCGAACGCGCTGGTGACGCTGGCGCACGATTGCCGCCGCCCGGAAATCTTCCGCCCGCAGGTCTTCTCGGCGCTGACGCTGTACGAACAGGGCGACTTCGACCCGGCGACGACCACCGGCGCCTGGGCCGGGGAAATCGGCATGGTCCAGATGCTGCCGAAGGACATCCTCGAAAACGGGGTGGACGGCGACGGCGACGGGCATGTCTCGCTCAAGACCTCGCCGCCCGATGCGCTCCTGTCCGGGGCGAAGATGCTGTCGCACCTCGGCTGGCGCCCGAACGAGCCGTGGCTGCAGGAGGTGGTGCTGCCGGAGGATCTTGACTGGTACGAGACCGGGCTCCAGACCACCAAGACCGTGGCGGAGTGGGAGCAGCTTGGCGTGCGCGCGCGCAGCGGGCAACTGGATGACGGGCGGCTCGAGGCGTCGATCATCATCCCGCAGGGGCGCAAGGGCCCGGCCTTCATCGCCTACCCGAACTTCCGGGTCTATTTCGAGTGGAACCAGAGCTTTACCTACGTGCTGACGGCGGCCTACTTCGGCACCCGGCTGATGGGCGCCGAACCCTACGAGACCGGCAACCCGGAACCGGGCCTGTCCGGCGACCAGATGAAGCTGCTGCAGAGCAAGCTGGCCGAGCGTGGTTTCGACGTGGGCGAGATCGACGGCATCCTCGGCAGCGGCACGCGCAACGCGGTGCGGGACGTGCAGAAGGAACTGGGCCTGCCCGCCGACGCATGGCCGACCGCGACGCTGCTGAACCGGCTCTGACACGGGCTGCGCGCGCCATCTGACCGGGGTTCGATCCTGCAGGGGGCGCGCGGTTCATCTGAGAGTTGAACGACGACGCTGGAACCGCCGCGCCCCGCCGGCGTTGTGCCGGCATGATACGCTATCTCGTCCGAACCCTGTTCTGCGGCACCCTCGTGGAGGACGACGCCCCGCGGCGCGTCCGCACCCCGGGTCCCGCATGATCGCACGCTTTCTGCCCATGGCGCTCGTGCTGACGGTGCTGGCCGCCTGCCTGCCGCAGGACACGGCGCTGCCGGACGACATACCGCCCGCCTTCCAGGGGCGCTGGGGCATCAACCCCGCCGACTGCGACCCGACCCGCGCCGATGCCAAGGGTTTCCTCGGGATCGGCGCCACGATGCTGACCTTCTACGAAAGCCGCCACAGGCTGGAACAGGTGACGGAGGCCGGGCCGGATCATCTGCGCGCGTCCTTTGCCGCAAGCGGCGAGGGGCAGATCTGGGACGCGGAGTTCCTCTTCGACCTGCAATCCGACGGCCAGACCCTCATTCGCCGCGACGTTGAGGGTGCAACCGTCTCCGATCCCCTCGTGTACAACAGGTGTGCCTGACATGGCGGAACCGACGATCACCCGTATCGCCCTGGCACCGTCGGACGACGTGCCGAACAATCCGGAGCTGCCGGTTGTGCTCTACAAGGGCGCCTTCGACAGCGGTGGGCCGGACGAAACCTGCGCCATGCTGAAGGCCAACGGCTGGAGGGGCACATGGGTCTACACCGTCTTCCCATACCACCATTACCACCCCGACGCACACGAGGCGCTGGCCGTGGCAAGCGGTTCTGCCCGGCTGCAACTGGGCGGTCCCGGCGGCCGGACGGTTGCGGTAGAGGCCGGGGACGCGCTGGTCCTGCCCGCGGGGACGGGCCATTGCCGCGTGTCGCAGTCGGAGGACTTCCGCATCTGCGGTGCCTACCCGCCGGGTCAGGAGGGCTACAGCACCCGCCGCAAGGGCGAGATGCAGGCAGGTGACCGCGCCGCCATCGCCGGCGTGCCGCTGCCGGAGACCGACCCGATCCTCGGCATGGCCGGTCCGCTGCGGGGGATCTGGCGCAACCTGCACTGAGGCGCAGCGGTTCGCAGGGCGGGGCTTCGCGCCGCCTCCCGCCCCGGGCCGGGGCGCGCTCAGGAAATGATCTCGAACTTCACCACGTCGACCATGCCCCGGTCTGTGATCTTCAGGGCGGGGATCACCGGCAGCGCGAGGAAGGCCAGCTGCAGGAACGGCTCCTCCAGCGTCACGCCCAGCGATTTCGCAGCCGCGCGGAGGTCTTCCAGCGTGTCGCGCACCACCTCGAACGGCTCAAGCGACATGAGGCCCGCCACCGGCAGCGCCAGCTCTGCCAGGACGGCCCCGTCCCGGACGACGACAAACCCGCCCTCGATCTCGCCCAGCCGGTTGGCGGCCACGGCCATGTCCTCGTAGGAGACGCCCACGCAGGCGATGTTGTGATGGTCGTGACAGACGGTGGAGGCGATGGCCCCCGCCTTCAGACCGAACCCCCTGACGAAGCCGGTGGCGATGTTGCCGTTTCTGCCATGCCGCTCCACCACCGCGATGCGGACGAGATCGCGGCCGGTGTCCGGGGCCTTGTCGCCATCGGCGATCGCGATGTCCTCGTGCAGGTGGTCGGTGAGGATCTGGCCCTCGCGGATGCCGATCACGTCGGTCTCCACTCTGTTGCCACGGTGGCGGAAGTCCGTGGCGCTGACCCTGGGTGCCCTGACCGACCCGCGCCCCACCGGCTCGATCACCTGCCGCGCGGCAAAGGCCGCGTCCGACAGGACCACGCCGCCCGCCATGACCATGCGCGCATCGCAGGCTTCGAGCGAGCCGAGCGCCACGATGTCCGCCCGCTTGCCCGGGGCGATCATCCCGCGGTCCTTCAGGCCGAACGCCTCTGCCGCCGACAGCGTCGCGGCACGGTAGGCCGCCAGCGGCGGCGTCCCCAGCCGGATCAGTTCGCGGATCATGTAGTCGAGGTGGCCATGCTCGCCGATGTCGAGCGGATTGCGGTCGTCGGTGCACAGGCACATGTAGGGCGCCGTCCGCTCGTCCAGAAGCGGCTGCAGCGCGTGCAGGTCCTTGGAGACGGAGCCCTCGCGGATCAGCACCCGCATCCCCTTGCGCAGCTTCTCGAGCGCCTCGGGGGCCGAGGTCGCCTCGTGCTCCGTCCGGATGCCCGCCGCGATATAGGCGTTCAGGTCGCGCCCCGAGAGCAGCGGACAATGGCCGTCGATATGCCCGCCGTCGAAGAGCGCCAGCTTCTCCATGCAGCCCGGATCGCGGTGGATCACCCCGGGATAGTTCATGAATTCCGCCAGCCCCAGCCCGCTCCCGTGACCCATGAGCGCCTGCAACGCCGCCGCGTCGAGTTCCGCCCCGGCGGTCTCCATATGCGTCGAGGGCACGCAGGAGGACAGCTGCACGCGGATGTCCATGAGCGTGTGCAGCGAGGCCTCCTGGAAGTACCGGATGCCCTCTGCACCGATGACATTGGCAATCTCGTGCGGATCGCAGATCGCGGTGGTGACGCCGCGCGGACCGACGCAGCGGTCGAACTCGAACGGCGTGACCAGCGAGGACTCGATGTGCAGGTGGGTGTCGATGAAGCCGGGCACGAGGATTGCGCCACCGACGTCGATCATCTCACGTCCCTCGTAGGTCTCGAGCGTGCCCACGATCCGGTCGCCACAGATCGCCACGTCGCCCTCGAGCAATTCCCCGGTGACGAGATCCAGCAGCCGGCCGCCACGCAGCACGACGTCCGCCACCTCGTCGCCGCGCCCCTGCGCGATGCGCGTTTCCAGAATACCCATGCCCGCCGCCTCCTGCCTGACTCGGGTCCACGGTACACGACCCACCACCGGGGAAAAGGGCCCCGGGGGATCGAAGCCCGGTCTGCGCTTTCTTCGAAAGCTTGCCCGGTCTCCGACAGGCGCGCCCTTCGGGCGCGCAAGGGGCTCCGCCCCTCGGCCTTCGGCCTCACCCCGAGGTATTTGGACCAAGATGAAGAGGACATGCCCCCGATCCCTTCACCTAGGTCCAAATACCTCGGGGGAGTCGCGCCGAAGGCGCGGCGGGGGCAGAGCCCCCGGCGGGTCGCCTCGCGAAAGCGAGGAGAAACCCTTGATCTGTTCATCGATGGGTGCAGGTGGTCGAGAGGGTTTGCGCGCCCGGAGGGCGCGCCGGTCGGATTGCGGAGCAATCCGAAGCCGCACTCAGCGGATCAGGGCCTTGATGTCTGCGGCGTGGTCCGGGGATGCGGCGAGCGTGTCGGTGGCGAGGTCGCGCGCGGCGGCGAGCAGGTCGCCTTCGACGATGCGGTCGATGAGGCCCCAGGTGAGGGCTTCTTCGACCGTCGCCTTGGCGCCGCCCATCAGGATCAGCTTGGCGCGGCTGGGTCCTGCCAGTGCCGCGAGGCGGGCGGGATCGGAGGGTTGCGGCAGGAAGCCGAGTTTCATCACCGGGTAGAAGATCTTTGCGCCCGGGACGGAGATGCGCAGGTCGCAGGCGAGGAACATCCCCATGGCGCCGCCCGCGACCGTGCCGTTCAGGGCGCAGATCGTCAGGCCGCGGTGGCGGGCCAGTGCTCCGGAGAACCGTTCCCAGAGCGGGGAGACGGCCAGCCCGGCCTTGGCGGCGTCGAGGTCGGCACCGGCGGAGAACACCTTGCCCGCGCCGGTCAGCACGAGGGCCCGGGCGTCGCGGGCGTCCTCGGCGATCCCGGCCAGCCGCGCCAGCATGTCTTCGGTCAGGGAATTGGCCTTTTCGGGCCGGTCGATGGTGACGACCCAGAGGTCGCCCTCCCTGTCCAGCCGGATCACGCGACGCCGACCTTCGCGCGGATGTCGGGGTCGCGCAGCGAGATCTCGTCCCCGAGGAAGCTGTCGGCCTTGTCCGAGCACATCCACAGCAGGGTCTTCGCCACCCATTCCGGCGGGATGTGGTCTTCCCAGGCAAGCTGGCTGACCGGGTTGATGCCGGAGGCCTTGATCTCGCGCTGCATCTGCGTCGCCACGGTGCCGGGCGAGAGCGAGATCGCGCGGATGCCCTGGTCGCCGTATTCCTTGTAGGCCATCTTCGTCAGCATCAGCGCCCCGGCCTTGGAGGCGCAGTAGTGCGACCAGGCCTCGACCGGGCCATGTGCCGCGCCCGACCCGATCGTCAGGATCGAGCCGCCGCCCTGGGCCAGCATCACCGGCAGCGCGGCGCGCATGCCGTGGAAGACGCCCTTGAGGTTGATGTCGATCACCTGTCCCCAAGCGTCCGGGTCGGCTTCTGCCAGGTGCGCGATGGGTTCGATCACGCCCGCGTTGTTCACCAGGATGTCCAGCCGACCGTGGGCCGTCAGGCAGTTGGCCACGGCCTGCTCCATCTCCCAGTAGCGCGATATGTCGCAGGGCACCGCCACCGCCTGCGGGCCGATTTCGCCCGCCAGATCGGCAACCGCCTCGGCGCTGCGGGCGACCAGTGCCACCTTTGCGCCCGCGGCCGCGAAGGCGCGTGCGGTGTCCGCGCCGATGCCGCGGCTTGCCCCGGTGATCAGCGCCACCTTGCCTGCGAGCTCTTGTCCTGTCTGATCCATGCCTTGCCCCCGGCTCCGGTTTCCCGGAAAACTGGTAAAGCCTGAAGGGTAGGGAATCCAGCCCCTTGACCGGACCTGCCCCGGTGCTGGACTTTGATGGATAACGAAAGTCACTGAGAAAGGTACATTATGAAACGCTTCGCTACCGCCTCTGCCCTGGCGCTCGTGCTGAGCGGCCCGGCTTACGCGGACATTACGCCGCAGCAGGCGTGGGACAGCCTCGAATCCTACATGTCCGGTTTCGGCTACGAGGTGTCGGCGACCGAGACGGTGAGCGGCGACACGCTGACCGTCACCGATATCACCATGACCGTCCCGGTCCCGGAGGAAGACGCCAGCGTCGGCGTCACCATGCCGGACATGACCTATACCGCGAAGGGCGACGGGTCGGTCGACCTGTCGATGCCGGAAAGCTCGCAGATCGTCATCACCTTCTCGGAGGACGGTGAGCCGTCGGAGGGCTCGGTCACGCTCGGCATGACCCAGAGCGGCATGGTCATGAACATCTCGGGCGACGAGAACGACATGCATTACGAGTACAGCGCCGAGAGCATGACCGTGACGCTCGACGAGATCGAGAGCCCGGAAGAGCAACTGCCGCCGGACGTGCTGAAGGCCTCCGTCTCGATGGGCCCGATGGAGGGGTCCGCCGACGTCTCGAAGGGGGCCGACACGCAGACGATCACCCAGGAGGTCACCTATGGCAACATCTCCTATGACTTTGCCTTCAAGGACCCGGAGAACCCGGCTTCCTCCGGCATGCTGAAGGGCACCCTGCGCGGCCTGGCCGCGGCGGGTGAGACGACCGTGCCGCTGAACTCGGACTACGAGGATCCGGCCGCGATGTTCGCCGCGGGCTTTGCCGTGGATGCGACCATGGCGCACAAGGGCGGCACGACGGAGTTCAACTTCGTCGACGGGTCCGACACGGTGGCCGGCACGCTTTCGTCGGAATCGGGCGAGCTGGGCATGGCGATGTCCGAAGCCTCGATGACCTATGCGCTGTCGGCGGTCGGGCAGACCGTGTCGATGACCGTGCCCGACATGCCGTTCCCGATCGATGCGCGTTTCGGAGAGGCGGGCTTCTCGCTCGAGGTGCCGCTGGCGAAGTCGGACACGCCGAAGCCCGCGGGCCTGTCGATCCTCCTGGCGGACTTCACCATGGCGGACATGCTGTGGAACATCTTCGATCCGGGCCAGACGCTGCCGCGCGATCCGGCGACCATCGGCGCCAATGTCGAGGCCGAGGTGACGCCCTTCGTGTCGCTGCTCGAACCCGATGCGATCGAGGAGGTCGAGAGCCAGGGCGGCGTTCCGGGTGAGCTGAACGCGCTGACGCTGTCGGACCTCGTGGTGCGCGCGGTCGGTGCGGAGGTGCTGGGCGAGGGATCGTTCACCTTCGACAATACCGACCTCGAGACCTTCGACGGCATGCCGCGCCCCGAGGGCCAGGTGAACCTGCAGGTCTCCGGCCTGAACGGGCTGATCGACAAGCTGATCGCCATGGGTATCGTGCAGGAGCAGGATGCGATGGGCGCGCGGATGATGCTGGGCATGTTCACCGTGCCGGGCGCCGAGCCGGACACCGCGACCTCGACCATCGAGTTCAACGCGCAGGGCCAGATCCTGGCGAACGGCCAGCGGATCAAGTGATCCTCTGACACGTGTCTGGAAGGGCGGGGCCGGATCCCCGCCCTTTTTCGTTTGCAGGCAGGCGGGCGCGCGTGCCGCGCGGCAGGTCCTGGTCACGCCTTGCGGCGCGACCGGATGGAGGGGCGCTGCCCCTCGGCCTGCGGCCTCACCCCGGAGTATTTCTGCAGCAGAGAAGCAGGGGGTCAGCCGCGCAGTGCGGGCAGGCCCACGCCGGTGGAGTCGAAGCCGCCGTCGACGGAGACGATCTGTCCGGTCACGTAGGCGGCCTTGTCCGAGCAGAGGAAGCAGATTACCTCGGCCAGCTCACGCTCTGTCCCGTAGCGGTTGAGCGGGATCGAATCGTGGTAGGCCTTGATGATCTCGGGGCTGTGGACGGCGATGGAGAGCTTGGTCTTCACCGGGCCGGGGGCCACGCAGTTCACACGGATGCCGTATTCGCCCAGTTCGGCGGCGTGCTGCTTGGTCAGGTGGATGACGCCCGCCTTCGAGGTGCCGTAGGCCACGCGCAGGGTGGAGGCGCGCAGGCCGGAGATCGAGGCGATGTTGAGGATCGCGCCGCGGCTTTCCTTGAGCGCCGGGGTCGCGGCCTGCGAGCAGAGGAAGACGCCGTCGAGGTTGGTTTCCATCACCCGCCGCCAGGTGGTGAAGTCGCAGTCCTCGATCGGGCCGAACTCCGCGACGCCGGCGTTGTTGACCAGCGCGTCGACGGCGGGCGACCAGGCGAGTGTGTCACGCATCATGGCGTCCACCTCCTGCGGGTTGGACACGTCGCGGCAGACGGCGAGGATGTTGTCGCGGTCGGCGGCCACCTTCTCCAGTTCCTCGCGGTCGCGGTCGACCATGGCGACCTGCCAGCCCATTTCGCGGAAGAGGTCGGTGGTGGCCAGCCCGATGCCCCGGGCGGCGCCCGTCACGATAGCGGTTTTCATTGGTGTCTTTCCTCCCGTTGACCGCCGCAGATAAGCAGAGCGCGGCGCGGTGGGGAAGGGGCGTGGTCGCGGGATGCGGCGCCAGAGGATGCCGTCGGGCCGGCGGGATGTGCGTCGGCGGGGATGGTCTGACCCGCGCCCCGTTCGTTCAGCCGCGCATCAGGTCGGGCAGGTCGCCGGTCAGGCCCGCGGCCTCGCGGATGATGCCGCGGCGCAGGCCGGGGACGGCGTTGACCGCCGCCATGCCCGCGTCCCGCGCCAGCCGCAGGAGCGGATTGTCGTTCGAGAACAGCCGGTTGAAGAGGTCCGTGCTGGCCGCGAGCGAGGCGGTGTCGAAGCGCCGCCAGCTTTGGTAGCGGGCGAGGACGGGCTCGGAGGCGATGTCTTCGCCGCGGGCGTTGGCGTGGCTCAGCACATGGGCGAGGGCTGCCACGTCGCGCAGACCGGCGTTCAGGCCCTGTCCGGCGATGGGGTGCATGCCGTGGGCCGCGTCGCCCACCAGCGCCAGCCGGGTGTCGACGAAGCGGTTCGCCAGCGTCAGGTTCAGCGGGTAGGTGAAGCGTTGCCCGGCCAGCCCGATCTCGCCGAGGAAGTCGCCGAAGCGGGGGCGCAGGACCTGCAGGTATTCCGCATCGCCGAGCGCGTCGATCGCCTTTGCGCGGTGTTCGGTCTCGCTCCAGACGATGGAGGAGCGGTTGCCGGGCAGCGGCAGGATCGCCAGCGGGCCGGAGGGCAGGAAGAGCTGGTGGGCCACGCCCGCGTGCGGTTTTTCGTGCGAGATGGCGCAGACCAGCGCGGTCTGGCCGTAGCCCCAGCCGGTGCGCCGGATGCCCGCGCGGGCCGCCGTGCCGCTGGACCGCCCGTCGGCGCCGACCAGCAGCCGGCCTTTCAGCACCTCGCCGTCGTCGAGCGTCACGGTCGCGCCCTCGGGTCCGGTGGTCTGGGCGATGACCCGGGTGCCGGCGCGGGGGGTGATGAGCGGCGAGGCCTCGGTCGCGGCCATGAGCGCGCGGCGCAGGAAGCGGTCCTCGAGCATGTAGCCCATCGGGCCTTCCTCGAGCTCGGCGCTGTCGAAATGCAGGCCGAGGAAGACCTGCGCCTCGCCCACGCGGCCATCGGTGACCTTGATCTGGCGCATCGGTTGCGCGTCGGCCGCCAGCCCGTCCCAGAGGCCGAGCGCGGCGAGCATCCGCTGCGAGGCAAGGGCCAGCGCGTAGCCGCGCCCGTCGAAGTTGTCGTCGCTGCGGGTTGCCGCGGGCAGGGCGTCGAGCACCACGCTGGTCAGTCCGGCGCGGGCGGCGGCGAGGGCAAGGGCCGGACCGTTCAGCCCGCCGCCCACGATGATCAGGTCATGTTCCATGAGGCGGAATATGGCGGCCCGCGCGGGATTGTCCATGCGCCTTCCCGCCGCTACTCCTGTTCCTGACGCACCGGAGCCGGGGGGAGGCATGGCCGCCGCCGCAAGGTGCTGCACGACAGGGAGCCCGACATGACCGACCGACCCAGCGCCGCCGACCTCGGACGCGCCATTGCCTCCGGCGAGACCGATCCGGTCCGGCTGACGCGCGACATGCTCGACGCGATCGAGGCGCATCCGCTGAAGGACCGCATCTTTGCCCGCATGACCCCGGAGCGTGCCATGGCCGAGGCCGAGGCCGCGGCGGAGCGGGCGCGGCTGAAACTGCGGCGGCATCCGCTGGACGGGGTGCCGATCAGCTGGAAGGACCTCTACGACACAGCGGGCGTCGCGACGGAGGCGGGTTCGGCGCTGCTGAAGGGCCGGGTGCCTGCGCAGGACGCGGAGGTCTTGCGCACTGCGACGCTGAACGGGCTGGTCTGCCTCGGCAAGACGCACATGTCGGAACTGGCGTTCTCCGGCCTGGGGCTGAACCCGTCGACCGCGACCTCGCCCTGCGTGAACGATCCCGACGCGGTGGCGGGGGGCTCGTCCTCCGGGGCGGCGGCTTCGGTGGCGTTTGGCCTGGCGGCGGCGGGGATCGGCTCGGACACCGGCGGCAGCGTCCGGCTGCCCGCCTGCTGGAACGACCTCGTGGGGCTGAAGACCACCACGGGGCGGCTGTCGCTGAAGGGGGTGGTGCCGCTGATCGTCAGCTTCGACACGGTGGGGCCGCTGTGCCGGACGGTGGAGGATGCGGCGCTGGTTCTGTCGGCGCTGGAGGGCAGCCCGGCGCCGGACCTGCGCGGCGACACGTCGCTGAAGGGGCGGCGGTTCGCGGCCCTGCAGACCGTGGTGATGGACGACCTCGACGAAGCGCCTGCGCGGGCCTACGCGCAGGCGCTGGACCGGATCCGGGAGGCCGGGGCCGAGATCGTGCCGCTCGACTTCCCGGAGATCGAGGGGCCGAACAAGGACAGCGCCATGCTGTACACGGTGGAGGCCTGGGCGACCTGGGGCGCGGAGATCGACGCGCGGCCCGACCTGATGTTCCAGCCGATCCGCGAGCGGTTCGAGAGCGGGAAGTCGCACTCCGGCCCGGATTTCGAGGCGGCCTGGCAGCGGCTGCGCGCGGTGCGGGAAACATGGGCGCGGGCGACGGCCGGGTTTGACGGGGTGCTGATGCCCACGGCGCCCAATCTGCCGGAGAAGGCGGCGACGCTGATGGAACTGGGCGAGACCTACGTGAAGGCGAACCTCCGCACCCTGCGCAACACCCGCATCGGCAACCTGCTGGGCGGTGCCATCGTCACCTTGCCCGCCGGTCTGCCGAGCTGCGGCATCTCCGTCATGGCGCCGCCGATGGCGGAACACCGGGTGCTGCGGCTGGCGAAAGGCGTGGAGACTGCGCTGGCGGGCTGAGACGCCCCCGGACCTGCGGAGAATCGTGACCTGGGCAGGGGCCCGGCTTTGACGGCCGGGCCCTTTTCGATGCGGTTCAGGAGGACGCGCCGGTGTCAACCGCCGGTGGCCAGAAAGGCGATCATCGTTCGGGCCGCCCGGCGCGACCGGGCGGGGGGGCAGGTGGCGGGTGGGCCGGTCAGAGGGGCCAGATGCGCGCCATCCACGGCGCAGGGGCGCAAATGGTGCGGTCCTGTCGCCGGGACGCGGGGCTGAACCGTGACCGCGCGGGCGAAGTCATTGAGCACTATTGCGACTTTCGCGCCACATCGCCCCGGAGGTGCCCCAAGATTCTGGACAGACCGGGGGCAATAAACGTATCCTTCGTGCAACGCGGGGCGGAAAACGACCCCGACGCCCGAACGGGCATACCGAGGCAGTACAGAGCAGACCAGATGTTCCCCGAGCGGTTCTCGAACCTACCGGCCTATGCGTTCCCGCGTCTGCGGGCACTTCTCGACTCGACAGAGCCGGGCGGACCGGTGCGCCATATGTCCATCGGTGAGCCGAAGCACCCGTATCCGCTGTGGATCTCGGACACGCTGGTCGCCCATGCCCATGAATTTGCCAAGTATCCGCCGAACGAGGGCACGCCCGAGCTGCGCGGCGCGATCCGCGACTGGCTCTATCGCCGCTACGACGTGATGATGGACCCCGACACGCAGATCATGGCGCTGAACGGGTCGCGCGAGGGGCTCTACAACGCGGGCATGTCGCTGATCCCCGAACAGAAGAACGGAAAGCGGCCGGTCGTGCTGATGCCGAACCCGTTCTACCAGGTTTACATGATCTCGGCGATTTCGGTGGGCGCGGAGCCGCGTTTCGTGCCCGCTACGGCAGAGACGGGCCACCTGCCGGACTTCGCCTCTGTCGGGGCGGATGTGCTGGACCGCACGGCGGCCGTCTACATCTGTTCGCCCGCCAACCCGCAGGGGGTCATGGCGGACGAGGGGTACTGGCGCGATCTGATCGGACTGGCGGAGAAGCACGACTTCGTCATCCTCGCCGACGAATGTTATGCCGAGATCTACCGCGACACGCCGCCGAAGGGCGCGCTGGAGGTGGCGAAGGACATGGGCGCCGACCCGGAACGCGTTGTCTCCTTCCATTCGCTGTCGAAGCGGTCGAACCTGCCGGGGCTGCGGTCGGGCTTTGTCGCGGGCGGACCGGAGAGCATCGCGCGGATGAAGCAGTTGCGCGCCTACTCCGGCGCGCCGCTGCCGCTGCCGATCCAGCGCGTGTCCGAAAAGCTCTGGGCCGAGGAGACCCACGTCACCGAGAACCGCGCGCTCTACGTCGAGAAGTACGAACTGGCGGACCGCCTGCTGGGCCATGTGCCCGGCTACATGAGCCCGGTCGCCGGCATGTTCCTGTGGCTGCCGGTCGAGGACGGCGAGGCCGCGACGCTGCAGCTGTGGCAGAAGACCGGCGTCCGGGTGCTGCCGGGCGCGTACCTGTCGAAGGACACTGCCGCGGGCAATCCGGGCAAGGCATATATCCGCGTGGCCATCGTGGCACCGCGGGACGAAACGGAAGAAGGGCTGACCCTCATCAGGGACACGCTTTACGGATAAGAAAAGACCGGCGCATCCGCCGGGGCACCGGCGCGCGACGGCGCCGAAGGTCCCGGAAGAGGGCGCAAGGACAAGAAAAGAGGCGAACACGACATGGCATCTTACCAGGCTCACAACTCAGGCCGCCGCCGCGATCCGCTGCTGGATTCCAACACCGCTCTGGTGCTGGAAAAGCGCGGGCGCGAACTGGTGGGCGTGGTTATGGTGATCGTGGGCTTTGCCGTCGCGCTGATGATCGCCTCCTACTCGCCGGACGATCCGTCCTGGCTGTCGGCCACGGATGCGCCGGTGCAGAACTGGCTGGGCCGGCTGGGCGCCTACATCGCCGCGCCCCTGTTCATGATCCTCGGGCTGGGCACATGGGCGCTGTCCTTCGCCTTTGCCGTCTGGGGCGTGCGCATGGTGGCCCACAAGGCCGAGGGGCGGTCGTTCCTCTGCGTGATCCTCGCCCCGGTCTGGATGATGCTGTGCTCGGTCTATGCCTCGGGGCTGCCGCAAGGCGGCGACTGGACGCATCACTTCGGTCATGGCGGTCTGTTCGGCGACATGGTCATGGGCTCGATCCTGACCGGTCTGCCGCTGTCGCCCGCGCTGGGGCTGAAACTGACCATGCTGGTGCTGGGCCTCGGGATCATCGGGCTGGGCGCCTTCGTTCTGGGCTTTACCCGCGAGGAACTGGTGCGCATCGGCCGCTTCATGATGATCGGCGTGGTGATGACCTACGCCTTCCTCGTCCGGCTGACGGGCCGTGGCGCGCAGCAGGCCGTGGGCGCCGCCCGTGTCATGCAGGAGCGCAACGCCGAACGCCGTGCCTCGCGGGCTGCCGCTGCAGAGGCCGAAGCGATCTCTCACGAAGGCATCCCCACCGCGCCGCGCGTGAAGCGCGCCGTGCCGCCGGTCAACACGCTCGAGGTGACCGAGGACGACGTCGACTTCGACGATCCGGCCTTTGCGCCGCCGCCGGAGAAGACCGGGTTCCTGAAGCGCATGCCCTCGCTGATCCGGCGTGATCCGGCGCCGATGCCGCAGCCGGAACTGGTGGAGAACCTGATGGATCACGACGTGGACGCCCCCGGCGAGGATCGCATCCGGGCCAAGATCGCCTCGGCCGTGAATGCCCGCCGTCCCGTCCTGCCGACGCTCAGCGCCAAGCGGCCGGACCCGACGAAGCCGCTGACGAAGGGGCGGGGTCACGGCCCGCAGCCGCTTCTGATTTCGCAGCGCACGCAAGCCGCGGGACTGCCGCCGGAGCCGCCGATGACCGCCGGTCAAGCCGCGCTGCCGCCGGAACCGCCTCTGACCGCGTCGCGCACCATGAGCGCCGGGGCGATGGCCGGGGCCGCCGGCCTGCCGCCGCTGCATGCCACGCCGCGCGGAAGCGTGCCGCAGGCGCCCGGTGCGTCGCGCCCGATGAACGCGCCCGTGGCAGAGGATGCGACGCTGCCGCCGCAGCCCGCCATGGCGGCCACCCCGCGCGTGGCCGAACCGCACCGCACGCCGCCCGCCGACGCCTACACCGAGCTGTCGGACTTCGACGACTACGGCGACAGATACGACGACGGCTATGACGACGGCTACGATGACGACGATGTGGTGAGCCGCTTCGACGAGGACGACGACGACCACCGCACCCTGCCGCCCGCACCGCCGATGCCTGCACCGCCGGTCCATCGCGCCGCGCCGATGCAGGATGCGAAGAAGGTGGTGCAGCAGCCGGTCCGCAAGCCGGTGCAGCTGTCGACCCGCGCCAAGCTGGAAGCCCAGCCGAGCCTGAAGTTCGAGGACAACGCGCCGGAGTTCGAGCTGCCGCCGCTGTCGCTCCTGATGTCGCCCGAGCGGATCGAACGGCACCACCTGTCGGACGAGGCGCTGGAAGAGAACGCCCGGATGCTGGAATCCGTGCTGGACGACTACGGCGTGAAGGGGGAGATCGTCTCTGTCCGTCCCGGCCCCGTGGTCACCATGTACGAGCTGGAACCGGCGCCGGGCCTGAAGGCCAGCCGCGTGATCGGCCTGGCTGACGATATCGCGCGCAGCATGTCCGCCCTGTCGGCGCGTGTCTCCACCGTGCCGGGCCGCTCGGTCATCGGGATCGAACTGCCGAACGACAAGCGCGAGATGGTCTGCTTCCGCGAGATCCTCGCCGGCCGCGAGTACGGCGACGGCAACCACAAGCTGCCGCTGGCGCTCGGCAAGGACATCGGCGGCGACCCGATGGTCGCGAACCTCGCCAAGATGCCCCACCTGCTGATCGCGGGTACGACGGGTTCGGGCAAGTCGGTGGCAATCAACACCATGATCCTGTCGCTGCTCTACAAGCTGACGCCGGAGGACCTGCGGTTGGTGATGATCGACCCGAAGATGCTGGAACTCAGCGTCTACGACGGCATCCCGCACCTGCTGTCGCCGGTGGTGACCGATCCGAAGAAGGCCGTGGTGGCGCTGAAGTGGGTCGTGGGTGAGATGGAAGACCGTTACCGCAAGATGTCCAAGATGGGCGTGCGGAACATCGACGGCTACAACTCGCGCGTGGCGGATGCCCTGTCGAAGGGCGAGATGTTCTCGCGCACGGTGCAGACCGGATTCGACGACGAGACGGGCGAACCGGTGTTCGAGACCGACGAGTTCGAGCCGAAGAAGATGCCCTACATCGTCGTCATCGTCGACGAGATGGCCGACCTGATGATGGTCGCGGGCAAGGAGATCGAAGCCTGCATCCAGCGCCTGGCGCAGATGGCGCGGGCTTCGGGCATCCACCTGATCATGGCGACGCAGCGTCCGTCGGTCGACGTCATCACCGGCACGATCAAGGCGAACTTCCCGACCCGGATCTCCTTCCAGGTGACGTCGAAGATCGACAGCCGCACGATCCTGGGCGAGATGGGCGCCGAGCAGCTCCTCGGTATGGGCGACATGCTTTACATGGCGGGCGGGGCGAAGATCACCCGCTGCCACGGTCCGTTCGTCAGCGACGAAGAGGTCGAGGAGATCGTCAACCACCTCAAGGCCTATGGCCCGCCGGAATACGTGGGCGGCGTGGTGGAAGGCCCGGACGAGGAGAAGGCCGACAATATCGACGCCGTGCTGGGCCTGAACACGGGTGGCAACACCGGCGGCGAGGATGCGCTTTACGACCAGGCGGTGGCGATTGTCATCAAGGACCGCAAGTGTTCGACCTCCTACATCCAGCGCAAGCTGGGCATCGGCTACAACAAGGCGGCGCGCCTCGTGGAGCAGATGGAGGACGAGGGCGTCGTGTCCGCCGCCAACCATGTCGGCAAGCGGGAGATCCTCGTGCCCGAACAGGCCTGAGCGGCAGCCATTATTGAACGTGAGAGGGGCGGGGAAGCGTGGCTTTCCCGCCTTTTCCGTGGCCGGGTTCGTTGGATCGGCGGAAACGGAACCGCGAAAGATCGGGATCGGTCGTGGCGCGGCGGACAGGTAGCTTTTCTAGCGCTCGAAGCACACCACGGTCATGACGTAGTCCACGTGGTCGGTCTCCCCCCAGAGCGGCAGGGAGAGCCCTTCCAGCTTGCGGAAGCCGAGCACGCCCTTCGACCCCGAGGCATCGAAGAACTGCGCCTTTCCAAGGGTCGCGGCGTCGTGCGCCGCATTGAACGTGGGGCTGCCGGGCCGGCTGTGCCGACGTTCCGAGAAGAGGGCACCTTCTTCCTTGTCGAGGGCGAGATGGCGCAGGTTGGGGCAGACGTAGATCAGCCGGAAGTCCACCGGCGCCGGGTCGTCCCCTTCGCGGATGACCTCTCCCACGCTGGCCGCCAGCTCCGGGGTGGCGATGTCGACGATCTGCATCTCGTCGAAGCGCGGGGGGTGGGACACATCATGCCGCCAGGAGGACCAAACCATCAGGGCACGGCGCAAGGCCGGGCTCATCCGGGTCAGGTACGGGACGGCGTGATCCAAGGGCCACCTGTGCGAGTGTAATAAAGTGCAAACAGAAAACATATTAAGTTGATAGTGCAACCGGGAGCATCATAACCGTGATGTATGGTCACTGCTAAGGTAATTTCGGGGAAACTTTTCCTCGATCTGGCCGGAGGAAGGGGCGTCTCATTTCGCCACGACGCCTTGATCGGTGGAACTTCGCCGATGATATGTGGTTTCACCTGCGCGGCTATCGCATATCAGGCGACGAACCGACACATGGAAGGCGACAAGAGCAGGAGACTCCGCATGATCCGCATCCTACTGGCCGCAGTGGCCGCCGTATTCCTGGCAGCCTCGGCACAGGCGCAGCAACTGTCGCTGAACGAGATTTCGCGCTATCTGAACACGCTTCAGACCGTCAAGAGCCCGTTCACCCAGATCAACTCGGACGGCACGATCTCCACCGGGACGATCTCGATCAAGCGGCCGGGCAAGGCCCGCTTCGACTACAACCCGCCGGAGCGCGGGCTGGTGCTGGTGTCGTCCGGGTCGGTCTACATCCTTGACCGCAAGCTGGGTGGCATGCCCGAGACCTACCCGCTCGAGCAGACGCCGCTGTCGATCATTCTCGCCCGCAACGTGAACCTCGGACAGGCGGGCATGGTGACCGGCCACAGCTTCGACGGGACGGCCACGGTGGTGACGGCCCAGGACCCGCGCCGCCCGGAGTACGGCAACATCCAGCTGAAGTTCACCGCCAACCCGACGGAGCTGCGGCAGTGGATCATCACCGATGGCGACGGGGTGAAGACGACCGTTGTGCTGGGCGGTCTGCAGAAGACCTCCATCCCCACAAGCGCATTCCTCATCGATTCCGAGCTGAACCGTTGACCGGGCCGGTCGCGTGAACCGGCGCACCCTCTTCCGTTCTGCCGCGGCGCTTCTCGGCGTGTCCGCGGCAGGCGGGACGGTGGCGGCGCGCAACGGACGTAACCGCTATTACGACGGCCCCGTCAGCGATCACTTTGACGGGGTCCGTTTCTTCAACCCCGAAGGGCAGGTGCCGAAGGGGTTCCGCGACCTGATGCGCTGGCGCTTCGGGCCGAAGCCCGCGGAATGGCCGGACGAGGTGGCGCTGTCGGGCAGCACGAGGCCTGCCGAACGGGTGCAGGACATGACCGTGACCATGGTCGGCCACGCGACGCTGCTGATCCAGACTGCCGGGCTCAACATCCTGACCGATCCGTTCTGGTCCGGGCGCGCCTCGCCCATGACCTTCGCCGGGCCGAAGCGTGTTGTGGCCCCCGGCGTCGCCTTTGCCGACCTGCCGCCCATCGACGTGGTGCTGCTGTCGCACAACCATTACGACCACCTCGACATCGCCACACTGCGCCGTCTGAAGGCCACGCACGATCCGCTTGTCATCACGCCGCTTGGCAACGACGCGCTGGTGGCGCCGACCGGCCTGCGCTGTCAGACGGTGGACTGGGGGCATTCGGTGGAGGCGGGGCCGCTGACGGTCCATTGCACACCCTGCCACCATTGGTCGGCGCGGGGCGTGGGGGACCGGTCCATGGCGCTCTGGGGCGGGTTCGTCGTCACCGGTCCGGCGGGCACGATCCTGCACATCGGGGACACGGGTTTCGACGGCGGGCGGCCCTATCGCGGGCTCGACCGCTTCGGGCCGCTCAGGCTGGCGATCCTGCCGATCGGTGCCTACGAGCCGCGCTGGTTCATGCGCGACCAGCACCAGAACCCGGACGAGGCGGTGCAGGGGCTGCTGCTGTCAGGGGCGGCCTATGCCATCGGCCACCACTGGGGTACGATCCAGCTGACCGACGAGGCACGCACGGCCCCGCTGACCGCCTTGCAGGAGGCGCTGGAGCGTCATGCGGTGGCGCCCGACCGCTTCCGCGCGCAGGCGCCGGGGGACACGTGGGACGTGCCCCCGATTACGACCTGACGGACTAGCGTGCGTGGCGGCAGCCGCGCAGCTGGCCCTGGTACATGATGGCCCGGTCGCCCACCGAGGACGAGACGCGCATCAGCCACGCCTTGCTGTTGTACGACCCGCGGCGATAGCCGGAGCGGCCCTCGTGGTAGGCGAGGTACTGCCGGCGTGCGTCCCAGAGAGGGATGCCAAGCTGTTCCTCGGTCTGCTTCATGTACCAGCCCATGAAGTCCGTGGCGTCGCGGATGTCGTCGCGCCGCGCGTTGCGGCGTGCGCCGTCGGCCAGGTATTCGTCCCAGGTGCCGTCCAGCGCCTGCGAATAGCCGAACGCCGAGCTCTGCCGCCCCATGGGAATCACGCCCAGCGTGAACCGCAGCGGCGTGCGCGCGTCGGAGTCGAACTTGCTCTCCTGGTGGATGACAGCCATCTGGACGTGCACCGGCACGCCCCAGCGGCGTTCGGTGGCCCGGAAGGCGCGGTAATAAGTCGGGCGCTGCTGGAGAATCGCACAGGCATCGTCCAATTGGTTCGGGGACGTGCCGCTTCCGCCGCCGCCGCCTCCACAGGAAGCCGCCAACAGAATGATTACCAGCGCGCGAAGGGTTCTGCTCATCTGCCTCTCGCGTCGTTCGTTATTTTTGTTGTAGGGATTTTAACCCATTGCGGCCCGCTTTGAAATCACATTTCCTTTTGGGTGAGTCGCGGGGGTTGCATGATCAATCCGCAGGCGCTCGCCGCATTGGACACTGTTGGATGCGTCTCCACAGAGTGTTTCCGGCGGATTCATGGCAATTGTTGGACAAATCCCGCCCCGGAACGGTAAGAGTGGGGGAAAGCAAGGTGGAGCACATGCTGAGACAGCGCGCGAAATATCACCTGGGACAAGTCGTCCGGCACAGGAAACACCCGTTCCGCGGTGTGGTCTTCGATGTCGACCCGGAGTTCAACAACACCGAGGAATGGTACGAATCGATCCCGGAAGAGAGCAGGCCTGCGAAGAAGCAGCCGTTCTATCATCTGCTGGCGGAAAACGATCAGAGCTTCTACGTGGCCTACGTGTCCGAACAGAACCTGGTCGCCGATTACTCGGGCGAGCCGGTGGATCATCCAGACATCCCGGACCTGTTCGGGGCGTTCACCGATGGCAGCTACGAGCTGCATTTTGCGCTGAACTGACCGGCGCGACCATGCGGTGAAAGGAAAAGGCGGCCCGACGAGGCCGCCTTTTCCTTTGCTCATATCTCCGACTTCACGAGGTCGAGGAAACGGTCGACGGCCTCTTCGGACAGGTTCCAGTCGCAGACCAGCCGCCCGCGTACGGATGCATCGGGGCCGTCGTCGGGTTCGGGCATGTGGTAGTAGACCGCGCCCTTCGCCAATAGCGCCTCATGCTGGCGCAGCGGCAGGCGGAAGTAGATCATGTTGGCCGGCGTCTCGGTGGTGATCTCCACCCCCAGCGCGCCCAGCCCCTCCACCAGTCTGGCGCAGGTGGCGTTGGCCTTCTTCGCGAGGTCGAGCCACAGCCCGTCAGCGACATAGGCGTTCATCTGCGCGGCGAGGTAGCGGTGCTTCGACAGCAGGTGGCCAGAGCGCATCCGCCGGAAGGGCAGGCCGCGCGCCTTTTCCGGGTCGAAGAAGATCACCGCCTCGACCGCCATGCAGCCGTTCTTCGTGCCGCCGAAGACAACGGCATCGGCGCCGATCCTCCAGCTCATCTCGGCCGGGGTGCAGCCCAGCCGGGCCACGGCATTGGCAAAGCGTGCGCCGTCGAGGTGCACCGCCAGCCCGCGCCCCTTCGCGAGGTCGAAGAGCGCCTTCAGTTCGTCCAGTGTGTAGGTGTTGCCGCGCTCGGTGGTGTTGGTCACCGAGAGTGCGCCGCCGAAGGGCTGGTGCACGTCGCCGGTGTCCCAGAAGGCCCATGCCTTTTTCAACGCGTCCGGCGTCAGGCGGTCGCCCGGCACCGCAGCGACCAGCTTTGCCCCGCCGGTATAGAACTCCGGCGCGTTGCATTCGTCGACGTGGATATGGGCGAGGCCGGAGCAATAGACGGCCTGCCAGGGCTGGACCAGCGTGCCCAGCACCAGCGCGTTCGCCGCCGTGCCGCCGGGCATCAGGAAGACCTCGGCGTCCGGGGCCTCGAACAAGTCGCGCAGGGCGGCCTTGGCGGCCTCCGTCTCCGGATCGTTGCCGTAGCCGTGCTGGTAGCCGGTGTTCACGCGCGCCAGCGCCTCCATCACCTTCGGATGGACGGGACCTGCGTTGTCGGATGCAAAATTCATGTGCCCTCTCCGGTCATGTGGGCTCCTCGATGATGTGGTCTTCCCAGTCGTCCTCGCCGACCTCGAACTCCGGCACTGTCGCGCCCTGCATGCTGACGCCCGCCTTGTGCACGCTGTCGGGCGATCCGGTCAGCAGGGGGTGCCAGTCGGGCAGGGAGTTGCCGTTGTTGAGCAGCTTGTAGGCGCAGGTCTCCGGCATCCAGTAGAGATTGTGATGCAGGTTGGCCGGCGACAGGACGATGCACTCCGGCACGAACTGGTGGCGGATGGGGTATTGCGAACAGCGGCAGGTCGAATCGTCGAACAGGCGGCAGGCGACGCGGGTCAGGGCGACCTCGCCGGTGTCCTCGTCCTCCAGCTTGTTCATGCAGCACTTGCCGCAACCGTCGCAGAGCGCCTCCCATTCGTCCTTGGACATGTCCTTGAGGCGCTTCTTCTCCCAGAAACGCGGGGCCAGGCCGGGACGGGCGATGGGCTCTGTCACAGCGCCTCCAGTATGCTGCGCGCCGTCACGCAATCGGCGTCCATCTGCGTGATGAGCCCGTCGAGCCCGTCGAACTTCAGCTCCGGGCGGAGGTATTCGACCAGCGCGACCGACAGCGTGGCGCCGTAGAGATCGCCGGTGAAGTCGAAGAGGAAGGTCTCGATGTTGGGCACCTCGCCGTCGAACATCGGGCGCACGCCCACGGAGGCCGCGCCGTGATAGCTCCCCCGGTGCGGACCGTCGCGCACGTCGACCAGCACCGCGTAGACGCCGAATTTCGGCGGATGCAGCCCTTCGATCGACATGTTGGCGGTGGGGTAACCCAGTTCCCGGCCGCGCTGTTCGCCGCCGATCACCTCGCCTTCGATCCGGTGCCAGTGACCAAGGAGCTTCGCCGCGTCGCGCGGGCGTCCCTCGGAGAGCGCGTCGCGGATCGCGGAGGAAGAGACGACCAGCCCGTCGGTCTCCATCAGTTCGGCGACCGTCACGCCGAAGCCCATCTCTTCGCCGAAGGCCTTGAGCTCCGCCACGGTGCCCGCACGGCCCTTGCCGAAGCAGAAGTCGGCACCCACCACCACGTTGACGAGGCCGAGACCCTTGCAGATCACCCGCTCGGCGAATTCGCGGGGCGAGAGCGAGGCCATCGCCGTGTTGAAGTTCAGCTGGTAGAGTACGTCGACGCCCAGCTTTTCCAGCCGGGCGGTGCGGGCCTCCGCGCTCATCAGCCGGAAGCTGGGCGCGTCGGGGGCGAAAAACTCCCTCGGGTGCGGCTCGAAGGTGAGCACGCCGAGCGGGGCCGTGGGCACCGCCTGCAGGGCGAGGCCGATCACCGCCTGGTGGCCGAGGTGGACGCCGTCGAAGTTGCCGATGGCGACGCTTGCGCCCCGGTCCCCGGGACTCGTGTACTGGTAGTCTCTGACGATCCGCATGCCTGCGGCTTAGAGCATTTCCGGCGGAAGGTGAAACCGGTTTTGGCATCGTGCCCGTCTGGCGTGACCCGCGGGGGAGGCACGGCCACACACGGTCCCCCTCAGAGGCATTTTGGCCAGGATGAAGGCGTCTGTGGGTCTCAGGCGGGTTGGGCCTGTGCGATGGCCGCGGCGATGCGGGCAATGCCCTCGTCGATGCGGTCGGAGGGGATGGAGCTGTAGCCAAGGCGGTAGAAGTGGTGCGGCACCTCCGGGCCGGTGAAGAACGGGGCGCCGGGTTCGATGAGCACGCTTTCGCGGCGGAGTGCCAGACCCAGATCGCGGGTGTCAATGCCGTCGGGGGCGCGCATCCAGAGGCTGGAGCCACCGTGTGCGCCTTTGCCGGCCACCAGCAGGCCGTGGTCGGCAACGGCGCGTTCCATCACCTCGCGCCGTGCGGCCAGCGCGCGTCCGATGCGGCGCACGAGGGCGTCGTAGTGGCCGAGGCGGAGGAACTGCGCGGCGGTGCGCTGGATGTGGCCGGGCGGATGACGCAGGACGGAGGCGCGGAGCGCGCGGGCCTCGCGGATGAAGGGGGCGGCGCCCACGAGGTAGCCGAGGCGCAGGCCGGGGAAGAGCGACTTGGAGAAGCTGCCGACGTAGATCACCCGTCCATCCTCGTCGAGGCTTTTGAGGGCGGGAGAGGGGGCGTCGAGATAGGCCATCTCGAACTCGTAGTCGTCCTCCACGATGACGGCGTCGAGCTCGGCAGCGCGGGTCAGGAGCGCCTCGCGCCGGGCGCGGGGCAGGGTGGCGGAGGTGGGGCACTGGTGGCTGGGCGTGGTGAAGATCACCCGCGTGCCATCGGGGACGAGGTCCGGCGGCAGGCCCTCGTCGTCGACCGGGACGGCGTGCACCTCGCTGTCGGCCTGGGCCAGCAGTTGTTGCAGCGCGGGATAGCCCGGCGTCTCCACCGCCACGCGCTGCCGCACGGCCAAAAGGTGCGTCGCGAGCCAGAGTGCGTTCTGCGCGCCCAGCGTGATCAGGATCTCCTCGGGGCGGGCGTGGATACCGCGGCGGGGCAACGTGTGGTGGGCGATGAAGCGCACCAGCTCCGGGTCGTCGGCGTCGAACTGGTCCTGGGTGAGGGCGTCGAAGTTCTTGGCCCCCAGCGCCTGCATCGCGCAGAGCCGCCAGTTGGCATGATCGAAGAGCGTGGGATCGGTCTGGCCGTAGATGAACGGGTAGCGGTAGCGCGCCCAGTCGGGCGGGCGCTCCATGTCGAAGGCGGGGCCTCCGGCGTAGCGCCGCGGCAGGGCGGCGTCCCAGTTCACCCGATCGGTGCGGGCGGCGACGGGGCGGAAGTCAGGCGGCTCGGGCGCGTTGTCGCTGACGTAATAGCCCGACCGCCCGCGCGCCGTCAGGTAGTCGTTGGCCAAGAGTTCCGTGTAGGCCAGCGTCACGGTGATCCGGCTGATGCCGAGATGCCGGGCGAGGGCGCGGGTGGAGGGCAGTTTCTCTCCGCGCCGGAAGCGGCCGGAGAGAATGCCCTCTGCCACCAGTTGCTGGATGCGCGCCTGAAGGGTGCCCTGCGCCCGAGGGGCGAGGTGGAAGGTCTCGACCGGGATTGCCATGGGGCGACGCTAGACTGGACTTATCAGGCGCGCAATCTGGTCTGATCGGCGTTCAGGTCTTTTCGCGCTCGCCGAAGATGGCCGACCCCACGCGGACATGGGTGGCGCCAAGGGCGATGGCCTCTTCGAAGTCGGCACTCATGCCCATCGACAGGCCGGTCAGCCCGTTGCGCTCGGCGATCTTCTTGAGCAGCGCGAAGTGCAGGGAGGGCGTTTCCTCCACCGGCGGGATGCACATCAGGCCCGCGACCGGCAGGTCCAGCTTGCGGCATTCGGCGACGAAGGCGTCGGCCTCCTTCGGCAGCACGCCGGCCTTCTGGTCTTCCTCGCCGGTGTTGACCTGCACGAAGAGGTCCGGGCAATGGCCCATCTCCTGCGCCAGCCGGGCGATGGCGCTGGCGAGCTTCGGGCGGTCGACGGAATGGATCGCCTCGAACAATTCCATCGCCTGCCGTGCCTTGTTCGACTGGAGCGGGCCGATCAGGTGCACCTCGACCCCGTCGAAGCGGTCCCGGAAATCCGGCCACTTGCCTGCCGCCTCCTGCACGCGGTTTTCGCCGAAGAGGCGGTGACCCCCTTCCAGCACGGCCTCCACCCGTTCGAGCGGCTGCACCTTGCTGACCGCGATCAGCCTTACCTCGGAAGGGTCACGGTCGGCGGCCTTGCAGGCGGCCTCGACTCGGGTGCGGATGTCATTCAGTCCCATGGTTCGTCTCCCCAGGAGTCCAGGAATGGCGCCAGTTCCGTCTCGTATTTCCGCCATGCCTCGCGCCGTCCGGCGTGGATCGGCTGGCGCACCTGTGCAAGGCTCAGCGTCTTCACCTTGCCCGCCTGCTTGTGGAACGTGAGGCAGGCGTCCTCCCAGTCCAGTCCCGCCGCGGCAATCAGCCTGCGCGATTCCGTCTCTGCATCGGCGACGAGGTCCTCGTAGCGGATCTCGTGGATCTGGCCGGGCAGGCGGTCGCGCCAATGGTCGACCTGCGCGCGGAACGCCCGGATCTCGGCGGCGATGGTGCCGAGGTCGTTGGCGTAGCGGTGCGTGCCCAGTCGGAAGTGGTTCTTGTAGATCGACAGCGCGATGTCACGCGGATCGCGGTGCACGACGATGATGCGAGCGCCCGGCAGACCCTTGGCGATCAGGCCGAAGATCAGTTGCGACCGGATCGACTTGTCGGTCACCACGCCGCTGACGGCGCCCGTGTCGCGCCGTACGCCGCGCCGGTAGGCCATGGCCCAGCGGTCGAGGTCGGCCGCGCCCATCTTCGAGAGGGGCTTCATTTTCTCGGCGGGGCCGAACAGGCGCACCGCTTCGCGCAGGGCATGTCCCATCTCGCCGCCCGCGACGGCCTGTGAATGCGCGCCGATGATCTGTTCCACAAGGGTCGTGCCCGACCGAGGCATGCCGGTCACGAAGACCGGGCGGAGGGGCAGGGACGCCGTGCCGGCGGGCGGAGCAAGGTCGTCCTGCGCGTGGGCATAGGCCGCCCATTCCGCATCGCGCGCCGCGGCATCGAAGGGCGCCAGCCTTGCCTGCGCGGTGTTTGCGGCGTCGAGATAGTCGAAGACGCGGTCCGTTTCGCCCGCATCCTCCGCCGCCTTGGCCAGCGCAAAGCCAAGCTGCATCCGCCCCTGGTCGTTCAGGCGCGGATCGGTCCAGAGTTTCCGCATCGCACGGACCAGAGGATCGCCGGGTTTCAGCTTCAGCCCGGCCACCAGCATCCGGTAAAGCTCCGTCTCCTGCGGGGACTGCTTCAACAGACGGCGCAGAATCGTCTCCGCCCCGTCGAAATCGCCGATCTGCTGGAGGTATTGCGCCTTGTCGGCCCGCGGCTTGATCGTCTTCGGGTCCGCCTTGACGGCCTCGTCATAAAGCGCGCGCACCCGGTCCTCGTTGCCCAGCCGCGTGTGGGCGCGGATCGCCGCCTCGCGCACAGACGCCTCGCCGGGCAGGGCTTTCAGTACCTCGTCCAGTGCGGCGGCCGACGCGGTGGTGTCGCCGATCAGGTCCAGCGCGCGGGCCATCTGGAAACGGATTTCCGGCGCGCCGCCGGAGGGCATCAGCAGGGTCTTCAGCAGCGCCAGCGCCTCTTCGGGGCGGTCGGCCCGGATCAACGCCTGGGCCTGCGCGAACTGCGCCTTGATCTGCTGCGGGGTCATGCGGGTCCTGCCGTTGTCATGGACAGGGCCGGTTCAATCAAAAACCGCCACAAAAGAAAAGAGCGGACGCAAGCGCCCGCTCTTCCCTAAGCCGAATGGCTGGTGTCCTTAGAAGGACATTGCCAGACCCAGCGAGTAGGAGTCCCAGTCGCTCTCAACACCGGCTGCGGTGGTGGAGTCGCCGACGCCGTAGCCGAACTGAACTGCGAGACCGCCGCCCAGATCGTATGCGACTGCCAGGCCGTAGCCGTCGGATTCAGCCGACGAACCGTAGGTGCCGGACATCTTGTCGTAGTTCTCGAACTTACCGTAGTTCAGGCCGATCGACAGAGCGTTCATCTCGTAACCGAAGCCGATTGCGGCGTGGGTCACGTTGTCAGACGCGATGTTGGATTCCGGGTCCATTTCGGAGTAGGACGCACCGATCTTGAAGCCGGATGCCAGGGTGGTGTCGACCGACAGACCGATCAGCGAACCGAAGTCGTTCTGGTCCTGGTAACCCAGGCCAACGTTGACTTTGGTGCCTGCGAGGTCGCCGGAGTATTTGAAGCCGAGGCCCCAGACAACGTCGTCGTCGGAGTCGGGGTCGATGGACGGTGCGATCGCCTGAGCGTTCGGATCGTCGTCGATTTCTGCGGACAGAGCGGCTGCGAAGTCACCGAAGGTGTAGGTGAAGCGCGCGATCTGACCATCTTCGTGGCCGTCGAAGCCGGAGTTGGCGTTGAAGCCCGGGTGCTCGGTCTCGGAGTCGTCGATGGAGCCGGCTGCCAGGTTCATTTCCTGCATGGCCCAGTCGAACGCACCGTCGGTGTCGCCCATGTCGAGACGAGCGTTGCCGTATGCGACCCAGACTGCGAAGTCGTCTTCTTCCTGGGTTGCGATGCCGTTCTGAGCTTCCTCGAACTTCACCTTGGTCCCGAAGGTCAGGCCGTTGTCTGCTTCACCGGACATGGTGAAGGTGACGTCGACGTCGGTCCAGAACTGGGTCACACCGTCGGTGTTGGACGGGGTGGCGTAGCGGTTGCCGCCAACGATACCCATTTCGGCAGCACCGGTGACAGTCACTTCTGCCGCGGCTGCGCCTGCGAATGCGACCAGAGCGGTGGACGCGAACAGGATCTTTTTCATTGTTTCCCTCATGTGTTCAAAGGCACGTACCAAGCCGGTGCCCCGGCCTTGATGTGCTTTCTATGCGCCCCGAGGGTCCTTCAGTGCAACCCGCTCAAAAGGCTCGTCCGTCCAAAGCGGATCAGTGATGCGCAATTGCCACAAAGCACTGGATGGCCGGGCGTTTGTGACATTTGTTGCGCGAAAAGCTGCCGATCGTTGACGGGTTGCCGGTTGCCCTTTGCGCTTGTAATGAGATGCAGGAGGCAGTTCGGAACGGTCACGACAGGGAGATACACCTTATGAGCAAGCGCAGAGTACCCTCGCGGATCCTGCTTGGGGCGGGCCTTGTCGGAATCGTTCTGCTTGAAGCGGGATGCGGGCTTGGCGGCCCGCGTGCGCGTCAGGCGGCGGTGAACACGCCGACCAACGACGAGATCCTCGCCGAGATCCAGGAACGCGAAGGCGCGAAGGGGCGGTCGGACTCCTCGATCTTCGACATCTTCAAGCCGCGCGGCGACCAGGGGCAGATCGGTTCGGTCAACAAGTACCTGTGGAACGCCTCGCTCGAAGTGCTGAACTTCCTGCCCATCGAGACGGTCGATCCCTTCACCGGCGTCATCACCACCGGCTACGGCACCCCTCCGGGCGGCAGCCAGCCCTACCGTGCGACGATCCTGATCAACGACCCGGCGCTCGACGCGCGGTCGCTGAACGTAACGCTGGCCACCCGCGGCGGCCCGGCCTCGGCCTCCACCGTCCGCGCGATCGAGGACGCGATCCTCACCCGCGCCCGCCAGCTGCGCGCCCGCGACGCCCGGCTCTGATCCCGCGCTGAAGCGGCAGGAGTGACAAGGCCCGGCTCTGTCCGGGCCTTTTGCATGTCCGGCCGGCCTCGCCTGCGGCTTATCTTGGGCGCGGACCCCGACCTTCATCTTGGCAAAAATACCGAAGAACGGTGCAGCCTGCAAAGTCGCCACGACAGCGGGCGGCGTCTGTGTTGGCAGGAAAGCGGTTCAGTCACGCACGGGGCGCGGTTCCAGCTCGGCCAGCCGGGCCACCCAGTCGAGGTGCTGCGGCAGGCAGACGGAGGCGAGGTCGTAGTGCTCCTGCACGAAGGCGCGCCCGTTAGCGCCCAGCCGGGCGCGCAGATCGGCGTCGTCGAGCAGGGCGCACAGCCGCTCCACCAGCGCGACGCGGTCGAAGAAGTCCACCATCAGCCCGTTCTCGCCTTCGGTCATCACTTCGCGGACCGGTTCGGTGCCCGAGGCGACGATGGCCGCTCCGGCGCTCATCGCCTCCAGCAGCGACCACGACAGCACGAAGGGGTAGGTCAGGTAGACGTGCGCCCGGCTCACCTGCAGCATCGCGAGGAAGCGGTCGTATGGCACCCGCCCGAGGAAGTGCACCCGGTTCCAGTCCGGCGTGGCGATGCGCTCGCGCACCTCGTCGATGAAGATCTGCTTCCACGTCTGGCCCTTGGGTGGCTTGGACCCGTAGGAAACCTCGTCGCCGCCCAGGATCACCACATGCGCGTTCGGGCGCCGCTTCAGGATGTCGGGCAGGGCGCGCATGAAGATGTGGTAGCCGCGGTAGGGCTCAAGGTTGCGGTTGATGAAAGTGATGACCTCGTCGTTCCGCGTCAGCGTCAGGTCGTCGGACACCGCCAGCCGCGCGCCCGGGTCGGGGCGGACGGTCTGCGTGTCGATGCCGTCATGGGCAACGGTGATCCGGTCCTGCCAGTGCTCGGGGAAGGTCGAGGCCTGGAACCCGGTGGGCGAGATCCCGGCATCCATGACCTCCTCGTGCAGGCGGTTGTTGAGGTTCTTCATCCGGATGCGCAGCACGTCGGCCTCCGGGCTCTTCGAGGGGAATTCCGGGTCGAAGTGCAGGAAGGGCTGTTCGGTCAGGTGGTAGAGTTCGCAGTAGAGGCCGAGGCGCGCGTCGGGCCACACGTCCTTTAGGAACATGGATTCGCCCCAGCCGTGGTGCGCGCAGATCACGTCCGGCTCGAACCCCTGCGCCTTCAGCCCCTTGGCGCCGCGGTAGCAGGAGGTGGCGCGCACCAGCTTGGTTTCGAAGTCGGCGAGCCACGGATGGATCTTCGGCGTGCTCTGCCCATTGATCGCGTAGGGCACCACCTGGACGCCCTGCCAGACCTGCGGTTCCTTTACCTTGCAGGTCAGCGCGACGACCTGATGCCCCTGCCGCACCAGAGCGGGTGCCAGGTGCTTGTACTGGCCCGGGAAATTCTGGTGGATCAACAGGATCTTCATATGCTCGCCCTCGGTACGCCCGCGCCCTCTGAACAGGGGCGCTTCGGGCGGCATTTTAGGCGGGAAGGGCAGCGATGTGAATCGGTTTGACGCGGGCGTGGCGCGCGGAAAGCAAAAGGGCGGCCCGAAGGCCGCCCGCAGGTGATGGAAACGTCTGGTCGAAACACCTTTGAAAAAGCGATCCCGGGGTTCGAAATCCGCGCCCCTGGGGTCTGCGGTCACACTCGCGCGCCCCTCCTAGAGGCGCTGCATGACACCCGTGTGACCCCAGGTGACAGCCGTGTGAAAAAAGCCGGCCGGTCTACTCCGCCGCAAGCCGGAAGGAGGCGCGGGACCCGAGGAAGCGGCCCGCGGCCTCGCCCGCGAGGTGGGTGATCCGGCCTTCGCAGACCGTCGCCTCCACCGCGCGGGTACGTGGGTTCACCACCACAAGGTCGGCACGGCGGCCGTAGTCGATCACGCCCCGGTCCGGCAGCCGCAGGATCTCTGCCGGGCCGGCCGAGATCAGTGCCCAGGCGTGCGGCAGGTCGAGGATGTTCTCGTCCACCAGCCGGAACGCGGCCTGCAACAACGACGGGTAGTGATGGTCCGAGACCAGCGCATCGCAAAGCCGTTGCCGGACAAGGTCCAGACCGCCCGGACATCCCGGCCGCACACCGCCGCGCAGCAGGTCCGGCGCGCCAAGGACGACCGGATCGCCCACCGCCCGGGCCAGCGCGGCAGCGGCGCGGCGCGCAGGGAACACGCACAGCTTCGCGCCGATCTGCGAGTGGTATTCCCGCGTCTCGCCGTCCGCATCGCGCAGGCTGCCGTAGCTGACGCCCAGGGTGTCGAATGCCTCCGCCAGCCGGCAGAGGAAGCGCGGCACGTCCCGGCGCATGGCGCGTGCGGCACGGACGGCGGCGTGGTGGTCCTCGGGCGTGCGACCGGCCTGCGATGCCCATTGCGCCAGCCGCACGGGATCGACCTCGGCCAGAAGGCCCGCCTCGTCCAGCGTGTTGGCGAAGAGCACGAGATCGACCCGGTGCCGCCGGACCGCGGCCAGCAGCCGGTCCTGCGTGTCGGCGGTGTGCGTCTCGCAACGGATCTGCACCCGCAGATCGGTCAGCGCGCGGCGGCCGTAGGCATCGAGCGCGCGCAGCAGCGCCTCGGCCCGGTCCGGGGCGCGGTTGCCGCCTTCCCAGCTCCAGGCCTGCGATATCCACCCGGTGGTCACGCCGTTGGCGGCGGCATCGAGGTCCGTGGCGCGCAGGGCGGTGTCCAGAGGGATCGCGTCGCCGGGACGCGGGGCAAGGTGGCGTTCAAAGGCGCTGCCGTGCAGGTCGACGATCCCCGGCAGCACGAGGTAGCCGCTCAGGTCGACCTCGGGCAGGGGACCCTTGGAAATCCGGCCATCCTCGAACGCCACGGAGCGCTGCTGAAGAGCGCCGTCACGGAGCACCGTGGCACCTGTCAGGCGCAGGCTGGAGGGCGGGGTGGTCATGGGTCCTGCTCGATACGGTCGGGGTCCTGCGCGTATAGCGCGGCAATGTATCAAAGGGGTGACATGGGCCCTGCGCGGACGGCATGTGGAGAAGCGCCGCCTTTCGCCGCGCACTCAACGGCTTGGCTCGCTGGCGCCCTGTGCGTATCGGTTTTGCGGGCGGGGGCAGCAGTCTTGCGGCGAATCAGGGGAGCAGTCTTTGTCGCCGCCGCCATCCCGGCCGCCATGAGATGTGTGATCCGAGTCCTGCGTTTCGCCAAGCGCCAGGTCCGTCAGGGCAACGCCGCCCGCGCCTCCGGTCAATGACCGCGGACCGTCCATGTCTCGCGACGTTCCGCGACGGATGTGCCCGGTCCCGCACACCTGCGCGGCGTCACCGAACTGTCGCCTTGACCCATCTGTACCCGCCGCCCGCTTTGCGCCAATCTGCGCGCGATGTTACGTGCTTTCTTCATCGACAATGCCGCTCTCACTCCGGCGCAGGCGGATGTCCCGCTCGACGGGGCCCGGTGGATCGACCTTGCTTCGCCCACCACGGAGGAGGCGGCCCGGGTCGGTGCGCTTGGCTTCGAGGTGCCGACCCTTGCCGACATGGAAGAGATCGAGGTGTCCAACCGGCTCTACCGCACCGGCGAGGTGGAGGTGCTGACCGTGGCGCTGCCCGGCACCGGCGCCGACGGCAAGCGCGGTTTCGGTCCGGTGGCCTTCATGCTGTCGCCGCAGCGGATGATCACCGTCCGCTACCACACGCCGCGCTCGTTCGAGACCTTCCCGGATCACGCCGTCACCTCCAGCGCCGGATGTGCCACGCATCTGCACCTGTTCCTCGGCCTGATCGAGGAGATCGTCGCCCGCATCGCAGACCTGATCGAAGGCACGGGCCGGGAACTGGACAAGGCCGCGCGCGACCTGTTCGAAGGCGACGAACCGGAGGACCTGCTTGAGGAAATGATCCGCATCGTGGGCCGCCGGGGCGAGGAACTGGCCAACTATCGGCTGTCTCTGCTGTCGCTGGAGCGGGCGCTGACCACGTTTTCGCTGAACCTGCCGCCGAAGGCCGGGCAGGGGCTGAAGCAGGTGCTGAAGGCCCACACCCGCGACATCCGCTCGCTCGTGGTGCATGCCGATTTCCTGACCGGGCGCGTGGCGCATGTGACGGATGTGATTCTGGGCATGGTCAGCCTGCAGCAGTCGGACGCCAATCGCACACTGTCGGTGGTCGCGGTGCTGTTCCTGCCGCCGACTCTGGTCGCCTCGATCTACGGTATGAACTTTCCCTACGTGCCGGGCATGGACCAGCCGTGGGGCTGGCTGATTGCGACCGGGTTGATGGCCGGTTCCGCGCTGGGGAGTTTCCTGTTCTTCCGGTGGAAAAGGTGGCTTTGACGGGCATATGAGCGAACGGCGCTGCCCTGCGCCCGAGGGCGCATCGCCCGTCGATTCAGCCGCCCAGTTGCCCCAGCAGCAGCGCCATCAGCATGCCCGCCGTGACAGCGATGCCGGTCCAGTAGCGGTCTTCACGGAACGCCTGCGGAAAGACCTCGGTCGCGAGGCTGGCCGTCACCGCGCCCGCGGCAAAGCAGCGGATGGCGGCGATCCATTCGTCGGAGGCGCTCTCCAGTCCGAAATAGCCCCCGAGTGCCGCCGCCGAAAGAAGCGTCGCGGTCGCCGCCCACAGACCCACGGCCTTGGCCTTCGACATCCCGTCAGAGGTCATGGTCCGCGCGCCGCCCGCCGCTTCGGGGAGGTTCGACAGGAAGATCGACCCGGCCAGCGCCGCGACCTCCAGCGGGCCCGCGCCGATCAGCGCGGTCCCGAGTGCCAGGTTTTCGGGAATGCCGTCCAGCATCACCGCCAAGAGCAGGCCGAATCCCCCCGCACCGGACACGGCCCGCTTTACCCAGACGTCGAGGCCGGTGAACACCACCGCGCCCGCCGCCACCGCCCCGACGACGATCCAGAGCGGGGCGCTTTCGGTCGACGGGCGGATCAGTTCGTCCATGACGGAGACGATCAGCGCGCCGCCCGCCATGGCGACGATGAAGCCCTCGGTCCGGTCGCCAAGATGCAGGTACGCGCCCCATAAGGCCCCGGCGAGAAGGGCGAAAGAGACGATCAGGACGACGAGGAACACGGTCATGACGGGTGAATGCCGTGGGGGACGAAGTGGTTCCGGCGATCGTTGTGCGCCGCTGCTGGACGAGCCGGTCGTCTCAGATCACAGTGGCGTGCCGGACGTGAACAGTACCGCCTTCGCGCGCCTTTGCCTTGACCCGCCGCCCACCGCCAGCTATACGCGCGAGCGTCGACAAGGCAGGAATTGCCGCGGCAAGGACGAGCAGGGCCGGAACCACCGGCCCTCTTTGTTTTGCGGCATGCCTGAAATGACCAACCCACCCAAGACCGGCGGAGACAACCGCTCGGCCAGAATAGACCGATGTAAAGGAAACACACGCCACATGGCTCAAAACGCATCCATGGAAGAATTCGAAGCCCTCCTTAACGAGAGCCTCGAAATGGACACCCCGGACGAAGGTTCGGTTGTCAAAGGCAAGGTCATCGCAATCGAAGCGGGCCAGGCCATCATCGACGTAGGCTACAAGATGGAAGGCCGCGTCGAGCTGAAGGAATTCGCTGAACCCGGCGAGCAGCCGAACGTTCAGGTCGGCGACGAAGTGGAGGTCTTCCTCCGCGCCGCCGAAAACGCCCGTGGCGAAGCCGTCATCTCCCGCGAGATGGCCCGCCGCGAAGAGGCATGGGACCGTCTCGAGAAAGCCTACGCAGACGACGCACGCGTCGAAGGTGCGATCTTCGGCCGCGTCAAGGGCGGCTTCACCGTCGACCTCGGCGGTGCCGTGGCCTTCCTGCCCGGTTCCCAGGTCGATGTGCGCCCCGTGCGCGACGCAGGCCCGCTCATGGGTCTAAAGCAGCCGTTCCAGATCCTCAAGATGGACCGTCGCCGCGGCAACATCGTGGTGTCGCGCCGTGCGATCCTCGAAGAATCCCGCGCCGAACAGCGCGCCGAAGTCATCGGCAAGCTGCAGGAAGGCGATTCGGTTGACGGCGTGGTCAAGAACATCACCGAGTACGGCGCATTCGTCGACCTCGGCGGCGTTGACGGCCTGCTGCACGTGACCGACATGGCATGGCGCCGCGTGAACCACCCGTCCGAGATCCTGTCGATCGGTGAGACTGTCAAAGTGCAGGTCATCAAGATCAACAAGGAAACCCATCGTATCTCCCTCGGCATGAAGCAGCTGCAGGAAGATCCGTGGGATCTGGTCGGTGTGAAGTACCCGCTGGGCTCCGTCCACAAGGGTCGCGTCACCAACATCACCGATTACGGCGCCTTCGTGGAGCTGGAAGCCGGTGTCGAGGGCCTGGTCCACGTCTCCGAGATGTCCTGGACCAAGAAGAACGTGCACCCCGGCAAGATCGTCTCCACCTCGCAGGAAGTGGACGTCATGGTGCTGGAAATCGACCCGACCAAGCGTCGCGTGTCGCTTGGTCTCAAGCAGACCATGCGCAACCCGTGGGAAGTGTTCTCCGAAACGCACCCCGAGGGCACGCAGGTCGAGGGCGAGGTCAAGAACATCACTGAATTCGGTCTGTTCATCGGCCTGCCGGGCGAGATCGACGGCATGGTGCACCTCTCCGACCTCAGCTGGGACCAGCGCGGCGAGGAAGCCATCCAGGAATACCGCAAGGGCGACATCGTCCAGGCCGTGGTGTCCGAAGTCGACGTCGAGAAGGAGCGCATCTCGCTCTCCATCAAGGCGCTGGGTGGTGACAAGTTCGCCGAGGCAACCGGCGGCGTGAAGCGCGGCTCCATCGTGACCGTCGAAGTGACGGCCATCGAGGACGGCGGCATCGAGGTGGAATACGAAGGCATGAAGTCCTTCATCCGCCGTTCCGACCTGTCCCGCGACCGCTCCGAACAGCGCCCCGAGCGTTTCTCGGTCGGTGACAAGGTGGACGTTCGCGTCACCAACATCGACATGAAGACCCGCCGTCTGGGCCTGTCGATCAAGGCACGCGAGATCGCCGAAGAGAAAGAGGCCGTTGAACAGTACGGTTCCTCCGACTCCGGCGCATCGCTGGGCGACATCCTCGGCGCGGCCCTGAAGGGCGGCGACGAGTAATCGTCTCACCTTTTGAATTTGGGAAAGGCCCTCGCTTCGGCGGGGGCCTTTTCTTTTGGTCGTGCGGGATCCACCAGACCTGTACGCGCCAAAGGATCGGCTTTGACAGGGTCGCTGTGCCGTAGTGCAGCGGCGGCTATCGCATCCACCAGTCCGGCGGCGACCAGCGGTCACCCGGTGCGCGGGGCGGCAGGTTCAGGTCGCGGCGGATTCGGGCGTCGAGGTGGGGGCCGTTCACAAGGGGCTGGCGTTCAGGGCGTCGGCGGAACAGGCGTCGGAACATGAGGGTTCTCCATGGTTTCGGATGCCTTCAGGATGGTCGGGGCACGGGATTTCGGCGATCCGGTTCCTGCGGCTTGCCGCTCCGGATCCTGCGGCAAGTGCGGCAATGAAAGCGCTCGCATCCTGCCGGACGATTTCCTATCGTCGGACGCGACGGAAACCGGGGGAGGGCGCCATGCGGATGGCCATCGTGATCGTCGGGCTGTGCGTGTGCACGGCGGCAGCGGCTCAGGACATCGTTCTGCCGGCCGAGGATCCCGGCATCCGCCAGAATGCCCCGCAGACCGGCACCGACCTCGTGATGAAACCTGTCACCGTGCAGGGCCAGAACCAGCTGCGTGGCCGTTACGGTGCGGCCTGGTCCGAGGGGGAGGTGAAGAGCCGCGCCGCCCAGACCTGTGCGGAGGGCGGCATGCGGCTGATCTACTTCAAGCCGGGCGGCAGGGACGCGAAGGGCCGGACGGAGTTCGCCGCCGTCTGCCAGTGATGACGCACCCAGTCACCCGGTCAAGCGGCGCGAATCGTCGCGGCAGCCGGGCGGGGCGCCGCGGGCAGGCCGGGCAGGGACGCGCCTGATCGTTGCGATATCCACACACTTTTGACGCGAAAAGCTCGCAAACCGCTGCAAAATCACGGTTTTCCCACGGTTTCCCCTGTTCCCGTATCGAAAACAGATGCGTATAGTCCCACCTAACGTGTCTCGAAAACCGAAGGCACGACGAGGGGGAAGTGAGATGATCAGATCTGAACTGATCCAGAAGATTGCGGACGAGAACCCGCATCTGTATCAGCGTGACGTAGAGCGGATCGTGAACACGATCTTCGAAGAGATCACCAACGCCATGGCCCGGGGCGATCGGGTCGAGCTGCGGGGCTTCGGGGCGTTTTCGGTCAAGAAGCGGGACGCACGGATCGGTCGGAACCCCCGTACGGGAGATTCCGTTGAGGTCGAAGAGAAACACGTCCCCTTCTTCAAGACCGGGAAGCTTCTGCGGGACCGCCTGAACGGGAAATAATCAATGCGTTACATTCGCTACGCCATCTACGCGGTGCTGGCCATCGTGCTGGTCGTCGTCTGTCTCGCCAACCGCGGAACCGTGACGCTGAGCACGCTGCCCGACGGCCTGGCGGCGATCCCGGGCATGGGCTGGCTGGCCCTGTCCGTCGAGGTGCCGCTGTTCATCGTCGTGCTGGGCGGGCTGCTTCTGGGCTTTGCCATCGGCGAGCTGTTCGAATGGCTGCGCGAGTACAAGTACCGCGCCGAAGCGTCGCGCAAGAAGGCCGAGGTCAAGACGCTGGAGCGCAAGCTCAAGCGGACCCAGGATGAGCGCGACAAGGACAAGGACGAAGTCCTGGCGATCCTCGACCAGTCCCACTGACGGGCTGCCAGCCTGTCCCGGATGCACGGCGTTCCCACGGAATGCTGCAGCCCGACTCTGAACGGAGGCAACCATGGCCGACGTGCGCGTCAAGATATGCGGATTGAAGACCCAAGGCGACGTGGAGGCGGCGGTGGCCGCCGGCGCGGCCTATTGCGGTTTCGTCTTCTTCCCGAAAAGCCCGCGCAACATCGCGATCCAGACCGCCCGCGACCTTGCCGTGACGGCGCCGCCGGGGCTGGCCAAGGTCGCGCTGGTGGTCGATCCGGACGACGACCTGCTGGAGCGGATCGTGGCGGACGTGCCGCTCGACATGCTGCAGCTTCACGGCAACGAGACGCCGGAACGGGTGACGGAGATCCGTGCCCGCTTTGGCCTGCCGGTGATGAAGGCGGTGGGTGTGGCGTCGGAGGAAGACCTGCCGAAGCTCGGGCTTTATGCGCAGGTCGCCGACCAGTTGCTGATCGATGCGAAGCCGCCGAAGGACGCCACGCTGCCGGGCGGCAACGGGCTGGCCTTCGACTGGCGCCTGATCGCCGGGCGCCGCTGGCCAAAACCGTGGATGCTGGCCGGGGGGCTGACTCCGGAGAACGTGGACCGCGCTGTGGCCATGACGGGCGCCGCGCAGGTGGATGTCTCGAGCGGTGTGGAATCCGCGCCCGGGGTCAAGGATCCGGCCAGGATCGCGGCGTTTGTCCGTGCCGCGCAGGGCGCGGAGGCCGTGCCGCGGCTCTGATCCCACCCCGCTGCACCGCGGCGGCGGTCCGTCGGCATGGGCGCGTTCTTCGCTCTCCGACCTCCGGATTTTCCTTGGGTTCCGGAACATTGCACCCTTGCACGCGTTGTACGTGTTGGAGGCGTACGGGCATGATGAATGACACGATGACACCGGTGCGCCAGCGTGCCGGAGCCGGCAGAAGCAGCGTGGGTCAGAGCCGCACATGACTCGTCCCGTGTTCATCGTCGACGGCGCCCGGACGCCATTTCAGCCCACACTCGGAACGGAATCCGCGTTTTCCGCGGCCGATCTTGCGGTGCAGTGCGGGCAGCAGCTTCTCCTGCGCCAGCGCGTGCCCGGCGATGCCATCGGCATGGCCATCGTCGCCACCGCCCCGACCGAGACGGAGGGCGATCTGACGCGCGATGCGGTGCAGCGGCTGGAACTGCCTCCCTCCTGCCAGACACTGACACTGCGGGACAATTGCGGCGCCGGGATGCAGGCGCTGAGCCTTGCGCTCTGCATGGTGAGCGAGGGGCACAAGGACATCGTGCTCGTGGGCGGGGCGGACGTGCCCAGCCGTGCACCGATGGTCTATCGGTCAGAGGCGTCCTCGTGGTTCGGCGAAGTGGCCAGCCGCCGCGCGCCGCTGTCCCGGGTCCGGGCGCTGGCGGACGGCCACCCCGAGTACCTTCTGCCGGTGCGCGCGCCCGGGCGCAAACCCGATGGACCCGCCAGCAACCCGGCCCTGATCCGTGCCGCCGAGACAGCCGCCTACCGCTTCGGGATCGACCGGGCCAGCACCGACGCCTACGCCGCGCAAAGCCATGCGCGTCTGTCCGATGCGATTGCTGCCGGCCGGGTCGAAGCCGAAGTGGTGCCCGCGTTCCATGCTGACGGCAAGGTCACCTCGTCGGACCGCGCGCTGGCGCATGTCTCTGCCGAGCGTCTGGCGCGGCTCAGCCCCCTGACGGATGCACCCTTCGGGAGCCTGACGACCGGCAATGCGGCGGTGCCCGGGGAAGGGGCCTGCTGGCTGATGGTTGCCTCCGAGGCGGCCGTGGACGATTTCGGACTGACCCCTATTGCCCGGGTGAGCGACAGTGCCATTGCGGGCGCGCAGGAAGCGGATGCCGGTATCGCGCCCATCATGGCGGCCCTGCCGGCGATGGCCCGGAACGGATGGACTGCACAGGACGTCGGTCTGTGGGAGATCAAGGAATCGACGGCGGCCCAGGTTCTCGCCTGTGCCGCGGCGGCCCAGGATGACGCCTTCTGCCGGGATACGCTTGGCCTCGATGGGGCGAGTGGCGCCATAGATCCCGACAGGCTCAACGTCGACGGCGGGGCCATTGCGCTCGGGCTGCCGGTGGGCGCCGACTGTTGCCGGATGGTGCTGCATCTGGCCCATGCCATGGGGAACCGTGGTGTGAACAAGGGCGTTGCGATGGCGTCGATCGGGGGCGGCCAAGGTGCAGCCCTGCTCATGGAGCCGGCATGACAGCGTTGGTCCCGGATAACGCGTTCCCGGAAACGGAGAACTGGCGCCCCGAGCGGAAGGGCGGTCAGGTCACCTTGTGGCTGGACTGTGCTCGGGCCGGTCCCAACCGCGTCACGCGCCAGGTTCTCGACGAACTGAACCGCCTGCTCGACGCCATCGCTGCCGACATGCCGGATGCCGTGATCCTGCGGGCCCGTAGGCCCGAGGGTCTGGCCGACGGGCTGCCGCCGGAAGACCTGACCGACCTCGAAAGCGCAGTGGCGCAGGACCTGGCAGAGGCGGGGGCCAGCGTGCTCGACAGGTTGGCAGGGCTGCCCTGCGCCACCGTTGCGGTGATGCACGGCCGCACGTCGGGCACCGGCCTGTCGCTTGCGCTGGCCTGCGACCACCGCATCGGGATCGAGGGGATGACCTGTGCCTTCCCGGAGATCTGCCTCGGGCTGCATCCGTTCATGGGCGGCACGGTCCGCCTGACCCGGATGATGGATCCGTTGGAGGCGATGCAGATGATGCTGACCGGCGCTCCGCTGACCGGCGTGCGGGCCAAGGCCCTCGGTCTCGTCGATGCGCTTGTGCCGGAGTGCCACGTCAGCGAAGCCGTGCGCGCGGCGGTGGAGCGGCGGCTGGACCGGACGGAAAGCCTGCGCACCGCGGCCATGCGTCTGGGGCCCGCCCGCCGCATGTCCGCAAGCCGCCTGCGCTCGGAATCGGAGCATGTCACGCCCTATGCCTTCTACCCGGCGCCCTTCGCGCTGATCGCCCTGTGGGAGGAACACGGGTTCGACCCCAAGGCCATGCAGCAGGCCGAGACTGCCTCGTTCTCCCGCCTGGCGGAATCCGCCGCGTCTCGCAACCTGACCCGCGTTTCCCGTCTGCGCGCCGCGCTGGAGGCCCGGAACGATGAACCGATCCGCACGGTGCACGTGATCGGCGCCGGCAAGCGCGGGACCGAAATCGCCGCCTGCATCGCAGCCGGTGGCCTGCGCGTGACGCTGGAGGACCCGTCGCTCGACCAGCTGGGGCAGGCGGTGCACCGGACCGCGCGTCTGTGCGACGAGACGGGGCGCCCGGCAGCGGACCGGCAGGCGGCGCTCGACCGCCTGATCCCCGATCCCAAGGGGCATGGCCGGTCGCGGGCGGACCTTGTGATCGCCACCGGCGACGAAGAGATTGCCGACCGTCACGAACTGCACAGGGCGCTGGCCGACGTGATGGCACGCGGGGCCCTTCTGGTCAGTGCCACGCCGCACCTGCGGCTTGCCGAACTTGCCGGTCTTGTCCGCAGCCCGTCGCGCCTTGCCGGGCTGCGGTTCTCCGAGGACGTGCCCGGACTGGTGGAGGTCACGGCGCACCGCCAGACCGATCCGAAGACACGCGCCCGGCTGGCGGCCTTCATCACATGCCTTGGCCAGTTGCCGCTGGCCGTGATGGACGCGCCCATCGGCCTGGTGGAACGCCTGATCGCCGCCTACCTGATGGAGGCGATGGTGATGATCGACGAAGGCCACGACAAGCGCGATCTGGACTGCGCGGCGCTGGGGTTCGGAATGCCGGTCGGCCCGGTCACGCTGGCGGACAAGCTGGGTCTGGATCGCTGCCTCGCGCTGTTCCACACGGTGACCGAGACATCCGACTGCGCGGTCGCCGCCATCCCCGGCTGGTTGCCCGAAATGGTCGAGGACGGCCACACCGGGATCGCCACGGGCACGGGCCTTTACCTCTACGCAAAGGGAGAGAAGCCGCCCCTGTTGCCGGTGGAGCCTGCCTCACCCGATATCTCGGACCGGCTTGTCCTGCCGATCTGCGATGCCGCTGCAAGTTCGCTGCGGCGCAAGATCGTGGCGGACGCCGATACCGCCGACGCCGCAGCAGTGCTGGGGATGGGGTTCGCGCCGTTCCGCGGCGGGCCGCTGCACTATGCGAAGGTGCGGGGCGGGGTGCCTGACCGCCTGCGTACGCTGGCGGCGCGGCACGGCGAACGCTTCATGCCCGATGCGGGCTGGGGCGGGCTGGCTTAGCTCCACCCCTTGGCCGCGCCTTACTCGGCGGCGAGGTCCAGCACGCGTTCCGGCGGGCGGCCGATGACGGCACGGTTGCCGCGCACGAGGATCGGGCGTTCGATCAGCTTCGGCTCGGCCACCATGGCGTTCAGCAGCGCCTCGTCCGGGTCGTCCTTCGACAGTCCGTGTTCGCGGAAGGCGGCCTCCTTGGTGCGGACCATCTCGATGGCGGGAACGCCCAGAACCTTGTGCAGCGACTCGAGTTGTTCGAACGAAGGCGGGGTGTCGAGATAGCGGAAGACCTCCACCTCGTAGCCCTTGTCTTCGAGCAGCTTCAGCGCCTCGCGCGACTTGGAGCAGCGCGGATTGTGCCAGAGGATCATAGCCATTTCTCCCGATCCGTGCCGACAGCGTCGGCGACAGTCCTGAAATTGTCCCGCGCCAGAAGCGCATCAAGGCCACGGGCGATCTCTGCGCCCAGCCCAAGGCCACCGTAGACCAGCGCCGTGTAAAGCTGAACCGCCGAGGCGCCCGCCCGGATCTTGGCATAGGCCTGCTCTGCCGTCGACACCCCGCCCACGCCGATCAGCGGCAGACGCCCCTCGGTTAGCTGCGACAGGCGCGCCAGAACGCGGGTCGATTTCTCGAACAGCGGCTGCCCCGACAGGCCGCCGGTCTCGCCCCTGTGCGCCGACCGCAGGCCGTCGCGCGCCAGCGTCGTGTTGGTGGCGATCACTCCCGCCACGCCCGAAGACAGCGCCACATCGGCCACGTCCTCCAGCCCCTGGGCATCGAGGTCGGGCGCGATCTTGAGGAAGACGGGCAGCGGTTTCGGAAGCGCGTCGCGCGCCGCCATCACCCCTGCGAGCAGGGCAGACAACGCCTCTTTCCCCTGCAGGTCGCGCAGCTTTTCGGTGTTGGGCGACGACACGTTCACCGTCGCGAAGTCGAGGTACGCTCCGCAGCGGCCCAGCACCTTGGCGAAGTCCGCCGCCCGGTCGTCGCTGTCCTTGTTCGCGCCGAGGTTCAGACCCAGCACCATGTCGCGCGGGCGGTTTTCCAGCCGGGAGGCCGCCGCCTCCATGCCCTGGTTGTTGAAGCCGAAGCGGTTGATCGCCGCCGCGTCCTCCGTCAGCCGGAAGAGTCGGGGGCGCGGGTTGCCGGGCTGCGGACGCGGGGTGATGGCGCCGACCTCGACGAACCCGAAGCCCGCGCGCGACAGCGGCATCAGCGCCTCTGCATTCTTGTCGAACCCGGCGGCCAGCCCGACCGGGTTGGTCAGATGAAGCCCCGCCACCTCCGTCCTGAGGCGTTCCGAGGTCACGAGCCCGGGCAGCGGCGCGACCCCGGCCTTCAGCGCACGCAGCGCCCAGGTGTGCGCGTCCTCCGGGTCCAGCCGGTGCAAGACCCCCAGCCCGATGCGTTCCAGCGCGTTCATCCGAACACCTCCCCCGTCTCGGCAGGGGCGCAGCGGACCAGTCGCGAGTCGGCCACCGCCGCCTGCCGGTGGATCACCGCGCGGGCATAGTCCGGGTCCTTGACCATCGCCATGAAGGCATGGGCGGACGGGTAGCGCGCGATGAAGACGTGATCCCAGCCCTCGCCCTCCGGCCCGATCAGCGTGGTGCGGAACCCGCCGCGCCAGAGGATCTGCCCGCCGACCTTCGCCAGGACCGGACCGCTTTCGGCCCCGTAGCGGGCGTAGGCCTCCGCCCCGGTCAGACCAGCGCCGCTGAGCGGGTGATCCTCCGGGTAGGCGGCCCGGTCACGCAGGCGCACGAGGTTCAGCATTTCGCAGGGCTCGTCGCGGTCGAGCCCCTTGAAGGCGTCGAACTGCGCCCGCGTGGGATCGACATGGCTCAAGCGAAGCTCTCCGGGAACTGGTGGACGCCGTCCCTGAGGGGCAGGGGCTGGCACCAAGTCACATGCGCCAGGGTCAGCGGCCCGTAGAAATGCGGGAAGAGCGCGCCGCCGCGGGATTTCTCCCACTTGAGCGCATCGCCCATGCGGTCGGTCTCCAGCTCCGCCAGCATCAGCCCGTCCTCTCCGGCAAAGTGCTTTGCCGCGGTTTCCCGCGCCTGTTCGGCGGTGGAGAAATGGATGAAGCCGTCGGCGATATCCACCGGCGCGCCCTCGGTTGCGCCCCGGGCGCGCAGGTCCGACCACTCGTCGGCTCTCAGGATCTTGTAAATCAGCATGTCATCCTGTTGCCGGGGATCGTGCCGCCGGTCAATCCCCGGCCTGCCCGCGGCGGCCTTGTCGTGGGGCTCAAGGCCCCGTGACCCGCATTCGTGCACCGCCGTCATCGAATCGTCGCCTGACGTTGCGATATGCGGTTTCAGGCTTTGACTCTTTGGTCCAACCGGGGTCTGCTGACGAGATAAAACAGTTCTGACAGAGAGGTCTTTCATGTACCGCCTGATGACCAGCGCCGCCGCATTCGCCCTGATCGCGGGTGCCGCGAGCGCCGATTATTCGCTGACCATCCTGCACACCAACGACTTCCACGCCCGGTTCGAGCCGATCTCGGCCTACGATTCCGGCTGCTCGGCAGAGGACAACGACGCCGGTGAATGCTTCGGCGGCTCCGCACGCCTGCAGACCGCGATCAACGAGGCCAAGACCCGGACCAACAACTACATCCTCGTGGACGGCGGCGACCAGTTCCAGGGCACGCTGTTCTACACCTACTACAAGGGCAAGCTTGCCGCCGAGATGATGAACCAGATGGGTTACGACGCGATGACCGTGGGCAACCACGAATTCGACGACGGCCCCGAGGTTCTGCGCGGCTTCGTCGACGCGGTGGAATTCCCGGTGCTGATGTCGAACGCCGACATCTCCGGCGAGGACCTGCTGAAGGACTCGATCATGAAGTCCACGGTGATCGAGAAGGGCGGCGAGAAGATCGGCCTGATCGGCCTGACCCCGCAGGACACCGACGAGCTGGCCTCGCCCGGCAAGAACATCATCTTCACCGACCCGTCCGAGGCCGTGCAGGCCGAGGTCGACAAGCTGACCGAAGAGGGCGTGAACAAGATCATCGTTCTGTCGCACTCCGGCCTGAACGTCGACAAGAAGGTGGCCGAGAGCACCACAGGCGTCGACGTGATCGTCGGCGGCCACGACAACTCGCTCCTCTCCAACACGCAGGAAGGCGCGAAAGGCCCGTACCCGGTCATGGTCGGCGACACCGCCATCGTGCAGGCCTACGCCTACGGCAAGTTCCTCGGTGAGCTGAACGTGGTCTTCGACGACGAGGGCGTGATCACCGAAGCCAAGGGCGAGCCGATCCTGCTGGACGGCAGCGTGGCCGAGGAAGAGGGCACCAAGGCGCGCATCGCCGAAGCCGCGGCGCCGCTGGACGAGATCCGCAACGAGGTCGTGGCCGAAACCTCGGACGCCATCGAGGGCGACCGGTCGGTCTGCCGTGCGGTGGAATGCCCGATGGGCAACCTCGTGGCCGACGCCATGCTTGACCGCGTGAAGGACCAGGGCATCGAGGTCGCCATCGCCAACGGCGGCGGCCTGCGCGCGTCGATCGACGCGGGCGAGGTGACCATGGGCGAAGTGCTGACCGTGCTGCCGTTCCAGAACACGCTGTCGACCTTCCAGGTGACCGGCGCGACCCTGGTCGAGGCGCTTGAGAACGGCGTGAGCCAGATGGAAGACGGCGGCGGCCGCTTCCCGCAGGTCGCGGGCATTTCCTTCACCGTCGATCCCTCCGCAGAACCGGGCAGCCGGATCTCCGAGGTCATGGTCGGCGGGGAACCCATCGATCCGGAAAAGACCTACGGCGTGGTGTCCAACAACTACGTCCGTAACGGCGGCGACGGCTATAAGATGTTCGTGGACGCGCAGAACGCCTATGACTTCGGCCCCGACCTCGCCGACGTGACGGCGGAATACCTCGCGGAGCAGGGCCCCTACGCGCCCTACACCGACGGCCGCATCAAGGTCCTTGGCTCGGAGTAAGATCACACCTCAAATTCCGAACGAGGGCGGTGCCGCAAGGTGCCGCCCTTTTTCATTGGAGGTGCCTCAAAGGCGAGATGGAGGCTCCGGCCCCGCTGCCTGCGGCAGCCGCCGAGGGGGCTTGAACGAAGATGAAGGAGACGCCTCGGCGAAGCGTGGCCGCGACTTCACCTGGATGGAAATACCTTGGGGGAGGCTCGAAGAGCCGGGGGCAAAGCCCCCTTGCCGACGAACAGAAAAAGCGAATGTTCAGCTTGGTGATGCTGCAGCGCGAATGACCTGATGTAGGGCGGGGCTATGCGCCGCCCTGCGCGTCGGTCTTTTGGGGGCCGCAACGCGCGAAGGTGCCGGCGGTCAAACGGTTGCAGCGCGGTCCCGCGCGGGCGGCGCGATACGTTGCATCGAGCGCGGCTGGCGGTTGGGTGACGTCAGATGTTCAGGGCAGGCAGCGGGAGATCAGGACGGCTGCGCGACCTGCGCTCTGGACGGTCACGTAATTCGCCCGCTCACTCCGCGGCCATGCCCTCGGTGAACTGGAGGCGGGCCAGACGGGCGTATAGGCCGCCTTCCGCCACCAGAGCGTCATGTGTGCCCTGTGCCACGATCCGGCCGTGGTCCATGACCACGATGCGGTCCGCCTTCTTCACCGTGGCCAGACGGTGCGCGACGATCACCGTGGTCCGACCTTCGGCCAGCGTGTCGACGGCGCTTTGCACCAGCCGTTCGCTTTCGGCATCGAGCGCCGAGGTCGCCTCGTCCAGAAGCAGCACCGGCGCATCGCGGAGGATCGCGCGGGCGATGGCCACGCGCTGTTTCTGGCCACCCGACAGCATCACGCCACGCTCGCCCAGCCAGGTCTCGTAGCCGTCCGGCAGCCCGGTCAGGAAGTCGTGCGCGGCTGCGGCCCGTGCTGCGGCCTCGACCTCCGCGTCCGAGGCGTCGGGTCGGCCGAAGCGGATGTTGTCGCGCGCGGAGGCGGCGAAGATCACCGGGTCCTGCGGCACGAGCGCGATGTGCTGGCGGAAGGCGTCACGCGACATCTCGGTCAGCGCCACGCCGTCCAGCGTCACCCGTCCGAAGGCCGGATCGTAGAACCGCTGGATCAGTTGCACGATGGTGGTCTTGCCGGCGCCGGAGGGGCCGACCAGCGCCACGGTCTCGCCCGGGGCGATGTGCAGCGACACGCCGTCCAGCGCCGAGACGCCGGGCCGCGAGGGGTAGGAAAAGTGCACGTCGTCGAAGACGATCTCTCCGCGGACGGGCGCGGCCAGCGCCACCGGCTGGGCGGGGTCGTTGACCGTGTCCTCGGCCTGCAGCAGGTCCACCAGCCGCTCCGTCGCACCGGCGGCGCGCTGCAGTTCGGAGAAGGTTTCCGACAGCGCGCCCACGGCGCCCGCCACCATGACGGAGTAGATGACGAACTGGATCAGCACACCGGCGCTCATGTCGCCCGCGCGCACGTCCCACGCCCCGATCCAGAGCACGCCGACGATCCCGGTGAACACGAGGAAGATGACGATCATCGTCAGGGCGGCGCGGGTCCAGATCCGCTTCTTGGCGGCGACGAAGCTTTTCTCCGTCACGTCGGAGAAGGCGGCGCGCGACAGGGTTTCATGCGTGTAGGCCTGCACGGTCTGCACCGCGCTCAGCGCCTCCGACGCGTTGCTGGAGGAGGCGGCGATCCAGTCCTGGTTCTCGCGGCTCAGCACCCGCATCCGGCGCCCCAGCACAAGGATCGGCACCACCACCAGCGGCACGATCAGCAGTACGAGGCCCGTCAGCTTGGGCGAGGTGAAGAGCATCAGCACCAGCCCGCCCGAAAACAGCAGCACGTTGCGCAGCGCGATGGAGATGGAGGAGCCGATCACCGACAGGATCAGCGTCGTGTCGGTGGTGATGCGGCTCAGGACCTCGCCGGTCATGACCTTCTCGTAGAACGAGGGCGACAGGCCGATCACCTTGTCGAAGACCGCCTTGCGGATGTCGGCCACGACCCGTTCGCCCAGCCGGGTCACCAGCGCGTAGCGCATCGCCGTGCCCACCGCCAGCAGCGCGGCGATCCCCAGTGCGGCGGCGAAGTACTTGTCCAGCAGCGCGCCTTCGGCATTGAAGTTGTCGACCACCCGGCGCACGGCCATGGGCAGCACCAGCGAGACGCAGGCGGTCAGGATCAGCGCGCCGATGGCGGCGATGACCAGCGCCCGGTAGGGACGGACGAACGGCCAGAGCGCGCGCAGGGCGCCGACGTTCTTCGACTTCTCGCGCTCCTCGCCGGGGGCGTTTGCCGGGGTACGGGCCATGTCCTCTCCTTCGTCATCGCGCGTGTGGCGTTGTGGCCACGGCAGGCGTCCGGGTCAAGCGACTTGAGGACGCGGGGCAATGGCGCAACAGGCGCTGCGCTCAGCCATCGTCGGAGACGGGCATAGGGTGCGCGGCGGCAGGCGTTCGGCGATGGGAATGGAGCGGGTACACGGGATCGAACCGAGATAACCTGCTTGGAAGGCAGGGGCTTTACCATTAAGCTATACCCGCTCGGGTGCCCCGTCCTAGGCCAACCCGTCGAAACGGTCAAGACGGTTATGGGACCGTCCGGTGCGGGGGAACATGGCCCGGGTTCTGATCCTGTCCAGCATGGTGGCCTGCGGGCATGTGGGCGCTTCGGCGGCGATTCCGGCGTTGCAGGCGCTGGGGCATACCGCGACCGTCCTGCCCACAGTGATGCTGTCGAACCATCCGGGTTTCGCCGCCGTGGCGGGGGCGAAGGTGCCGGTCGGACAGCTTGAGGACATGGTCGCCGCGCTGGACCGGAACGGGTTCCTCGAAGGCCACGATGCCGTCCTCACCGGCTACCTGCCCACGGCGGAGCATGTGGATTTCGGGGCGCGGCTGGTGGACCGCATGCGCGGCATCGGCGTGGCGCGGGTCGTCGTCGATCCGGTGATGGGGGACGCGCCGAAGGGGCTCTATATCGACGCCGAGGCGGCAGGGCGCATGAGGGACACGCTGGTGCCCCGCGCCGACATCCTGACCCCGAACGCCTTCGAACAGGGCTGGCTCGGGGAGGTCGCGTCATCCGTGCCGCGTGTCATCGTGACCTCGCACGGGGTCACAGCAATGGAGCTGGGCGTGCTGGACCTGTCACAGGCCGCCGCTGTCCGCTACGTTGTGCCCCGGCATGACGGGGTGCCGCAGGGGACAGGCGACGTGCTGGCCGCGCTGATCGCGGCGGGTGTGGCGACGGGACAGGCACTGGGCCATCTGCAGGCGCTGATCGCGGAAAGCCTCGGCGCGCCACATCTGAGGATCACGGAGACGGCGGCGGTCTGGACCCGGGCCGCGCCGCTTGAGGGGGAACCACATGGCCTTTGATTTCATCCTGATGCTGACGTCGAACGACCGTACCATCCCGGACGCCCGCGCGCGGCTGGAAGAGGCGCTGGAAGGCGGCGTGCGGCACATCGGCTTCAAGGACGTGGGGCTGCCGTTCGAAGACCTGAAGGGGCTGGCGCAGGCGATCCGCGCGGCCGGGGGCCGGTCCTACCTTGAGGTCGTCAGCCTCGACGCCGAGAGCGAGCTGGCCTCGGCCCGCGCCGCCGTGGCGCTGGACGTGGACTGCCTGCTGGGCGGCACCCGCGCGGCGGAGGTGACGGAGGTCATCCGCCACCACCCCCTGCGCTACTATCCCTTCCCGGGCCGCATCGTCGGGCATCCGTCCGTGCTGGAAGGCCCGGCAGAAGCGATCGCCGACTCCGCCCGCCGCCTGTGCGACCTCGAATACGTGCATGGCCTGGACCTGTTGGCCTATCGCTTCGACGGCGACGTGCCGGGGCTGATGGCGCAGGTCTGCGGCGCGGTCGAAAAGCCGGTCATCATGGCCGGGTCCATCGACAGCGAGGCTCGGGTCGAGGCGGTGGCAGAGGCGGGGGCGGCGGGTTTCACCGTGGGTACGGCGGCGCTCGACGGGGTGTTCCCGGCGGAGACAGAGGGTTTCGCGGCGCAGGTCCGCGCCATCCTGGGTATCACGGCGCGGGCGCGACGGTTCTCCCGCGCGCCGCGCCGGATTGCCCTCGTCGCGCACGACAACCGCAAGGCACACCTGCGCGCGTGGGTTCTGCGGCATGCGAGGGCACTGGCCGGGCAGCGGCTGATCTGTACCGGCGGCACGGGCCGGATGGTGGCAGAGGCCGCCCCGGACCTGACCGTGCAGCGGCTGCAACGGGGCGCGCTCGGCGGCGACCAGCAGCTTGGCGCGCTGATTGCCACGGGGGAGTTGGACGCGGTGGTGTTCTTCGCCGATCCCGGTTCCGGCTACGTGGGGGATGCCGACCTGCAGGCGTTGACCCGGCTCGCGATTTACCATGACACGCCGCTGGCGCTGTCACCGTCGGCGGCTGATGCCCTGCTGGCCGGGCTGATCCCCTAGACGGCGAAGCGCGGCGGGCAGAGCCCCATGTGCATCCAGCGCACCAGCGTGTGGATCGAATAGACCGGCAGCCCCGTCGCCACAGCGATGTCCGGCGCATAGGGCACCATGTTGGTGCATTCGAGGACGATGGCGCCGAGATGCGGGTTGGCCTCTTGCAGGGCGAGGGCGGCCTCAACGTTGTCCTGCCGGGCCAGCGCCACGTCCAATGTCGGTTCGTCGTTCAGGATGGCGCGGGTGAATTCCCGCCCGCCTTCCGTGGTGCCGATGGGTGTGCCCGCCGGTACGTTGGCGGCGGCGAGGTGTCGCGCAGTCAGGGACGAGGCCGCGATGGTCTGGATGCCCGCGACGCGGCCCGCGGGCAGCATGCGGTTCACCATCTCCACCTGCGCCAGAGAGGACGTCACCACAGGCACCGGCACGGCCTCTGCCAGCGCCTGCTGGAACAGCGAGAGGAACCCGCAGGTCGTGGTGATGCCCACGGCGCCCTCGTCGACCAGAGCGCGGGCGGCGTCGATGAAGGCGGCAAGGCTGTCGCCCCCGCCCTCGCGCACGATCCGTTGCGGAGAGGCGCCGCGCACCACCCTGATCGCCACCGGGAAGGGCCATGACAGCGGATTGCCTGCGTCGCCCGGGATGCGGGGAAAGCGCGAATCGAGCATCAGGATGCCGATCGGCGCTGCGTCGAACGGGGAGGTATCGGACATGGCTGGCTCCGGCGGCACGCGACCTCGTTGACACGCGGTCGGTCCCTTCGCAAGGTCCGCGCAAACGGTCGGGGGTGGCATGACGAAAACGGTAGCGATTGTGGGGGCGGGCATCGTCGGGGTGTCCACGGCGGTCTGGCTGCAGCGCGAAGGGCACCGCGTGGTGCTGATCGACCAGCGCGGTCCGGGAGAGGGCACCAGCCACGGCAACGGCGGGGTGCTGGCCTCTGCCTCCGTCGTGCCTGTGCCGGTGCCCGGGCTGTGGAAGATGGCGCCCCGGATGCTGTTCGATCCGCGCCAGCCGCTGTTCCTGAAGTGGGGCTACCTGCCGCGCCTCATGCCCTGGCTGCTGCGCTACATGCGTCACGCCACGACCGAAGGGGTGGCCAGCCGTGCGCGTGCCATCGCGCCGATCATCGGGGACAGCCTGAACGACCACCTCGCTCTGGCAGAAGGCACCGGGGCAGAGCGGTTCGTCGTGCCCTCCGACTACCTCTACGTCTACCCGACCCGCCGACAGTTCGAGGTGGATGCCGCCTACTGGCAGGTGCGCCGCAAGGCAGGCTGGGACTGGGACGTGCTGGAGGACGAGGATTTCACCGCCTACGACCCCTGCTTCGGCCAGGACCTGCGCTGTGCCGTCCGGCTGGGCGGTCACGGGCGGATCAGCGATCCCGGCGCCTATGTGAAGGCGCTGGCCGCCCACGTCGAACGCCAAGGCGGCCAGATCCTGAAGGCTGAGGTCAGCGACGTGGTGCGCGACGGCCTGCGCGTCATCGGTCTGCGGGTGGGCGGCGAGACCCTGACCTGCGACGCCGTGGTGCTGGCGGCGGGCGCGTGGTCGGCCAAGCTGGCGGCAAAGCTGGGCGCGAAGGTCCCGCTGGAAAGCGAACGGGGCTATCACCTCGAGCTGTGGGAGCCGTCGGTGATGCCCAAGGCGCCGGTCATGGTCGCCTCGGGCAAGTTCGTGGCGACGCCGATGGACGGGCGGCTGCGGCTGGCGGGGATCGTCGAATTCGGCGGGCTGGAGGCCGAGCCCTCCCGCGCGCCCTTTGCCCTGCTCGAAGACAACATCCGCCGCGCCATCCCCGGCATCACCTGGAAGGAAAAGGTCGAATGGATGGGGCACCGCCCCTCGATGGCCGATTCCCTGCCGGTGATCGGCGCCTTCCCGGACGCGCCCGGCGCCTATGCGGGGTTCGGTCACGATCATGTCGGTTTGACGGGCGGACCGAAGACCGGGCGGCTTCTGGCGCAGGTGATCTCTGGCCGAATGCCCAACATAGACCTTGCACCCTATTCGCCGGGGCGGTTTCAATGAGTTCATAAAACAAGACAGGGAGTTCTACCGATGACCAAGATGCGCACCATCCTGGCTGCCACGGCCGTCAGCGCCGTTGCCTCGACCGGGGCCATTGCCGAAACATGGGACATGCCGCTGGCCTATGCCGCCACCAATTTCCATTCCGAGAACGCCGCCGAGTTCGGCCAATGCGTGACCGATGGCACGGGCGGCGAGATCGAGATCGTGACCCATCCGTCCGGCTCGCTCTTCCCCGGCGACCAGATCAAGCGCGCGGTGCAGACCGGCCAGGTGCCCATCGGAGAGCGCCTGCTGTCGAGCCACCAGAACGAGGACCCGATCTTCGGCTTCGATTCCGTGCCCTTCCTCGCCACCTCCTTCGATGCGTCCGAGAAGCTGTGGGAAGCCGCCAAGGGGCCGCTGGAGGAGGTGCTGGCAGAGCAGAACCTCGTCCTGCTGTACTCCGTTCCGTGGCCGCCGCAGGGGCTCTATTTCCGTGACGAGGTCAATTCCGTCGCCGACATGGAGGGCGTGAAGTTCCGCTCCTACAACAGCGCCACCGCACGGCTGGCGGAACTGACCGGCATGCTGCCGGTGCAGATCGAGGCGGCGGAAATCTCGCAGGCCTTCGCGACCGGTGTGGCGGACAGCATGGTGTCGTCCGGGGCCACCGGCTACGACCGCAAGGTGTGGGAGTCGCTCAACTATTTCTACGAGGTCGACGCCTGGCTGCCGCGCAACTACGTGATCGTCAACGCCGACACCTGGTCGGGCGTCTCTGATGCGAACAAGAAGGTAATCCAGGACTGTGCTGCCACGGCAGAGGCGGAGGGGCTCGAGAAGTCCAAGGGCTACACGCAGTTCACCATGGACGGCCTGCGCGAGGGCGGCATGACCGTGGCGCCGGCCTCCGACACGCTGAAGGCCGAGCTGCAGGAGATCGGCGCGACCATGACCTCCGACTGGCTGGAAGAGGCCGGCGATCAGGGCGCGGCCATCGTCGACGCCTTCAAGGCCATGCAGTAAGCAGACCCCGCGCGGTCCGGACACCCTCCGGGCCGCGCCCCTTGCCGACCGTTCCCCTCATCCTTGAAGGAGACCGCCCGTGGCTGCGCTCCGCCGCCTGCTCGACCTCATTTACCGCCTGTCCGGGGTGGCCGCGGCGCTGTGCCTCGTGACGATCCTTGTCCTGATCGTGCTGCAGATGCTGGCGCGCTGGACCGGCGAAGTCTTTCCCGGCGTGCCGCAATACGCCGGGTATTTCATGGCCGCGGCCTCCTTCCTCGCTTTCGGCAATGCACTGAACCAAGGCAGCCACATCCGCGTGTCGCTGGTCCTGAACGCGCTGCCGGAGGGCGCGCGGCGCTGGCTTGACATCTGGTGCTTTGCCATCGGCACGGCGGTGGCGTGGTACGTGGTCTACTACGGCTACCGCTTCGTCTACTGGTCGTGGAAGTTCAACGAGGTCAGCCAGGGCCAGGACCGCACCGCGCTGTGGATCCCGCAAAGCGTCGTGCTGGTGGGGGCGGTGATCTTTGCCGTCGCCCTGACCGACAACCTTCTGTCGCTGATCTTCGGCGGCAAGTCCCGGATCGTGCAGGACCGCATGGATCAGAGCTTCGGAGAGTGACATGGAGAACATCTCGATCATCCTGCTGTTCCTCTTCGTGCTGTTCACCCTCCTCGGATCGGGCGTCTGGGTCGGCCTTGCGCTGATGGGCGTGGCCTGGGTGGGGATGGAACTGTTCACCACCCGCCCCGTGGGCGACACCATGATGACGACGATCTGGGCCGCGTCCTCGTCATGGACCCTGACCGCCCTGCCGCTGTTCATCTGGATGGGCGAGATCCTCTATCGCACGCGGTTGTCGGAGGATATGTTCCGCGGTCTGTCGCCCTGGATGAAGGGGCTGCCGGGCGGGCTGGTGCACACCAACATCGTCGGTTGCACGGTCTTCGCGGCTGTGTCCGGTTCCTCGGCGGCGACGCTGACCACGGTCGGCAAGATGTCGATCCCGGAACTGCGCAAGCGCAACTACCCGGAGAAGATGGTGATCGGCACGCTGGCAGGGGCCGCGACGCTGGGCCTGATGATCCCGCCCTCGCTGACCCTGATCGTCTACGGCGTGACGATCAACGAATCGATCTCCAAGCTGTTCTTTGCAGGCATCCTGCCGGGGCTGGTGCTGGCGCTGATGTTCATGGCCTATGTCGCGGTCATGAGCCGGTTCTCGCGGGGCTGGAACCCGGATGCGGAGCCGGAGATGACCTTTCGTGAACGGCTCTGGAACTCGCGTTACCTCGCGCCGGTGATCTGCCTGATCGTGCTGGTGATCGGGTCGATGTACCTGGGCTTTGCCACCGCGACGGAAGCGGCGGCCTTCGGCGTGATCGGCAGCCTGGCACTGGCGGCACTGCAGGGGTCGCTGACTTGGAGGACCTTCACCGAGAGCCTGATGGGCGCCACCCGCACCTCTGCCATGATCGCGCTGATCCTCGCGGGCGCGGCCTTCCTGTCGCTGTCGATGGGCTTCACCGGGCTGCCACGCGGGCTGGCGGACCTGATCGCGGGCTGGGAGCTCAGCCGGTTCGAGCTGCTGATGGTGCTGCTGGTCTTCTACATCGTGCTGGGCATGTTCCTCGACGGGATCTCGTCGGTGGTGCTGACCATGGCGGTGGTGGAGCCGATGGTACGGCAGGCGGGCATCGACTTGATCTGGTTCGGCATCTTCATCGTCGTGGTCGTCGAAATGGCGCAGATCACCCCGCCAATCGGCTTCAACCTGTTCGTCCTGCAGGGGATGACGCAGCACGAGATGGGCTTCATCGCCAAGGCGGCGTTCCCGATGTTCCTGATCATGGTGCTGATGGTCTTCGTCTTGATCGCGGTGCCGGAACTGGCGACATGGCTGCCGGACAACATCCGGTCGCGGCCCGGAGGCTAGGTGGCATTCCTCGAATGGCTTGGCCGGCAGGGACGCCTGATGCTGGTGGCGGGGCTGGTCGCCGGGCTGGCGTTTCCCGGCGCGGGCGCGATCTTTGCCCCGTGGCTGCCACACCTGATCGCCGTGATGCTGTTTTTCGGCGCCCTCCGTGTGGGGGCGACGGGCCGCGTCGGCGTGGCCGGACTGCGGGTCCGTGAGACGCTTGGTCTGATCGCGGCCTACCAGGTGGCGCTGCCACTGGCGCTGGCCGGGATCGCGGCTGTGCTGGGCATCATCGGGCATCCGGCGGTTCTGGCGCTGCTGCTGGTGACGGCGGCGCCCTCGGTCACCGGCAGCCCGAACCTTGCCGCCCTCGGTGGCGGAGACCCGGCCCCCGCCTTGCGCATGCTGGTGCTGGGCACGGCGCTCCTGCCGCTGACGGCGTGGATCGTCCTCTCCGTCCTGAAGATCGGCGGCGACCCCTGGGCGGTGACCATGGCGGTGGCCCGGCTGCTGGTGCTGATCCTCGGCGCCGGGGGCCTCGCCCTTCTGGCGCATCGCGTGGTGCCCGGAACGCCGCGTGCCATCTCGATCATGGATGGGCTGTCGGCTCTGGTGATGACGCTGATGGTGCTGGGCCTGATGTCGCCCGCTGCCGACGCGTTGCGCCATGCGCCCGGCCGCTTTGCCCTCTGGCTGGGGATCGCCGTGGCGGTGAACTTCGGGCTTCAGGGGGCGGCGGCACTGGTGCTGCGCCGGTGGCCGATGGGAGAGCGCATGTCACTGTCGGTCGTGGCGGGCAACCGCAACATCGCGCTCTACCTTCTGGCCCTCCCGCCCGAGACGATGGCCCCCGTCATGCTTTTCATCGGATGTTACCAGATCCCGATGTACCTGACGCCTTACGTCCTCGCCCGCGTGGGACGTGGTTAATAGTTTGTAATTTAGAGACATTCCTCCCGATATAGAGAGATCGTTTCCACTTTTGCATCAACGTGCCGCCAAACGCACGACCGAGTGGGACGATCATGCCTGTATTGACGACACCCGACGCCGCGACCGGCTCTGCCGCGCACCCGGCCCTTTTCGGCGGCAATGTCCTTGCCCCCCGCGCCCACATGATGGGGCCGGGCAGTTACGCGGAGGCGATCGAGCAACTGGGCGTCACCGGCTTGCGATACCCGGGCGGTTCGCTGACGGAAAAGATGTTCAGCCTGCGCGATCCGGACGCGGCCCGGGTATTCTCGCCCGATCTGGGGAGGGAGGTGGATTTCATCCCGCTCTCCGGTATCATGGACTACGCCGAGCAGACGGGACGCGATCTGACCATCGTGATCCCGACGCGCGACCAATTGTCGGATACGGCGCTGGACGCCAACGGCGACCGGATGCCCGCCATCGACCGCGACGTGCTGACCGGCTTCGTGCGCGACGTGGTCGGCGGGGAATACGGCGATGCCCGCGTCGCCGCCTTCGAGATCGGCAACGAATACTGGGGCTCGGGCGAGATGAACGCCGCCGAATACGGGCGGCTGGCTGCCGGCATGGCGCAGATCATCGACCGCACGCTGAACGACCTCGCGCAGACAGACCCGGATGCAGCGGAAGTCGGCGTGCTGGTGCAGGTGGGCACCAACTTCGGCCATTCCGACCTGTCCGACGACTACGCGGGCATGGCCCCGGCGGACGTGGTGGCAGAGGTGAACGCCGCCTACGGCCTCTCGCTGGACGAGAGCGTGATCTACCCGAACGGCGACATCGACTGGACGGAGATCAACAACGAGATCCTCCTGTCGCATTTCGACGACGACGCCATGGCCGCGACCGACGGGGTGATCGCCCACGTCTATTCACGCGCGCCTGTGGTCGAGCACTCGCGCTGGTACCAGCTTGAACAGATCGAGGAGCACTGGCAGTCCATCGACCCGGAACTGGAGATCCACGTCACCGAGTGGAACCAGAAATCCAACACGAACGCCTTCGAGGACACCCGCGATTACGGGCTCTGGCAGGCGCAGGAGATGCTGGAACAGGTCGAGGAATTCATGCGGATGGACGTGGCCTCGGCGCAGGTCTGGCCGCTGATCCAGAACACCCCGACCGCGCTGGCACTGGGGCGGGAGTTCGACGAGACCACCCCCCCCGGAGAGATGTTCTCCATGCTGTCGGAGAACCTGCCGGGGATGCGGATGCTGGATTTCGCCCCGCAGGACGAGCGCGGCACGGAGATGCACACCACCGAGATGGACGTGCACGCCTTTGCCGACGGGCAGGACATGCTGTTCTACTTCACCTCGAACCTGCAGCGGGGGCTGGTCGACAGCGAGGTCGACATCTCGAACCTCGTGGAAGGCTTCGGCGAGATGGAAATCACCGTGCTGGGTGTCGCCCGGGGCGACGGTCCCGGCAACACGCAAAGCCGCGCCACGGTAGAGCATCCTGACCCGGACGACCTTCATGTCGACGGCTTGATCGAGACCCTGCTGGCGCCCGGAGAGATCATGCAGGTGCGGCTGACCGACGTGGTGCCCACCAACGATTTCGCCGACGTCTTCGCCCAGACGGGCAGCCCGCGTGTGTCCTCCGACGCCGTCGCGGTGCCCGCGGACGACACCGACGATCCGGACGACGAAACGGATGACGGCGCCTCCGGCGACCGGGACGGGCAGGGGCTGATGGATGCGCTCGCCGACGGCGCGCATGCGCCGTCCGACGGCGGGGGTGCATCCCCGGACAGTGACGAAGAGGATGAAGGTGAGGGCGGCAGCGACATGGGTGGCCTCTGGCTGGCCGGGCTGCTGCCGCTGCTGTTCCTGCTGGGCTAGCGTTCAAGCGTCGATGGGTTCGATCAGCTCCGGTCCGGAGGCACGGTTGGAGTTCACTTCGCGCGCGACCCGATGGAAGGCCAGCGCATCCTCGGGGGCGGGCTGCATGAGGCTGGCCGCGCCGTGTCCGTCCTCGCCCAGCCACTTGCCCCAGTCGTCCTGGGCCAGCACCACGGGCATCCGGTGGTGGATGCGCGACATCGACCCGTTCGCGCCGCAGGTGACGATAGCGACGGTGCGGAAGGACAGGTCGTCGCGCGCCCAGTCCTGCCAGACCCCGGCAAAGACCAACGGGCCGTCGTCCGCCGGATGGATGTACCAGGGCAGCCGGTTGCCCTCCTCATCCTTCGTCCATTCGTAGAAGCCGGTCGCGGGGACAAGGCAGCGGCGTTCGCGGCAGGCAGCGCGGAAGGCGGGCTTTTCCGCGATGGTTTCGGCCCGCGCGTTGATCAGCAGCGGCCCGTCGTTCGGCTTCTTGTACCAGTGCGGGATGAAACCCCAGCGCATGGCGACCAGCCTGCGCCCCTCGTCGCTCATGACGACATGCACCTGGTTCGTCGGGCAGACGTTGAAGTTCGGCACATCGGGCAGGTCGTTCGACGGCACGGCCGCGAAAAGCTGCGCCATGGCGTCGGGGGGCAGGGTGACGGCGAAACGACCGCACATGGCGTATCCTCCAGGGGCAGATCCTTGCCGGATGATCTATCGCGCGCCGCCGGAAATCAAACCGTCAGAGCCCGAAGCCGCTGTAATGCAGCAGCCCCCAGTCCGTCAGCTCCCGGTGCACCTTGCCCCAGAGAGCGCCGAAGCGCAGCGGGTCCAGCCCGGCGCCGGCGGCAATGCGCGACAGCGGCGTGCGCCCGTCTGCGGCGGCGATCAGCGGTGCGGCCTCGGGCGGGAGGGCGAGCTTGTCCTTGACGCCATCGACCTCCACCGGCGGGGTCTGACCGCGTGCCACGGCCTGCGCCAGTTGCCGCTGCGGCAGTTGCAGGCGCGGCACCAGCGAGGCGCGGCCGGGTTTCGGCAGGGGGCGGTCCTCATCGGCGGGCACGAGGTAACCCACATGCTTGCGGATCGTGCCGCGCAGCTTCTCTGTCACGGCCATGGCGGTGTCCGAGTCCATCCCCGCCGGGACCTCCGCAATGCGCGACAGGTCGTAGAGGGCGGGCGTGACGAAACCCTGCAGGCGCCAGCCGGTCGCCGCGCAGGTGTCCAGGAGGCGCGCCACGTCGAAGGGCGTATCGGTGCTGTGCAGGAGCAGGTCGTAGAACCCCGCGTCGCTTTGTTCGTGGTCCATCAGCAGCGGGTTCGACGCGAACGGGTGGCCCTTCGGCAGCGCGGCGACGATCTCCTTCGCGCGCGAGAGGCGCTGCTCTGGCGGCAGACCGTCCAGCAGTGCGCCGAACGCCTCCTGCAGGGGATAGACCCCGGATCGGCCGTAGGGCGCATAGACCATGAACCCCATGCCGCCCCCCGGTGCCAGCGCGCCCCGCAGCGCGGCAAAGCCGTCCTCCGGACGGGGCAGGTGGTGCAGCACGCCGCAGCAGTCGATGTAGTCGAAGGGCCCGAAGTCCCCGGCGTCGAGCAGGCTGCCGGTGTGGAAGGTGATGCCCGTGAGGCCGCGCACCTTGGCCCGTGCCTCGGCGATCCCGCGCGAGGCGGTGGAGAGGTCGAGGTAGGTGATCTCGTAGGGTGCACCGGCCTTTGTCATCAGCGTGGCCAGCTGGATCAGCGCGTCGCCCGTGCCGCCGCCGGCCACCAGCACGCGCAGCGGCTGCGACCAGTCGCGCGCGCCGCCGAACAGGTGGTGGTCGATTTCGGTGGGCCTTGAGGGGGAGCCGGTGATCAGGCGCGTGCGCTCGTCCTCCGGGTCTCGGGCGGGGTAGGGATAGACCTCGTACTGTTCCTTGACCGTGACCATGCCTTGCCCTCCGACTGCCGCAGTGTCCTGCCCGATCGCGCCCGCGATGGCCAGCCCTAGCGGCGCCTGGCGATCTCCAGCCGGGTTTCCAGCAGGGCCATGTCGCGCATGATCCGTTGCCGTTCGGTCCGGTCGCCGGTCTCGCGCAGTTCCTCGCGGAGGCGGGCCAGTTCCTTCGAGACGGAGACCGCCTCAGGAACCGCGCCGTTTTCCTTCATGATCCGGTTTAGGACGGCGTTCTCCGGATCGTCGCAGGGCGGCAGGGGTTTGCCCGCGCCCGGCAGGTTGTCGAACGCGCCTTCCGCCTCGGCCGCGCGGATCTTTGCAGAGATGAGGTCGATCAGGGGATGGTCCATGATCCCAACATAAACCGTGCCCTGTGCGTTGCCCAGATCTCCGGAACGCAGCGTCACCGGGTGTTTTCCCCGACGTCCACTGCTCTTGCGCGATGCACCGGGGAAGGCCAAGACTGGAGGCGAGGACTAGGGGAGGAGAATGCGCTCATGGGCTACGCCACCATGGACGACCGCAACGCCATCGAATCGCAGGGCGCCTGGCACGATCTGGGGCTGCCGAAGACGGTCTGGGCCCAGCTTTGCCGGACGGCGGACAAGTTCCCGCAGCGCCCGGCGGTCAGCTACCAGCTTTTGTCGGGACCGAAGGACAAGGCAGAGACGATGACCTGGGCCGAGGTGCGGGACCGCACCGCACAGGCCGCGAACCTGTTCCGCAGCCTCGGCATCGAGGAGACGGACGTGATCGCCTACGTCCTGCCGAACTGCAACGAGGCGGTCTCGACCCTTCTGGGCGGCATGGTGGCGGGCATCGTGAACCCGGTGAACCCGCTTCTGGAGCCGGAGCAGATCGGCGCCATCCTGCGCGAGACCGGCGCCAAGGTGGTGGTGACGCTGAAGCCCTTCCCGAAGACCGACGTGCCGCAGAAGGTGCAGGAGGCCGTGCGCCATGCGCCCAACGTGCACACGGTGCTGGAGGTCGACCTCAACCGCTACCTGACGCCGCCGAAGAAGTGGATCGTGCCGCTGATCCGTCCGAAGATGCCGGGCACGCGGCACGCGGACTACAAGTGCTTCCGCGCGGAGATGAAGAAGCAGCCCAAGACGCTGACCTTCGAGGACGGCGGCAAGGACCGGGTGGCGGCCTACTTCCACACCGGCGGCACCACGGGCATGCCGAAGGTCGCGCAGCACCTCTATTCGGGGATGATCTACAACGGCTGGCTTGGCGACACTCTGCTGTTCACCGAGGAAGACAGCGTGATGTGCCCGCTGCCGCTGTTCCACGTCTTCGCGTGCCACGTCATCCTGATGGCGATGGTCTGCTCGGGGGCGCATGTCGTGTTTCCGACGCCCGCCGGCTATCGCGGCGAAGGTGTGATGGACAACTTCTGGAAGCTCTGCGAGCGCTGGAAGACCACGTTCGTCATCACTGTGCCGACCGCCGTGTCGGCGCTGATGCAGCGCAAGGTGGATGCGGACATCTCGTCGATCAAGACGGCGTTCTCCGGCTCGGCCCCGATGCCGCTGGAGCTGTTCAAGCGGTTCGAGAGCGCCTGCGGCGTGACGATCTGCGAAGGCTACGGGCTGACGGAGGCGACCTGCCTCGTGTCGGTCAACCCGCCCGAGGGCGAGAAGAAGGTCGGCTCCGTCGGCATTCCCTTCCCCTACACGGACGTGAAGATCACGAAGGTGCGCGACGGCCAGCCGGTGATCTGCGGCACGGACGAGATCGGCGAGATCTGCGTGTCGAACCCGGGCGTCTACGCCGGGAAAACCTACACGGAAGAGCCCAAGAACGTCGACCTGTTCCACTGGGGCACGCACCTGCGCACCGGTGATCTGGGGCGGCTGGACGCGGACGGCTACCTCTGGATCACCGGACGGGCGAAGGACCTGATCATCCGGGGCGGCCACAACATCGATCCGGCCGAGATCGAGGAGGCGTTGCTGGCGCACCCGGCGGTGGCCTTTGCCGGGGCCATCGGCCAGCCGGACGCGCATTCGGGCGAACTGCCCTGCGCCTTCGTGGAACTGGTCGCCGGTGCAACCGTGACCGAGGAAGAGCTGCTGGAACATGCGAAGGTGCACGTCCACGAACGCGCGGCGCATCCCAAGCACATGACCATCCTCGACGAACTGCCCAAGACGGCGGTCGGCAAGGTTTTCAAGCCCGACCTGCGCAAGCTGGCGATCACGCGCGTCTACAACGGCGCGCTGGAAAAGGCCGGTGTTGCCGCGCGGGTCGAGAAGGTCGTCGACGACAAGTCGCGCGGGCTGGTGGCGCAGGTGGCCCCCAACGGCAACACCGAGGCCGAGGTCGGCGCGGTGCTGGGCGGCTTCACCCGACCGTGGGAATGGGTCGAGGAGGACGTGGCGGCGGAGTGAGGCGCGCCGCCTCCTGCGGTTCCTCTGCATGCAGATGACGGACCCTCTGCGGGTCTGTCACGCCGCTTGGGTGTTGTCGTGGCGCACGATGGGATCGATGGGCGCCAGCGGCAGGGCCAGCGCCTCTTCCAGGCGGCGGGCGACCTGAAGCAGCCGCGCCTCGCCGCGCGGCGGGCCGATCAGTTGCAGCCCGACCGGCAGGCCGCTGGAGGTCGACCCCACCGGGAGCGACAGCGCGGGCAGGCCGCATGTGGACGCGAGGAAGGCGAAGCTGAGCCAGTCGAGGTAATCGCGGCAGGGCTGACCGGCGACTTCGGTGGGATACTCGACCTCTGACGGCAGCGGGGCCAGCCCGGTGACGGGACAGGCCAGCACGTCGAACCTGCCGAAGAGCCCGCGCATCTGCGCGTAAAGCCGCGACCGGGTCACGTTGGCCCTGGCGATGTCGTCGACGGTCAACGTGCCGCCGGTGCGGATGTTCTCGGCCAGCGTCGGTTTGAAGTGCTGCGAGATGCGCTTGGGCCGGACCTGATGCGACGTCCACATGCCGAGCGCGCGGAAGGTGCGGAAGGCGTGGTCGAGACCGCGGGTGTCCGGCTGATGCTCCTCCACCGCGACATCGGGGGCCTGAACCCGCGCGACCGCCCGGGCGAGGATCTGCGCCATGTCGGACGTGACGGGGGCGAGCCCGCCGAGGTCCGGCGAGAAGGCGATGCGCACATGGCCCGGCGCTGCGAGGCAGGCGCCCAGATAGCTGTCCGTCGAGGGCGGATGCGAAAGGGGGGACACGGGGTCGAAGCCCGTCATCGCGTCGAGGAAGAGCGCCACGTCCGCCACGTTCCGGGCCATGGGACCGTCGACACCGAAAGCGTCGAAGGTGTCCGCACCGGCAGCCGAAGCGACCAGTCCCGGCGACGGCCTCAGCCCCACGACACCGCAATAGCTGGCCGGGGTCCGGAGCGAGCCGCCGAGGTCGGAGCCCTGGCTCAACCAGACTTCGCCGGTGGCAAGGCCCGCCGCAGCCCCGCCCGACGATCCGCCGGGGTTCATGCGCGTGTCCCACGGGTTGCGGGTGGCGCCGAAGACGGCATTGAAGGTGTTGGCGCCTGCGCCCATTTCAGGGGTGTTGGTCTTGCCGATCACCACCGCGCCGCGCGCCTCCATGCGCAAGACCATAGGATCGGAGGCCTTCGGCACGTTGTCGGCCAGCGCCGGGGTGCCGTAGGTGGTGCGCACACCCGCGACATCGGTCAGGTCCTTGATGCCGACGGGCAGGCCCGCCAGCAGGCTGTCGTGGTCAGGCTGCGCGTCACGGGCCCGGTCGCCGCAGGTGGTGACCATGGCGTTGATCGCGGGAGAGGTCTGCGCGATGCGGCTCAGGCTGGCGTCGATCAGTTCGGCGGTGGAGACCTGACCCGATTTCAGCAGGGCCACCACGTCGCGCGCCGTCAGACGGCACAGGTCGTGTCCGGTGAATCCCGCCGTCTCAGCAGTCGGCATCGGGCGCTGCGCAGAACATCTCGTACAGAAGCGCGATCACGCGCGAGGTGTTCTCGTTCGCGAGGCTGTAGTAGATCGTCTTGCCCTCGCGCCGGGTGACCACCAGCCCCTCTTCGCGCAGGCGGGCGAGCATCTGGCTGACCGCGGCCTGACGGATGCCCAAGAGTTCCTCCAGTTCGCCGACGGATTTCTCGCCCCCACCCAGGTGGCAGAGGATCATCAGGCGGCCTTCATGCGCCAGCGTCTTGAGGAACGCAGAGGCGTTGCGGGCGTTGGCTTCCATTTCTTCCGGCGGCGCCGGGGGGGCTTTCTGGTCCATGGTCAGGTCCTGGGTCCGGTCTCGGGACTGTATAGCCGGGTGATTCGGAAAATGCGAGATTACTCGTCATGGGCGGGCGCGCCACCCTGGAATCGGTTGCCTTCCGCATAGTTGCAGGGCTCATCCTGCATCTGGAGATGCAGATCGTTGCCGGTGTAGGGATGGGCGCGGGCAAGGTCCTCGTCCACCTCGATGCCGAGCCCGGGGGCGGTGGGCGCTGCGACAAAGCCGTTCTCCACCCGGATCGATCCCTTGATGAGCCGGTGGTGGAAATCGGTCTCGATGGTTTCGGCAATCAGCAGGTTGGGGATGCAGGCGGCGAGCTGGATGTTGGCGGCCCATTCGACCGGACCGGCATAAAGGTGGGGGGCCATCTCGGCATTGAACGACTCCGCCAGCGCGGCGAGCTTCCTCGCCTCCCAGAGACCGCCGACGCGGCCAAGCGCCGGTTGCAGGATCTTCGCGCCGCCGGTGCGCAGGAGGGTGGCGAACTCCGACCGGGTGGTCATGCGCTCGCCGGTGGCGATGGGGATGCGGACCTGGCTTGCGACCTGGGCGAACTCGAGCAGGTTGTCGGGCGGGATCGGTTCCTCGTACCACAGGGGATTGTAGGGCTCGATCGCCTGCCCGAGCCGGATGGCGCCCGCCGTGGTGAACTGCCCGTGCGTGCCGAAGAGCAGGTCCGCCCGGTCGCCCACCGCCTCTCGCACATCTCGGCAGAAGGCCACGGAACGGGTGATGTCGGACATGGCGGGCTGGTGGCCGCCGCGCATGGTGTAGGGGCCGGCGGGGTCGAACTTCACCGCGGTAAAGCCGCGCGCGACGCAGTCGGCGGCGGCTTCGGCGGCCTGGTCGGGGGCGGTCCAGAAGTCGGAGAGGTTATGCTGCGCCAGCGGGTAGAGGTAGGTGTAGGCGCGGATGCGTTCGTTCATCAGTCCGCCCATCAGCGCCCAGACCGGGCGCCCGCGCGCCTTGCCGAGGATGTCCCAGCAGGCGATCTCCAGCCCCGAGAAGGCGCCCATGACGGTGAGGTCGGGGCGCTGGGTGAAGCCCGAGGAATAAGCGCGGCGGAACATGCGTTCGATGTTCTCGGCGGACTCGCCCTCGACGTAGCGCTTGAAGACATCCTCGATCACCGCGGTCATGGCCTTGGGACCCACCGAGGCGGCGTAGCATTCGCCCCAGCCGGTGATGCCGTCATCCGTGGTGAGCTTGACGAGGATCCAGTAGCGGCCCCCCCAGCCGGGGTGCGGCGGGGCGGTGACGATGATGTCGAGGTCCTTGAGGATCATGGGCTGTGCTCCTGCATGGTTTCGGGCCGCGTCCCGCGACCCGACCGGGGGGGGGGGGGGGGGGGGGGGGGGGGGGGGGGGGGGGGGGGGGGGGGGGGGGGGGGGGGGGGGGGGGGGGGGGGGGGGGGGGGGGGGGGGGGGGGGGGGGGGGGGGGGGGGGGGGGGGGGGGGGGGGGGG
>NZ_JBRBWD010000034.1:0-65195 GCF_052825245.1 Sagittula sp.
GCCTGCCCAAGACCCGCTCCGGCAAGATCATGCGCCGCATCCTGCGCAAGATCGCGGAAAACGACTACGGCGCACTCGGCGACACATCCACACTCGCAGAACCAGCCGTCGTCGACGACCTCATCGAAAACAGAATGAACAGGGGGGCCTGACCGATGGACGGCGCACAGACCCCGAACACCTCCCCCGTTCTGATCCTGCTCGGCCCCCCGGGGGCCGGCAAGGGCACGCAGGCCCGGATGCTCGAAGAGCAGTTCGGCTTCGTCCAGCTCAGCACCGGCGACCTCCTGCGCGCAGCAGTCGCCGCGGGCACCGAGGCCGGCCAGCACGCCAGGTCGGTGATGGAAGCGGGCGAGCTTGTCTCGGACGAGATCGTCATCGCCATCCTGCGCGACCGCATGGCCCAGCCCGACTGCGCGAAGGGCGTCATCCTCGACGGCTTCCCGCGCACCGCCGTGCAGGCGGAGGCGCTCGACCGGCTGCTGGAGGAGACCGGCCAGAAGATCGACGCCGCCGTCAGCCTCGAGGTCGACGACGCCGCGATGGTGACCCGCATCTCCGGCCGCTACACCTGCGGCGGCTGCGGCGAGGGCTACCACGACAGCTTCAAGCAGCCGAAGGCCACAGGCACCTGCGACAAGTGCGGCGGGACGGAGTTCAAACGCCGCGCCGACGACAACGCCGAGACGGTGGCCAGCCGTCTGGACGCCTACCACGCCCAGACCGCGCCGCTCATTGCCTACTACAAGGCCCAGGGTGCGCTGATCGGCATCGATGCCATGGGCGAAATCGACGACATCGCGCGCAAGATGACCGCGATCGTGAAGACGGCCACGGCCTGACAGCCACGGCCAGCCCTGCGGCCCGGGCGGCCGCGGGGACGCGCAGACCCGCGCATAAAGAGAGGAGCGTCCAAGGGGCCGTCAGGCCCCGCGGGCGAGGACAACTGGGAAGGAGGACCCGCAACATGGCGGACCATACCACAAATTCGGCCGCGCAGGCTGAGGCTGGCAAGAGCTACTGGCAAGCCAACCTGCGCCTCATCATCATCTGCCTCGTCATCTGGGCGCTGTGCAGCTTCGGTTTCGGCATCCTGCTGCGCCCGCTGCTGTCCGGCATCGCCGTGGGCGGCACCGACCTGGGCTTCTGGTTTGCCCAGCAGGGGTCGATCCTGGTCTTCCTGGCGCTGATCTTCTTCTACGCCTGGCGGATGAACAAGCTCGATAAAGAATTCGGCGTGGACGAGGAATAAGAGCCATGGATCAGTTTACCATCAACCTGCTGTTCGTGGGCGCGTCCTTCGCGCTCTACATCGGCATCGCGATCTGGGCCCGTGCGGGCTCCACATCGGAATTCTACGCCGCAGGCCGAGGCGTTCACCCGGTCACCAACGGCATGGCCACCGCGGCGGACTGGATGTCCGCGGCGTCGTTCCTGTCGATGGCGGGCCTTATCGCCTTCACCGGCTACGACAACTCCGCCTTCCTGATGGGCTGGACCGGCGGCTACGTGCTGCTTGCCCTGCTGCTCGCGCCCTACCTGCGCAAGTTCGGCAAGTTCACCGTGTCCGAGTTCATCGGCGACCGCTTCTACTCGCCGACCGCGCGCCTTGTCGCGGTGCTCTGCCTGATCATCGCCTCCATCACCTACGTGATCGGCCAGATGACCGGCGTCGGCGTGGCCTTCGGCCGCTTCCTCGAAGTCGACACCACCACCGGCCTCTTGATCGGCGCGGTGATCGTGTTCGCCTACGCGGTGTTCGGCGGCATGAAGGGCGTGACCTACACGCAGGTCGCGCAGTACGTCGTGCTGATCCTCGCCTACACCATCCCGGCGATCTTCATCTCGCTGCAGTTGACCGGCAACCCGATCCCGGCGCTCGGCCTCTTCGGCTCGACCGCGGACGGCACGCCGCTGCTGACGACGCTGGACCAGATCGTCACCGACCTGGGCTTCAACCAGTACACGGCGCACAACGGCGACACGCTCAACATGGTGCTCTTCACCCTGTCGCTGATGATCGGCACCGCCGGTCTGCCGCACGTCATCATGCGGTTCTTCACCGTGCCGAAGGTCTCTGACGCACGCTGGTCGGCGGGCTGGGCCCTGGTCTTCATCGCGCTGCTGTACCTGACGGCCCCGGCCGTGGGCGCAATGGCCCGCCTGAACATCACCCAGCAGTTCTGGCCCGAAGGCACCGCGGCGCAGGCCGTGAGCATCGAGCAGATCGAGAACGACCCCGAGTACGACTGGATGGCCACCTGGCAGCAGACCGGCATGCTCGGCTGGGAAGACAAGAACGGCGACGGCCGCATCCAGTACTACAACGACAAGTCGCCCGACATGCAGGAACGGGCCACCGCAGAAGGCTGGACCGGCAACGAGCTGACCAACTTCAACAACGACATCCTGGTTCTTGCGAACCCGGAAATCGCCAACCTGCCCGGCTGGGTCATCGGCCTCATCGCCGCCGGCGGTCTCGCCGCCGCGCTCTCGACCGCGGCCGGTCTCCTGCTCGCCATCTCCTCGGCCGTCAGCCACGACCTCATGAAGGGCCAGCTGACCCCGAACATCTCGGAGAAGGGCGAACTGATGGCGGCCCGCGTCGCCATGGCCGTGTCCATCGCCGTCGCCACCTGGCTCGGTCTCAACCCCCCGGGCTTCGCGGCACAGACGGTGGCGCTTGCCTTCGGCCTCGCCGCGGCGTCGATCTTCCCGGTCCTGATGATGGGCATCTTCTCGAAGGTGAACAACAAGGGCGCGGTGGCCGGCATGCTGGCGGGCCTGATCGTGACCCTCGTCTACATCTTCCTGCACAAGGGCTGGTTCTTCATCCCCGACACCAACAGCTACACCGACGCGGCGCCGCTGTTCATCGGGATCAAGTCCACCTCCTTCGGTGCGGTGGGTGCGCTCATCAACTTCGCGGTGGCCTTCACCGTGTCGTCGATGACCAAGCCGATCCCGCGCGAGATCGAGGAACTGGTTGAATCGGTCCGCATCCCGCGCGGTGCAGGTACCGCGGTCGACGGCCACTGAGGCCAGCGACCAGACCGACAGGCAACGGCCGGATCCGCCCCCGCGGGTCCGGCCTTTTTCGACCGCCCTGCCCCGCCTTGCTGACCACGCAGCGCGCAGGCCGGGCCGCGGCGGCCCCGAAAAGACCCGACCGGGCGCGACGTCCCTTCCCTTTCCGCAAGGCCCCGCGCTATGCCGGGCACACGTTCTTGGCAAAGGACCCGTGATGCCGATCGACAAAGACGCCCTGCGCAGGTTCCTGACCTCGGTCCACCCCTACGACGCGCTTGCGCCCGAGGTGCTCGAGGAGCTGCTGCCCGCCTTCCGTCCGCAGAGCATCGCCGCGGACCAGCCGGTCTACGAACTCGACGCCCCGCTCGAGGGGCTCTACCTGATCCATTCCGGCGGCGTCGCCGTGCGCGACCGCAACGACGTGCAGATCTCCGCGCTGGGGCCGCGCAACTCCTTCGGCGAACGCGGCCTGACCCGCGACGGCCGCGCCGTGACCTCCGCCCGCACGACCGAGGACTCGCTCCTGCTGGTCCTGCCCCGCCCCGACTTCCTGCGCCTCGTCGAAACCCAGCCCGCCGTGGCAAAGTTCTTCGACCGGGGCCGCGCCGCCAAGCCCCGGCGCGCCGACCTCGCCACCAGCCGGGTCGAGACGCTGATGGCCACCCGCACCCTCACCTGCCCGCCCGAAACGACCGTCCGCGAGGCGGCCCGCATGATGGACGAGCGCCACGTCTCCTCGATCTGCATCACCGAGGACGGCATGCTGCGCGGCATCGCCACCGTCCGCGACCTCTCGGGCAAGGTGGTGGGCGGCGGCCTGCCGCTCGACACGCCCGTGACCCGGGTGATGACCGCAGCACCCGTGACGCTGCCGCCCTCTGCCATCGGCTCCGACGTGCTGCACATGATGATGGAGCGGCGCATCGGCCACGTGCCGATCACCGAGGGGCCGCGCCTCGTCGGCATGGTCACCCAGACCGACCTGACCCGCTTCCAGGCGATGACCTCAGCCGAGCTGGTGTCCGAGATCGCGCAGGCCGGTGACGTGCAGGCCATGGCCCGCGTCACCGCCCGCATCCCGCAACTGCTGGTGCAGCTCGTCGCGGGCGGCAACCGGCACGAGGTCACGACCCGGCTGATCACCGACATCGCCGACACCGCCACCCGGCGGCTCCTGACGCTGGCAGAGGCTAGGCTGGGCCGCCCCCCGGTTCCCTACCTCTGGGCCGCCTGCGGCAGCCAGGGCCGGCAGGAGCAGACCGGCGTCTCGGATCAGGACAACGTGCTGATCCTCTCGGACGACTTCACCGAGGACATGCGCCCCTATTTCACCGCGCTGGCACAGGAGGTCACCACCGGCCTCGACGCCTGCGGCTACGTCTTCTGCCCGGGCGAGATGATGGCCTCCGCCCCGCGCTGGTGCCAGCCGCTCGCCACCTGGCGCGGCTATTTCCGCAACTGGATCAACAGGCCAAACCCCGAGGCGCAGATGCTCGCCTCCGTCATGTTCGACCTGCGCGCCATCGGCGGCGACCCCGCCCTGCTCGACGCGCTGCAGCACGACACCCTGCGCGAAGCCTCGAAGAACTCGATCTTCGTGGCCCACATGGTGTCGAACTCCCTCAAACACACGCCGCCGCTGGGCCTCCTGCGCGGCTTCGCCACGATCCGCTCGGGCGAATACAAGAACCGCATCGACCTGAAGCATTCCGGCGTGGTGCCGGTGGTGGACCTCGGGCGCGTCTACGCCCTTCAGGGACGGCTGGCCATGGCCAACACCCGCGCCCGGCTGGAGGCGGCGGTCGCCGCGGGCGTGCTCAGCCAGAGCGGCGGGCAGGACCTGATCGACGCCTACGACCTGATCGCCGAGACGCGGCTGGAACATCAGGCCCGGCAGGCCAAGGCCGGCGAAGCCCCGGACAACTACCTCGCGCCCTCCAGCCTCTCCGACTTTGAGCGAAGTCATTTGCGCAACGCCTTCGTCGTGGTGAAGTCGCTGCAATCGGCCCTGGGACACGGTAAGGGTATGCTGGGGTGAGCGGCGGTGCGGCGCAGCCGATGAAAGGTCCTGTGGACCTTTCAAGCCGCGAACGGGCGAAGCCCCGGGCAGGCGGCGGTGCGGCGCAGCCGATGAAAGGCCCCGTGGACCTTTCAAGCCGCGAACGGGCGAAGCCCCGGGCAGGCGGCGGTGCGGCGCAGCCGATGAAAGGTTCTGTGGACCTTTCAAGCCGCGAACGGGCGGAGCCCCGGGCGGAGCCCCGGGCGGACGGCGGTGCGGCGCAGAAGGTGAAGGTTCCGGTGGCCGCGCAGGCCGCGGACAGGCAGGGACACGCGACGGCATGGGCGCGTCGGTCGCCCCCCGCGCGGCGCCCCAAGGCGGCCCCGCGGGGTTGAAGGACAAGGGGCAAGGCCCGGACCCGTCCGGCGCACACCCCGTGAAGGAGGAGAGACGATGTTCCTGGAATTACTGGCCGTGATCTTCGCGGGTTTCGCCGGGGCCGGTGCCATGCTGCTGCTGACGCGGGTCACGCGGCTGCCGAAATGGCTGATACCCGTTGGCGCGGGCGCGGCGATGCTGGCGGCGACGATCTCCTCCGAATACAGCTGGTACGGGCGTATGGCAGGCAACCTCCCCGAGGGACTGACCGTGGCGCAATCCGTCACCTCCAGCGCGCCGTGGCGGCCATGGACCTACGTGGTGCCGATGACCGACCGCTTCGTCGCGGTCGAGACCGGGCGCCTGAGGCCCAACATGGAAACCCCGCAGACCTTCCTGACAAAGCTCTACTTCTTCGGCCGCTGGAAACCCGTCACCATCGTCGACATCATGATCGACTGCGACGCCGGACGCCGCGCCGACCCGGCCCTCGGCGACGACTCGCCCCCGGTCTGGCGCGACGTCGGCGCCGACGACCCGATCGTGAAGACCGTCTGCGAGGCGGCGTGACATGTTCTCCGGCCTCAGCCTCCGACTGCGGATCTTCCTGTTCTTCTGCCTGATCGCGCTCGGCGGCACGGCGCTGGCGGGCGCGGCGCTGTGGTTCGGCTACACACGGGCGCAGAGCACGGATGACGCCAACGGCTTCACCCTCGCCGCGATCCTCATCGCCTTCGGGTTCACCGCGCTCTGCGCCGGGATCTGGCTGCTGTTCGACGAGAACGTGGCAAAGCCCATCGAACGCCTCTCCGCCGAACTCCGCGCCCGGGCGCATGCCGGGATCGCCACCCGCGTCGATGCCGACGCCGCGCGCTATCTGGGCGACCTCGGCCCCGCCGCCTCGGCGCTCAGCTCCCAGCTCTCCGCCAGCACGCTGGCCAGCGCCGACCGCATCGCAGCCGAAACCGCGCGGCTCGAATCCGAGAAGGCCCGCCTGACCGCGCTGCTGACCGAGATCCCCGTCGCCACGATCCTCGTCGGCAGCGCCGACCAGATCGTGCTCTACGACGGGCAGGCCGCCGAGGTGCTGGCCTCGCAGGGCATCCCCCGGCTGAACGCGCCCGTCACCGACTACTTCGACGGCGGGGCGCTCAAGGGACTGCGCAGGCAGATGAACAAGACCGGGCGCGAGGTCACGGCCACCCTGCCCGGCCACGACGGCGCGCAAAGCTACGACGCCAGGCTGCGCCCGATGGACGGCGGCGGCTACATCATCCTCGTGGATGCCTCGCACCTCGACCTCCCGCCCGAGGCCGCCCGCCCCCTGACCTACGACTTCGCCCTGCTCGACCAGGCGTCCGGCGCGCTCGACGCCATGCCGCTCGGACGGCTGACCTACACGGTGTTCGACACCGAAACGACGGGCCTCCTGCCCCACAAGGACGAGATCGTGCAGATCGGCGCGGTGCGCATGGTCAACGGACGCATCGTGCCGGGCGAGCGCATGGACCAGCTCGTCAACCCGGGCCGCCCGATCCCGCCCGCCTCCTCGAAGGTGCACGGCGTGACCGATGCAATGGTCGCCACGGCCCCGGGCATCGCCGAGGCCGGGCGCCGCTTCCACACCTTCGCCCGGGACAGCGTGATCGTGGCACACAACGCGCCGTTCGACATGGCCTTCCTGCACCGCCACAAGGCACGCATGGGCGTGGAATGGACCCACCCGATCCTCGACACGGTGCTGCTGTCGGCGATCCTCTTCGGCGCGTCGCAGACCCACACCCTCGACGCGCTCTGCGACCGCCTGGCCGTGACCATCCCGCCGGACCTGCGCCACACCGCACTGGGCGACGCCCACGCCACGGCAGAGGTCTTCAGCCGCATGCTCCCCATGCTGGAGGCGCGCGGCATGGCAACGCTCTCGGACGTCCTCGCGGAAACGAAACGCCACGGCCGCCTGCTCGAAGACATGAACTGAGTGACCACTGCCGCCCCCTTGCCCGAACGGCACGCGGCCTGACAATCTCGGCGAAGTCAGGTATTTTTGCCAAGATGAAGGACAAGGCACGCGCTCCCCTTCATCTTGGTCATAAATACCTGAAAAGGCAGGGCCTCCACGCCCTCGCGCCCTCTCTGTCCGGCGAACGCTTCACGGCCAAAGCCCCCATCGCGCCCGAAGGGCGCGCCGGTCGCCTCGCGCCAGCGAGGCGAAACCCCTCAGGCGCGCCGCCACTCCGCCAGCGGCGTTCCGGTGGCCGCGCAGTCCTGCAGCACCGGCGACATCTTCCAAGCGACCGGGTCTTCCTCCGCCAGCGCTTTCAGCTTCGCCACGATCTCCGGCACGCCCCATTCGTCCGCATACCACATCAGCCCGCCGCGCCAGCGCGGGAAGCCGTAACCGAAGACCGTCACCAGGTCGATGTCGCGCGCCGAGGCCGCGATCCCCTCGCCCAGGATGTCCGCAGCCTCGTTGATCATCGCCAGCAGCAGCCGCTCGCGGATCTCGTCCGGTGCGTAGTCGACGCGCGCGATCCCGGCGAAATGCGCCTCTTCCAGCGCGAGGTCCGCCACGATCGGGTCCTCCACCTTGCCGCCGCCGCCCGGGTAGCGATACCAGCCCGCCCCGGTCTTGCGCCCCAGCTTGCCCAGTTCCACCATCCGGTCGGCGATGGGAATGTAGCGCCGCGCCGGGTCGCGCGTTGCGTCCTGCCGTCGCCGGTTGGCGTGGGCGATGTCCAGCCCCGACAGGTCCTGCGCCTCGTAAGGGCCCATGGCGTAACCGAAATCCACCATCGCCTCGTCGATCTCCCAGGGCGTGGAGCCGTCCATCAGCACCGTGTCCGCCGCCTCGCGGTAGCGTGCAAGGATGCGATTGCCGATGAAGCCGTCGCAGACCCCGGCCAGCACCGGCACCTTCCTCAGCGTCTTCGCCAGCTCAAAGCCCGTGGCCAGCGCCCTGTCCGAGGTCGCCTCCCCCTTCACGATCTCCAGCAGCTTCATGATGTGCGCGGGCGCGAAGAAGTGCAGCCCCACCACCCGCGACGGATCGTCCACCGACCGCGCGATCTCGTTGAGGTCGAGGTAGGAGGTGTTGCTCGCCAGCACCGCGTCAGGCGCCAGCGCCGCCTGCAACCGGCCGAAGACCTCGCGCTTGACCTCCATCGACTCGAAGGCCGCCTCGATCGCCAGCCCCGCGCCCGCCGCCGCCGCGTAATCCGATGTCACCGCCAGCCCCGCGCGGCGCTCCTCCGCGCCCGCCGCCGAGATCAGGCCGCGCTTCAGCGAGGCCTCGACGATTTTCCCGACGTTGGCCTCCGCCCGCGCCACCCCGTCGGCGTCGGTCTCCAGCAGGGTGACCCGCAGCCCGGCGTTCAGGCAGGCATAGGCGATCCCCGCGCCCATCGTGCCGCCGCCGACAACCGCCACGTGGCCGGTGTCGCCCGGCGCGGCGTCCAGCCCTTCCGGCGCCTTGGCCCCCCGTTCGGCAAAGAAGACATGCCGCAGCGCCCGCGCCTGGCTGTCGGCGCGCAGCGTCAGGAAGGCGGTGCGCTCCTCCGCCAGCCCCTCCGCCAGCGTCACCGCCGGGGTCGAGGCGATCAGCGCGATGGCCGTCAGCGGCGCCACCTGCTGCGGCATCTTCCGCGCCGCCTGCGCCTGCGCCGCCTCCACCGCCTCTGCGTCCATCTCCGGCGCGGGCAGGTCGCAGACCGGCGTGGCCAGCGCCAGCGTCCCCACGTCCAGCCCCAGGGCCACCGCCAGCGGGTCCTCCGCCAGCCCGTCGACCAGCCCAAGCGCCTCCGCCTTCTCCGCGCTGACCGGCTTGCCCGTGGGGATCATGTCCAGCGCCGCCGCCATGCCGATCAGCCGAGGCAGCCGCTGCGTCCCGCCCGACCCCGGCACCACGCCGAGCGTGACCTCCGGCAGACCGATCTGCACCCCCGGCGCCGCGATCCGGTAACGGCAGGCCAGCGCAAGCTCGCAGCCGCCCCCCAGCGCCACGCCGTTGATCGCCGCCACCCAGGGCACCTCGCAGGCCTCGATGCCCGCCACGATGTCGTTGAGGTGCGGCGCCACGGCGGGCGCGTCGAACTCCCGCGCGTCGCCGCCCGCGGCAAAGGCCCGGCCCGCGCCGGTCAGCACCACGCGGCTCAGCGCCTCTTCCGTCCCGGCCCGCTCCAGCGCCGCGGCCAGCCCCTCGCGCACCGCGAGGCCGATGGCGTTCACCGGCGGGTTGTCCAATGTCACGATCAGGGCCGTGCCCTCTCTGCGGCAGCTCACAGCCATCCGTCACTCCTTCCGCGGCAGCCCGTGCCACCTGTCAGTCCAGAAATCCCTCGTCCGCCAGCAGCGCCTTCATCGCCTCCAGGCTCTCGCCCAGGCCGGCGCCGCTGGTGTCGAGCTGCGCATGCGCCCGCTCGTACAGCACCTCGCGCGCCCGCAGGATGGTGCGCAGCTGCTGCATGGCCTCGGGCTGACCGGCCATCGGCCGCAGGTCGCCCTGCGCGCGCACCCGCGCCATGTGCTCCTCCGGCGAGGCCTTGACCCAGACCGTGTGGAACCGCTCCAGCACCCGCTCGTAGGTGGCGCTTTCCGCCACCAGCCCGCCCCCGACCGCCAGGATGATCCGCTCGTGGGCCGAGATCACGCCTTCCAGCGCCTCCGCCTCCAGCTCCCGGTAGCCTTCGGCCCCATAAAGCGCCATGATCTCCGCCACCGGCATCCCGCCGATCCGCGCGATCTCCGCGTTCAGCTCAAGGAACGGCACGCCCAGCGCCTCGCCTGCCAGCCGACCCAGCGTCGACTTGCCCGCGCCGCGCAGGCCCACAAGGCACACCCGTTGCGCCCGCGCGCCCTCCGGCGCCTGCGCCTCCAGCATGGCCAGCACGCGGGCCTGCATCCCCCGGTCGGCGCGGCGGAACAGCTCGGACATGCGCAGCACCTCGGACGACCACGGATCGTCCTCGCCCACCAGCCGCTCCACCGACAGGTCGAGCGCGCAGGCCACCTTGGTCAGAAGCCCGATGGAGATGTTGCCCTCGCCGGTCTCCAGCTGCGCGAGGTAGCGCGGCGAGACGCCCGACATCTCCGACAGCACGCGGCGCGGGATGTGACGTGCCTCGCGGGCGCGGCGGACGCGCTCGCCCACGCGCGCCAGCAGGGCCTCCACGGCCCGGTCCGCCTCCGCCCCGCGCGTCGCCATGTCCTGTGTCAGAGGCCCAGCCTTGCTCATCCCGTTCGCACCGTTATGAATTATAGTGCACACACTAGCCGCTTCGCCCGCGGTGGCAACGCCAAACCGGCCCCGCCGCACAGACGCGCCTCAGTCCAGATGCGCCTCCACAACCGCCCGGATATCCTCCGGCGGCGGCGCCTTGCGGAAGGTGGGCGCATCGATGAACACGCAGGTAAAGCGCCCCTCGAAACACAGGACATCGTCCTGCCGCCCCAGCACCTCGAAACTGACCGAGGTCTCGCCCAGCCGCACCGGGCGCACGGCACAGATCAGCCGGTGGCGCGGCGTGACCGGGCTGCGGAAATCGATGGTCATGTTGACGAACGGCGTGCCGACGCCGCGGTCCAGTTCCATCTGGAACCAGCCGTCCCCCAGCTTCTCCTCCCACCAGGCGTTGATCGCATCCAGCGCGAACCAGGGGATGCGCGCCGTGTAGGCGATGCGCGCCGGATCGCAGTCCCCCCATGTCACCCGGATCTCATGCTCGAACGGCTGACCCATACCCCACTCCTGCGATCATCGGCCAAAGGCCGGAAAAACCGCGACCCCGCCCCTGCTTCTTTGCTTCCGAAATACTCCGGGGGTGTGGGGGCTGGCCCCCACGCACGGCCCCGCCCGCTCAGTACGTCTCCACGTGATAGCGCCCCTCGTCGCGCATCGCGTCGCGCAGCGCCGTCCATTGCTGGCCGATGCTTTCGGCGATGTTGGTCAGCGCCTTCTCGACCCCATCCTCCATGCCGCGCAGACCGCAGATGTAGACATGGGTCTTCGGATCACCCAGCAGCTCCGCCACCCGGTCCTCCTCGGCGCGCATCCGGTCCTGCACGTATTCCTTCGCCTCCCCCTGGCGCGAATAGACAAGGTGCTGCTCCAGCAGCGCCTCCGGCACCTTCTTCAGCGGGCCGAAATAGGGCAGCGCGTCGGGCGTGCGCGCGCCGAAGAACATCACCATGCCCCCCGACCTGCCGCCCACCGTGCGCTGGCGCCGCATGGTGAAGGCGCGCATCGGCGCCGAGCCGGTGCCGGTGCAGATCATCAGAAGCCGCGCCTCCGGGTCGTCGGGCATCAGGAAGGTCGCGCCGAAGGGCCCCGTCACCCGCACCTCGTCGCCGACCTTCAGGTCGCACAGGTAGTTCGAGCAGAGCCCGCCCTTCTCCCGCTTCACCGTCAGCGAGACGTTGTTGTAGTTCGGCCGCTCGCCGTCGCGCGGGCTCGACACCGAGTAAAGCCGCGGCAGGAAGGGCTTGCCCTCCGCATCCGCGCCCGGCGGGACGATCCCGATGGACTGGCCCTCCAGCACCGGCATGGGCTGGCCGCCGAAGTCGAGGATGATGTGGCGCACGTCGTGCTCCGGGTCCTTGGTCAGCGGCACGATGCCCGTCACCTTCGCGGTCGCGGGCTTGCCCAGCGTATAGAGGTTCACCGTCGCCTTCGCCGCCGAGGCCGGCGCCTTCGCCTTGCCGCCCGCCCCCGAATGCGCCTCCGCCAGAAGCGCCGCCATCGCCTCGTCCAGCGCCTCGAGGCCGGTTTCCGCCTCGTCGGCGCCCAGGTCCTCCTGCTCCGGCAGTTCCATCCAGCCGAACTGCGCGTCCAGCGAATAGGGCTCGCGCACCACGCGCCACTCGTCGATGGACCCCGTGGGGCAGACCGGGATGCAGTCCATGCAGAAGTTGCACTTGTCCGGGTCCACCACGACGTTCTCGTCGTTGTGGGTGATCGCCTCGACCGGACAGGTCATCTCGCAGGTGTAGCAGCGGATGCAGATCTCCGGGTCGATCAGGTGCTGTTTCAGCGGCTTGTTCATCAATCCTCCCACGGGGTCCCGCGCCGGGGACACCTCTGTGACTCTCTGGGTGGGCAAGGGGCCAGGGCCGCGCTCAGTCGCGGCGCAGCACCGCCTCGGGGACCGAGAGCATCTCGATCAGCTGCGCACAAAGCCCGCGGCAGCCCGTGCAGCCGATGCACCCCGGGCATCCCCCCTGTCCGGCAAGGAACTCCTCGCCCAGTGCCGCCACGCGCGGTGCGTGGCCGATCTTGCGTTCCATCTGCATCCCAAGGCCCTCCCGACCCGTTTCAATGTCTCTCAGAACATCCCGTTGCCGTGCGCGGATGTCTCGGGCAGCACCTGCAGCACATCCCAGTGCTCCACGATCCGGCCCGCCGCGTCGAAACGGAAGATGTCGATGCCCGCGTATTCTTCGTCGGGCCAGACCTGGTGACAGTGCAGGACCACCAGGTCCCCCTCCGCCACCGTGCGCACGAATTCCACCCGCTTGCCGGGATACTCCCGGGCCATCCGCTCGAAGTAGGCGATGAACCCCTCCTTGCCGGAGGCGACATGCGGGTTGTGCTGGATGTACTCGGCACCCACGTAGGCCGCGACGGCCTCCCTCGGACGACACTGGTTGAACATCATGTCGTAGAAGGCCTTGGCACTGGCCGTGTTGGTCGCCGGGTCGCTCATCGCAGCCCTCTCCTGTCCTTCCGAAGGTCCGGGGCCACGCCGCGCGCGCCCCCGGACCCGGCCCGCGGCCTCAGGCCATGTGCAGCTTGACGTACTCGAAGTCGCCCGGCTTGTTGTCGATCCCGACCTTCGGCGGCGCGATCCACGAGGCGAACTGCCCCGGCTCGTAACACGGCTTCATCAGCGACTGGATGAAATCGCCGTCGGCCTTCGACGGCAGCCATTCGTCGCGGCGCTTCGCCCAGTCGTCCTCGGACAGGATGTTGCCCTCCGGATCGGCCTTGATCGCCGAGAAGATGCCGATCTGGCGGTGAAACGCCTCGTGCGGCAGGGTCAACTGGAAATCGATCCCGGCCTTCTCGATCGCCTTGTTCCAGCGGCCCACGCCGCCCGCCGCATCGCGCACGTAATCGTCGCGCAGACGCATGTTGATCGCGGTCAGCGCCGGCACCTCCTCGGCGACGATCAGACCGTCCTTGACGGTGCGCACCACGTAGGTGTCGCCCTTCAGCTGGTGGTCGTCGTCGATCCGGGTCTCCATGTAGCGGCCCTTGATCCCCGCGTTGAAGGCATTGGCGGCGTTGGTCGACACCTCCTGCCCGAAGAGGTCCAGCGACAGCGTGTAATGCAGGTTCAGCTTCTTCTGGATCGTCGGCAGGTCGATCACGCCCATCTCGCGGATCTTGTGGATGTCGTAGGGATCGGTGATCCCCGCCTTGTTCATCGCCTCGCAGGTCGCCTGGATCGTGCGGCCCACGCCGGTCTCGCCCACGAACATGTGGTGCGCTTCCTCGGTCAGCATGAAGCGGCAGGTGCGCGACAGCGGGTCGAAGCCCGACTGCGCCAAGCTCTCAAGCTGCATCTTGCCGTCACGGTCGGTGAAATAGGTGAACATGAAGAACGACAGCCAGTCCGGCGTCTCCTCGTTGAAGGCGCCCAGCATCCGCGGCGCCTCGTCCGACCCCGAAGAGCGGCGCAGCAGGTCGTCCGCCTCCTCGCGCCCGTCCTTGCCGAAATACTTGAACAGCAGGTAGACCATCGCCCAGAGGTGACGGCCCTCCTCCACGTTCACCTGGAAGAGGTTGCGCATGTCGTAAAGCGACGGCGCGGTAAGCCCCAGGAACCGCTGCTGTTCGACCGAGCCCGGCTCCGTGTCGCCCTGGATCACGATCAGGCGCTTGAGCATGTTGCGGTACTCGCCCGGCACCTCCTGCCACGCGGGCTGGCCCGCATGCTCGCCACAGGGAATGCGCCGGTCCTCGACCTGCGGCGCCAGAAGGACGCCCCAGCGGTACTCCGGCATCTTCACGTAATCGAACTTCGCCCAGCCCTTGGGATCGACCGACACGGCGGTCCGCAGGTAGACCATCGATTCCTGGAAGTTCTGCGGGATCAGGTCGTTCCACCAGTTGATGTAGCCCGGGTGCCAGCGCTCCAGCGCCTTCAGCACCTTCTTGTCACCGGAGAGCCCGACGTTGTTCGGAATCTGGGTGTCGTAGCTCACGTTGATCAGGTCAAGCATTCCAAGTCCTCCTCGGTGATGCAGAGTTTTCGTCGAAAACTCTGCCCCTCAAAGACTTTTCGTCCGAAAAGTCTTCTGCCTCGCGCCGTTACACGCGCTCCATGTTGTATTCGCCCCGCACGCCGGTGCCGTAGCGCTGCAGCGCCCCGTTCTCGCCCACGGCGTTCGGGCGGATGAAGATCCAGTTCTGCCAGGCGGTCAGGCGGCCGAAGATCCGGGTCTCCATGGTCTCCGGTCCTGCGAAGCGCAGGTTCGCCTCCATCCCCGTCATCGCGTCGGGGCTGAAGGACGCCCGCTCCTCGAGGAAGATGCGGATCTCGTCCTCCCAGTCGATGTCGTCGAGGATCATGGTGACAAGGCCGGCTTCCTCCGCCGCCTCGGCCTCCAGCGCCTCGCCCTTCGCTTCCGCGCAGACGCCCAGCGCATCATCGTCGTCGAGGAACCGGGTCTGCAGCCGCGTCAGCCCGTTCGCCATCGGCATCGGGCCGAAGTTGGCGTCCGACAGCGTGACGGTGGCGATGGGCCGGTTGTCGCCCTCGAACTCGTCTTCCATCATGTAGCTGCGGTCCACGGCCCAGAGCAGTTCGGCCAGCACACCCGCAAAGCACGACCCGTGCTCCACCAGCGCCACCATCGAGCGCGAGGTCACGTCGACCCGCTTCAGCACCCGTTTCCAGTACTGCAGCACCTCGTTGGCCAGCCAGTGCGCCTTGTCGGACATCAGCAGCGCCTCATGCGCCAGGAGCTTCTCCGGATCGCCCTGCGTCTTGAAGACCATCAGGCCCAGCTCCGGCTCGTTCAGCCGCAGGTGCAGGATCGCGTCGTCGAGTTCGCGCGCCGCCCGCAGCATCCAGGACTGGTCGCCCTCGGCCTCGAACGCCGCCATGTCGGCGGGCGCCTCGCCCTCCGGGCCCTTCACGGTGATCGTCACCGTGCGGCCCGCGCGGTTGGCCTGAACCTCCACGGTCGAATAGGTGACGGAACCGTCCTCGTGGAACGTCCGGTCCAGCGGCGTCAGCACGATGCCCTTGCCGACATCCTTCTTCTTCGAGGCCGCCGCGAATTCCTTCGCCCGCTCCTCCACCGTCGCGTCGAATTTCGAGTTGGGGATCACCTCGTCGACCAGCTTCCATTCCTGCGCCCGCTTGCCGCGCACCCCCTCCTCGGTCGAGCAGAACACATCCGCCCGGTCGCGGCGCACCTTGCGCTTGTCGGTCACCCGGGTCAGCCCGCCCGTCCCCGGCAGCACCGCCAGCAGCGGCACCTCCGGCAGCGACACGGAAGACGAGGAATCGTCGGTCAGCATGATGTGGTTGCAGGCCAGCGCCAGCTCGTAGCCGCCGCCCGCGCAGGCGCCCTTGACCGCCGCGATGTACTTCTGGCCGCTGTCCTCTTCCGCCGCCTCGAAGGTGTTGCGCGTCTCGTTGGTGAACTTGCAGAAGTTCACCTTGTGCGAATGCTTGGCCCCGCCCAGCATGCGGATGTTGGCGCCCGCGCAGAAGATCCGGTCCTTGTCGGACTTCATCACCACGACCTTGACCTCCGGGTGCTCGAACCGCATCCGCTGCACGATGTCCGCGAGCTCGATGTCGACGCCCAGGTCGTAGGAGTTCATCTTCAGCTGGTAGCCGTCGAACAGCCCGCCGTTCTCGTCGACATCCATGTGCAGGTGCGCCACCGGACCGTCGTAATGCACCTTCCAGTGCTTGTAGGCCGTGGGATCGACCTGGAAATCGATTCGCTTCGTCATCGCCGTATTCTCCTCCCGCGCTTGCTGGCACTATACCGCAAAAACCTGTGCCCTCAATGCTGTTTTCGCACTATAGTACCAAAATTATGACCATCCTCACGCGATTAATGCATTATAATTCACAAATCCCGCCATCACCCGGTGCCACGCCCATCACCGCCCCGCCGGCCCGCGCCCAGGCTTCGCGCATCAGGTCCCGCGCCATGCCCTCCAGCCGCTCTGCCGCCGCGTCGCGCCCCATCCGGCGCTTCAGCCGCGCGTTGGCCAGCTGGATGACACCCTGCACCATCAGCTTCTCCGCCGACTTCTCGGGCGCGGCCATCCAGACCGCCTCCCAGACCTCATGCGCCTCCCAGAAGGCCCCCTCCCGGTAGAACCGCAGCCCCTCACGCCAGGCGCGGCAGTCCGACAAGGGGACCGAGACCTCCTTCAAGGCGTCATAGGCACCGTCCGGCGGCCGCGGAGTCCGGCCCGGCACATAGGGCGTGAAGCTCACGCCAGCTCCGGCTCCGCCGCCTCGATCCGCGCAAGCCGCGCGCAGAACTCGGCCACCGCCTCCAGCACCGCCTCCGGCGCCTCCGCCTGCGGGGCGTGTTTCACCCCCGGCAGGATCACCGTGTCCACCGGCGCATAGGACCGGCTCTCGATCTCGCGGATCTGCGCCAGCGTGCCGTACTGGTCATCTGCCCCCTGTATCGCCAGGCAGGGCACCCGCCAGTAGTCGATCACCTCGCCCACGTGCCAGTCGCGGAACCCCGGCGCCAGCCAGGCGTCGTTCCAGCCGCGGAAGGTGGCCTCCGGGTCGTCGTGGTACTTCGCCATCTTCTCGCGCAGACCGCCCGAGGCAAAGGCCTCCTTCGCCTCCGCGATTGACGCCAGCCCCCCGGGTTCGGTGAAGAAATGCGGCGCCATCAGCACCAGCCCGCGCACCCGGAAATCCTCGACCGAGCCCGCGTATTCCGCGGCGATCGTCGCGCCATCGGAATGGCCCATCAGCACGCCGCGCCGGAAACCGATGGCATCCAGCACCTCCGGCAGCACATCGACCGCCTCCCGCGTCATGTAGTCGAGCGGGCGCGGCAGCTCCGCCGCCTCGGACCGGCCATAGCCCGCGCGCGACCAGACGAAGACACCCCAGCCGGTGGCCTTGGCCAGCCGTTCCGGGAAATCCCGCCACAACGCCAGCGACCCCAGCCCCTCGTGCAGCAGCACCAGCGTCGGCGCCTCATCCGGCCCCGGCCCGAAGCCTGCACATTCCAGCCGCTTGCCGCCTGCCCTGATCTCAACCGGCCAAGTCATGCCACGCCCTCCATGTCCTTCTTTGGCGCCGCCTGCGCCCTGAGTTTGAAGCGCTGGATCTTGCCGGTGGCGGTCTTCGGCAGGTCCTCCACCACCTCCACCCAGCGCGGATACTTCCACGCGCCGACCCGCGCCTTGACGAACTCCTTCAGCGCGCCGGTGACCGCGGCCGCATCCGCGCCCTCCTTCAGCACGACGAAGGCCTTGGGCTTTTCCAGATCGTCCTCGTCGCGCCACGGCACGACCGCCGCCTCCAGCACGCCGGGATGTGCCACCAGCGCCTGCTCCACCTCGAAGGGCGACACCCATATGCCCGACACCTTGAACATGTCGTCGGTGCGCCCGCAGTAGACAAAGCGCCCCTCCTCGGTGATCTCGTACTTGTCGCCGGTGCGCGTCCACTCGCCCTCGAAGGTCGCGCGGCTTTTCGACCGCTTGTTCCAGTATCCCTCCGCCGCAGAGGCCCCGCGCACCAGCAGCTCGCCCACGCCGCCGGGCAGGATCTGGTTGCCGTCCTCGTCGACGCAGCGCAATTCGTATCCCGGAACCGCCATGCCGGAGGTGCCGTAGACCACGTCGCCGGGCCGGTTCGACAGGAAGATGTGCAGCATCTCGGTCGACCCCACGCCGTCGAGGATATCCACCCCCCACAGCCGCAGCCAGGCGTTGCCCACTTCCGTCGGCAGCGCCTCGCCCGCCGAGATGCAGGCGCGCAGCCGGTGCTCCGGCACGCCGTGCTTTTCCAGCCAGTGCACCGTCGCGGCATAAAGCGTCGGCACCCCGCAGAAGATCGTGGGCTTCTCGTCGCGGATGATCTGCGCCGCCACGTCCGGCACCGGCCGCCCGTTGAACAGGATCGTCGTCGCGCCCACCGACATCGGAAAGGTCATGGCGTTGCCCAGCCCGTAGGCGAAGAAGATCTTGGCAACGGAAAACACCACGTCGTCCTCGCGGATGCCCAGCACCTGCGCGCCGTAGGTGTCCGCCGTGGCCTTCAGCGCGCCATGCACGTGGCGCACCCCCTTCGGCTGCCCGGTGGAGCCCGAGGAATAGAGCCAAAAGGCACATTCGTCCTCGCTCACCTGCGCCACCGGCGCGGCCTCCGCGCCCTCAAGGCAGCGTTCGTAGTTCAGGCACCCCTCGGGCGTGTCGTCACCGATCACCACCACGTGCCGCAGGTAGGGGTTCTCCGCCAGCACCGGCTTCACCGCGTCGTAAAGCTCACGCGAGACGAACAGGCAGACCGCGCGGCTGTCGCGCAGGATGAAGTCATAGGTCTCCGGCGTCAGCAGCGTGTTCAGCGCGATGGGGATCACATGGGCCTTGAGCGCGCCCCAGAAGATTTCCGGGTACTCGATCTGGTCCAGCACGAGGCAGGCCACCCGCTGCTCCGGCTGGATACCCGCCGCGCCCAGCGCCCCGGCCACGAGGTCCGAGCGTTCCGCCAGTTTTCCGTAGGTCAGGCTGCGTGTCTTCCCGGCTGCCTCGCGAAAGGCGACCTTGTCGGCACGGCCTTCGCTCAGGTGGCGGTCCACGAAATGCAGCGCCGCATTCTGATTTTCTGTCATGTTGTCCTCCCAGCGCCCGGGGATGCCCCCGGGTTCTCCCCTCAGATGGCCTCCGGGGTCCTCCTCCCAGAGTCGCTTGTGCGCTATATTGCCAAGATATTATCCGTGGGCAAACAAATATGGGTCGCGCAGATACGTTTTAGCAATATAATGCCAATAAGGGTCATGATTTCGGGATTTGTCGTCGCGGTCCGGCCGGGGCATATGCGCCGCCGCGCAGGGCGGGGTTTCACGACGCCCGCCCCCCGCCACCTGCCCGGCGCCAGCGGTTCGGCACAGAAGTTAAAACGGGCCCGTCCCGCGCAACACCGGCAACGGCCCGCCGGGCGCCAAAGGTTACCAACCGGCCGTTTCGGGGGGTCGAAACGGCCGGTTCGTCCCATAACGCGCCGGGGCCAATGGTTAAGATCCGTTCATCCGGTGTGGACGCGGCGCCGAGGCCCCACAACATGCGGTGGTCCTCCGGGCGCACGGCGGATTAACCCCTCCGCGCGGTCCCGGAACCCCGCAGGTTTCGTCAACGCAGGTTAACGCTTCAGATTCGCACCACGTGCCGGTCGGCATTGTCGTAAAGCCTTGAAACCAAAGCCTCTCTCCGTTTCTGCACCTTGCGGAAGTTGAGATTCCCCTTGGCCGTGACCTCGCCGTCGCCCATCGACGGAGGTTCGCTCATCACCAGCGCCCGCGTCACCCGCGTCGCCGACCCGTGCTCCCCCCGCGCCCGCAGCTTTTCCGCCACCGCCCCCGCCAGCCGCTCCGACCAGACCAGCGGCCCTTCGGGCACGCCCATGTCGAGCGCCGCGCGCGACGGGAAGATCAGCACGCCGATCTCGTTGCGGTCCGCACCGCACACCACAAGATCCTGCACCAGTGGACTGAGATCCTTCAACAATTCCAGCCGCAGGTTCGCGGCGCGCACCCATGTCCCGGTCAGCAGCTTGAAGTCCTCCGATATCCGCCCGTCGAACTTCATGCCCTTGTCCAGGTCGTCCGGATCGACGAACTTCATCGCGTCGCCCGTCAGGAAAAACCCTTCCTCGTCAAAGGCCTCCGCGGTCTTCTGCGGATCGTTCAGGTAGCCCGGCATGATGTTCGGCCCGCGCACCCGGATCTCGCAGCGCAGCTCGGCGTCCGGCAAGAGCTTCACCTCGACCCCGGTCATCGGCACGCCGACGATCCCGGAGCGTTCGGTCGGTTCATGCTGGATCAGGCAGGCCGGTCCGGTCTCCGTCAGCCCCCAGGAGGAGATCATCAGCGGCACTTCCCCCCGCACCTCGCGCGCCATGGTCTCGAGGTCGTCCCAGACGTCCTGCGGCAGCGACGCCCCCGCATAGAACACCATGTCCAGTTCCTCGAAATACCTCTGCCGCAGCTCCGCGTCCGCCTTCATCGCCCCGCACATCTGCGCAAAGCCCACCGGCACGTTGAAGGCCAGCGTTCCGCCGATCAAGCGGTTGTTTTCGATGCTCTTTCCGATCAGCGCAGGCGTCGGCTTGCCACCATCGACGTAAAGCGCGCCACCATTCGCCAGCATCATGTTGAAGTTGTGCGACCCGCCGAAGACATGGTTCCACGGCAGCCAGTCGACGATCCGCGGCGGCTTCTCTCCAAGGAACGGCAGGGCGTCGAGCAACTGCGCCTGGTTGGCACACATCATCCGCTGCGTCGTCACCACCGCCTTGGGATGCGAGGTCGAACCGGAGGTCATCAGGAACTTGGCCACGGTATCCGGGCCCACCTCCTGAGCCGCCGCGTCCACACCCACGTCCGAACCGCCCGTCATCGTCTCCAGCGCGGTCATGCCGGCACGTGCATTGCGCGACACAACCTTCTCGAGTCCCTCGAAAATCTCCAGCGCCAGCGCATCGCCGTAGCGTTCCCCGTCGTCGGCAAAGACCATCGCGGGCCGGACCACCTCGACGCAGTGCCGCAACTGGCCCCGCGCCTCCGGGATCAGCGCGTATTGCTCGGCCAGCGGCACCGTCGGAACCCCCACGTATTGCGCCGCAAGTGTCAGCAACCCGTGGTCCACGCCGTTGCCCGAAATCACCACGATCGGCGTCTCAGGCCCCATGCCGCGCGCCAGAAGCGCCGCCGCCAGCGCGCGCACCCGCTCCCGCGTCTCGGCATAACTCACCTCGCGCCAGCCCGCGCCGGACCGCTCCGCGATGAACACCCGCTCGGGGGCCTCGCGGGCCCAGCGGTCCACCCAGTCGCCGGTCCTTGCGGCAACCGGGCTCATCTCGTAGCCCGAGGTCAGCAGGATCGACCCGTCGGCCCGGTCCTCCCGCACGACCTTGTGCGCGCGATACGTCAAGTCCATGGCCTATCCCCTTGGAAAGATCAGCGCTGCGGCAACCGCACAGCGCCATCCAGACGGATGACGGAGCCGTTCAGGTAGGGGCTTTCGAGGATCTGACAGACAAGCTGCGCATATTCCGCCGGATCGCCCAGACGGTGCGGGAAGGGCACGTTCGCCACGATCCCGTCCACCGTCTCCTGCGGCAGCCCCTCCATCATCGGCGTGTTGAACAGGCCCGGCGCGATGGCCATGACGCGCACGCCCTGCTTCGCCATCTCGCGCGCCGCCGGCAGGCACATCGACGCGATGGCCCCCTTCGATGCCGAATAGGCCACCTGCCCGATCTGCCCGTCCTCGTAGGCGACGGACGCGGTGTTGACCACAACCCCGCGCTCGCCGCTCTCCAGCGGCTCCAGCGCCATCATCTCGCGCGCCGCATGGCTCATCACGTAGTAGGTGCCCATCAGGTTCACCCGGATCGTCTTCTCGAACAGGTCCGTCGACAGCGCGCCGTCACGCCCCACGACCCGGCCCGCCAGCCCGATCCCGGCGCAGGACACGGCGATCCGCGGCGCGCCCAGCCGCTGCTTGACCTCCGCCACCGCATCGGCAACCGACGCCTCGAGCCCCACATCCGTCTTGACCGCCATGCCGCCGATCTCGCGCGCCATGGCCGCGGCGCCGTCGCCGTCGAAATCGAGGATCCCGACCTTTGCGCCTTCTGCCGCCAGCCGCCGCGCCGTGGCGGCGCCCAGCCCGCTTGCTCCGCCGGTCACGATCGCAACCTGTCCCGAAATCTTCATAGGATGATCCTCCTTCGCAGCCCCGCTGCTTCACCTTGTCCAAATACCTCGGGGGGCGAGGACCTCCCGCGCAGCGGTGAAGCGCCGCATAGGCGCTTCAAGGGCCGAGCGGGGCAGAGCCCCTTCCCCGATGGCCATCCGCGTGCCCGGCCTGCCGGACGCGCGCGAAACCGTTTTGTCGTATCGCCCCGCCAGCCGCACGGGCCGACAGGACGTAGGGCGGAGTTTCACTCCGCCTGTCCTTTCCTCAGCCCGGCAGCAGGAACAGCGTGATCGCCGGGAAGGCCACCAGCAGCACCACCCGCACCAGGTCGGAGACCACGTAGTAAAGCACCGCCGAATAGGTCTTCACCATGGGGGTTTCCGGGCTCATCGCGTTGATGACGAAGAGGTTCATCCCCACCGGTGGCGTGATCAGACCGACCTCCACCACGATCAGCACGAGGATGCCGAACCAGATCGCCGTGTTCTCCGGCGACAGGCCGAAGTCCAGCGCCGAGATCACCGGGAAGAAGATCGGGATGGTCAGCAGGATCATCGACAGGCTGTCCATGAAGCAGCCGAGGATCAGGTAGACGATCAGGATCACCGCCAGCACCGCGATGGGCGAAAGGCCCAGCTCCACCACCCAGGACGACAGCTCCTGCGGCAGGCGCGTCCGGGCGAGGAAGGCATTGTAGAAGGCCGCCCCCAGCACGATGAAGAAGATCATCGCCGAAGACCGCGCCGTGTCGGTGAAACTCTCCAGCAGCGTGCGCCACGTCAGGCCCCTGTTAACCAGCGCAATGATACCCGTTCCAAGTGCACCGACGGCCGCGCCTTCGGTCGGGGTGAAGATGCCGCCGTAGATGCCGCCGACCACCGCGACGAAGACCAGCAGCACCGGCCAGACGTCGATCATCGCGCGGATGCGGTCGGACATGGGCTGCGGCTCGCGGACACCGGCGCTCTTGGGGTTCACGCGCACGTAGACGGAGACGGCGATCATGTAGCCGATGGCGGCCAGCACGCCCGGCACGAAGGCCGCGAGGAACAGCTTGGCGATGTTCTGCTCGGTCAGGATCGCGTAGATCACCAGCACGACCGAGGGCGGGATCAGGATGCCCAGCGTGCCGCCCGCGGCCAGCGTCGCGGTCGAAAAGCCGCCGTCGTAGCCGTAACGCTTCAGCTCCGGCAGGGCGACGCGGCTCATGGTGGCGGCGGTGGCCAGCGACGATCCGCAGATCGCGCCGAACCCAGCGCAGGCGCCGATGGCCGCCATGGCCACCCCGCCGCGCCGGTGCCCCAGCCAGGATTCCGCCGCCTTGAACAGCGCCTGGCTCATGCCGCCGAGGGTCGCGAAGTACCCCATCAGCAGGAACATCGGCACGATGGACAGCGAGTAGTTGGAGAAGGTCGAATAGGCCAGGTCCTTCAGCTGCGCCATCGGCAGCCGGGTGTTGCCCATCACCAGCCACATGCCCGCGAAGCCCGCCGAGAACATGGCCAGCCCGATCGGCACGCGCAGGAAGATCAGAAGCAGCAGCGCCGGGAAGGACCAGATGCCGATCTCGAGATTGCTCAATGGTCCGCTCCCACAGCGTTCGGGGCGATCACGCGCCCGGTCATAAGTTCGTAGATGCGCACAAACGCCATGTAGACGCCGATCACGGCTGTCACGACGGCCCCGGCAAGGCTGATGGCATAGGCCCACCAGACCGGGAACTGCAGCAGCAGCGTGGTCTGCCCGGAGGAGATCTTGCGCGCCATGCCCTGTTCGAGCTGCACGGCGATCACCACCAGCACCACGGCGAAGAGGATGGAGATCAGGACCTCAAGCACCCGGTTGGCGGTGCGCGGCAGGAAGTTGGTGAACACGTCGACGGAGGCATGCCCGCCCGTCACCGTGCAGAACGGCAGGAAGGCAAAGATGCAGAACGCCATGCCCGCCTCGACCAGTTCGAAGTCGCCGGGGATCGCGCCGATGCCCCAGTCGATCAGCCCCTGCGCCAGTCCCGGCAGGACCCCCGCGCTCGCCATCGCATGCAGCAGGGAGTTCCCCGCCCGGCCGATGATCGACAGGCAGGTGATCAGGATCAGTAGCGTCAGCAGCGCCCCGCCAAGAAGCGCCATCAGGCGTGCAAGGCCCAGGACGATGCGGTGCAGACCGGCCATCGCAGCTTTCCCCCAACTCTCGGATTACAAAGGGTGAATCCGGGGCCGCGCGGGTCTGCGCGGCCCCGGGCACGGCTCACTTGCCGTAGGTGTCCATGGAGGGATCGTATTCCTCCATCAGGGCTTTGGCCTCGTCGATCAGGGCTTGGCCGTCGATGCCCTTGTCCTTCATCTCCGCCACCCAGCTCTCGTAGATCGGGTTGACCAGCTCATCCCACTTCGCCGCGTCTTCTTCGGACACGGTGATGATGTTGTTGCCGAGGTCCACGGCGATCTGGCGGGCCGGGCCGTCCGCGTCGGCCTGCGTGCCGCCCGCGTAGATCGAGAAGGCGAGGCCGGAGTTGTCGTCGATCACCTGCTGCAGGTCTTCCGGCAGGCCCTCGTAGGCGTCCTTGTTCATCGCCAGGACGAACGTCAGGTTATAGAGCGCGGGGCCGTCGAACTCGGTGTGGTTCTTCACCAGTTCCGGGACCTTCAGGGCCGAGGTCACTTCCCACGGGATGGTGGTGCCGTCGATCACACCCTTGGACAGCGCCTCGGACACGGCCGGGACCGGCATGCCGATGGGCTCCGCGCCGACGCGGGTCAGCAGGTCGTTCACGAGGCGCGACCCGCCGCGGATCTTCATGCCCTCGAGGTCGGAGGGTACGGTGACCGGCTTGTTGGTGTGGAACATGCCCGGGCCGTGCACCCAGGTGCCGAGGATCTTGAGGTCGGCGAACTCACCGTCCTGCATGTGCTCCTCGAACATCTTCCAGTAGGCGTAGGACGCCGCGCGGGCGTCGGACACCATGAACGGCAGCTCGAACACCTCGGTCGAGGGGTAGCGGCCCGGCGTGTAGCCCACCACGGTCCAGACGATGTCGGCGATGCCGTCGATGGCCTGGTCCATGAGCTCCGGCGGGGTGCCGCCCAGCTGCATGGAGGGGTAGCGCTCGATCTCGATGCGGCCGTCGGACGCCTCCTCGACGTTGTCGGCCCAGACGTCCAGAACGTCCTTCGGCACGTTCGCCTGTGCGGGCAGGAATTGGTGCAGGGTCAGCGTGACCTCCTGCGCCATGGCCGAGGTCGTGGTCAGCAGTGCCGTGGTCAAGGCCGCGGCAGCACCAATGAAAGTTCTGCGAGTGGTCATCATGTTCCTCCCTGAATGACCGGAAGCCCTTTTGCGGGCTGCGTTCTAGTTCCTGGCGCCCGGCCGCGCGACAATGGCGGTGCCTGTCTGCCGCGGCAAGGCCTTGGTCGGTCTGTGCATGTGGTTTCGGGTCTGTGCTCCGGCGGCGATACGCATTGCATGATCCGCATCGCAGCCCATCCGCGCAGGCTCCTGCACCCCGGACAGGTGCCGCACACCGCCATGCACGGCGATCAGACGGCACGTCACGCGACGCGCCGCTCTTCCCCGCAAAAGCGATGAACGTGAGACTGCCATGATGTCCTCCCCTACATCCCGACCAGTGTGCAAAATCTTGCAGACATCGCACTATAATGCAACACCGAAGCATCTTACCGGCATGGGACCAGAGTCGGTCTCGTTTGTCCAGTATCTTCCACTAGGAAACAAAATTTTGATCCGTCGCTCTGACAGTGTGCCGACGAGACACCAGTGTAGCATGGGGCGTCAAGCGGGTTGATCCGTCAAACAAAAAACCGCCGCGCGACCAAGCACGCGGCGGTTCGGCCTTGCATTCGATACGCGCCAGGGCAGCGTCCGCCCTGCTGCGCCAAGGCGGTTCAGGTCAGCGAAACGGCCTTGCCGGTCTTCGCGGATTCGAAGGCCGCATCGGCCAGTTCCAGCGCTTTGAGACCATCCTCGCCGGTCGTCGGCGTCGGTGCGCCCTCGACCACGGCCTTCACGAATGCGGCGATCTCGTTGGCGTAGGCCACGGCGTACCGGTCCATGAAGAAGTTCAGGAGCGGCGGCCGGGCATAGCCGCCCTCGCCCGCGACCTCCACGGTGGATTCGTGGCGATTGGCGGCCGAGGCCATGCCTTTCGATCCGTGCACCTCGATCCGCTGGTCGTAGCCATAGGTGGCGCGGCGCGAATTGCTGATGACAGCCTGCCGGCCGCTCGCGGTCTTGAGGATGACGTTGACGCTGTCCCAGTCGCCCGCAGCACCGATCTCCGGATCGACGAGGTTCGAGCCCTGCGCCATCACGGTCACCGGCTCTTCACCCAGGAGCCAGCGCGCCATGTCGAAGTCGTGGATGGTCATGTCGCGGAAGATGCCGCCAGAGACCTTGATGTAGGAGACCGGCGGCGCGCCCGGATCGCGGGAGATGATGTTCACCATCTCCACGTCGCCAATGGTGCCCGCGTCGATTGCCCGTTTCACCGCCATGAAGTCGGGGTCGAAGCGGCGGTTGAAGCCGACCATCAGGGTCGCGCCGGTTTCTTCCACGGTCTTCAACGCTTCGCGGACACGGGTGGCCGACAGGTCGACGGGCTTTTCGCAGAAGATCGCCTTGCCCGCCCTGGCGAACTTTTCGATCAGGTCGGCGTGTGTGTCCGTGGGGGTGCAGATCGCCACGGCGTCGATGTCGTCGGAGGCCGCGATGTCGTCGGTGCTGCGCAGGTCGCAACCGTACCGCTGCGCCATGGAGGACGCCGCTTCTTCCAGCGGTTCGTAAAGCGCGACGAAAGAGGCGCCGGGCGTGGCGGAAATCGCGCGGGCATGGGCCTGCCCGATGCGGCCGGCGCCGAGGATGGCAAAGCGTAGGGTCATTCGAGAGGCTCCTTGCAAGGAACGGTATCAGGGGTGGCCGAGGCGGGCACGGCCATGCGATCAGGATCGGCGGCCGGTGACGGCACGGGCAAGGCCGCGCTTCGGTGCTGCGGCCTCTTGCGACCGGCGCGCGGATCGGCGGCCCCTGTCACGCAAGGCGTCGACGCATCGGCGGTCCTGTCCGGATATCGCTCCTCCTGCTGCAAAGCTCTCTCCCGAGATGAGGGTCGATGCAAGGCCACCCATCCGCCTTCGCCTCATATCGCATCATACGGGAGGGCGGCGGATGACGATATTCCCTCACAGCGCGGGGACCATGCTGCCGGGCCGGACACGTGGCTTGCGGCGCCCCGCAGAACTCCGCGGCCTGCGTTCCGACCAAGCCGCAAGTCGGGGTACGGAATGCCTCCGTCCGCGGCGGCGTCTTCGGCGTTGATCTGAAACCCCGGGTCCGGTTAGACAATCGCATGGATTTCAACTGCCCGAATTGTGGACATCCGATTCCGGACAAGGTGAAGACGGCGGTCATGCTGACCTGCCCGTCCTGCGACACCACGCTTTATGTCCAGTCCGACAAGCTGCTGAACGCTGGAACCTCCGGCGAGATGCACGACGGGCCGCAACTCTTCTCCATCGGCGACATCGTGAAGCTGGGCCGCAAGGCGTGGGAAGTGCTGGGCCACGCACGCTTTTCCTACGGTCGCGGCTGGTGGGACGAATACTGGTGCGAGGACCCGAAGGGCGCAGGCGCCTGGATCTCCGTCGACGAGGGCGACATCGTCATACAGGTGCCGGTGGACGAGAGCGCCGAACAACCGGCACTGCGCACAAACAGCCGCATCGGCATGCCGTTCGAATGGCACAGGGAGCATTTCCGCGTCGTGGAAACCGGGAACGGCGAATGCGTGGCGGTCCGCGGCGTGTTCGGCGAACGGATCGTGGTGGGCGACACCTTCAGCTACGCGAACGCGCAGGGCGATGAGGGCACGCTGCTCTCTGCCGAGACCGACGGCACCGGCACCGCGTGGTTCACCGGCGAGTGGCACGATCCCTTCGAGGTCTCCGGCACGCTGAAGGTGGTGTCGTGACGCGCGCGGGGCTTGCTTCCATCAACTGCACGTCCTGCGGCGCGGGACTGAACGTGCTGGGTGGCGGGCGCGTGGTGGTGCACGTCTGCTCCTACTGCGGGGCAGAGCTCGACGCGCAGGAAAACTACAAGGTCCTGCGCAAGTTCGACGACCTGCAGCGCCCCGACACGCCCTTCCGGCTGGGCATGGAAGGCACCCTGTTCGGGGTCGACTGGATCATCGTTGGCACCATCGGCATGAAGGACGGCCCGTGGAGATGGGTGGAGCACCAGCTTTATTCGCCTACCCACGGCTACGCCTGGCTGAACGTCGAAGAGGGCAACTACACCTTCTCGCGCCGCGTGCGGAAGGTCAGCCACCCCTCGTGGATGGACAGTCGCTGGGTCGAATCCGCAGAAAGCCGCCCGCAGGTCCTGCTGAACGGCGAACGCTTCCGCTACTATGAGACGTCCGACGCGCGCATCACCTTCCTCGAAGGCGAATTCACCTGGGCGCCGCAGATCGGCGACACCACGCAGACGATCTCTGCGCTCTCCGACGAGGCGATGCTCGACTTCTCCCAAAGCGGGGTGGAGCGGGAAATGTACCGCACGATCTGGCTGGACCCGGCAGAGCTGGCAGCCGCTTTCAAGCTGACCGACCCGCTGGACGCACCGCTGTCCCGCCACCCGCTGATGCCGTTCAAGGGCGGCACCAACGACCGCTTCATGACGCGCGCCGCCGCCATCTTCGCGGTGGCCTGCATCGTGCTGTCGCTCTTTGTCGCGGCGACCGCCAACAAGCGCGACGTGCTGGGCGAGACGGCGATCTCTCTTGCCGCCCTGCCCCAGACCGTCGAGTTCCCGGTCACGCAGACCGACCGGCTGGTGCAGATCGACCTCGGGGCGCACCCGTCGAACGCCTGGCTCTGGGTCGGGATGGAGGTCCTGGACCCGGAGGGCGAGACGCTCTTCGAATCCGGCCGCGCGATGGAGTTCTATTCCGGCCGCGACTCCGACGGCACGTGGACGGAGGGCAACCGCACCGCCAACCTGCGCTTCCGCCCGCCCGCCGCCGGCACCTACCAGATCATCTTCAACGAGAAGGAAACGGAGCTCTGGATCTCCGGGTCGGAACCCACGAGCTTCACCGTCTCCGCCCGCGAAGGCGTGCGGTCGGCGGGCTGGCTGGGGGGGCTGGGCATCCTCTTCGGCATCGTCGCCGTGATCCCGCTGGGCCGCCGGCTCTGGCACCGCACCGTCCGCTTCTCGGGCTCCGACTGGACGGACGAGGACTGACATGAACCTTTTTCGCATCGTCTTCGTCATGGTCTCGCTCGCGGCGGTTGCGGGCACGACCTACGTGTCGTGGTACGGATACGGCGGGGCCAGCTCGGATGTCTCGAAATCGATCCGGCAGGGCTCTGCCGGACCCGGCGGCCTTGCGGGCCGGGTGAAATAGCGCGCAGAACAGGATTTGAGGGAGTCTCACATGGAACCGGTCATCACCATTCAGCTGTCGGAAGTCATCAGCACCATCTTCTACACCTTTCTCGGGGTGGCGCTGATGGGGGCCTGCTGGTGGGCGATCAACCGCTTCACCCATTTCTCCGTCATCAAGGAGATCGAGGAAGACCAGAACACCGCGCTGGCGGTGCTGATCGGGTCGGTCTTCCTTGCGCTGGCAATCATCATCTCGGCAGTCATCCTGTCTTGAACACGCCCGCCGCCGCCCCGGACGACCGGCGGCTGAAGGAGGTCTGGCTGCTTCTGGCCACCTTCCTCGTCGCGGTCGCGGGCCTGATCTACGAGCTGATCGCTGGCACGGTGTCGAGTTACCTGCTGGGCGACTCGATCCGGCAGTTCAGCTTTGTCATCGGCGTCTTCCTCAGTGCCATGGGTCTGGGCGCCTGGGCCTCCCGCTTTGTCGGAGAAGCGGTGCGCGGGTTCATCTGGGCGCAGATCGCGCTGGGGATCATCGGCGGCTTCCTCGCGCCGCTCCTGTTCTTCACCTACGCCGCCACCGGCGAGGTGGGGCTGGCGCTCTACGGTGCACTGATCGCCATCGGCGTGCTCTCCGGCATGGAAATCCCGTTGATCGCCCGCGTTCTGGAATCGATCGGCGCGACCTCCTTCCGGTTCGAGAACGTGCTCTCCGCCGATTACGTCGGCGCGCTGGCGGCCTCCCTCGCCTTCCCGCTGCTGGTCATCCCGAACCTCGGGCTGATGTCCGCCTCACTCGCCTTCGGCACGCTGAACCTCGCCGTGGCGGCGCTGTCGCTGGTGATCTTCCGGGATCTCGCCAGCCGCGCGCAATGGATCGGCTGCGGCGTGGCGCTGCTGGCCTCGGTTGCGGCCCTTGTCTATTCGGAGCGGCTGGTCTCCGTCGCTGATGCGGCGCTGTTCGAGGACGACGTCATCATATCGGAGACGACGCCCTACCAGCAGATCTCCGTCACGCGGTTCCGCGACCGGGTGCGGCTCTACCTCGACCATTCCATCCAGTTCGACAGCCTCGACGAGTACCGCTACCACGAAAGCTTGATCCATCCGGCCATGGCCCGGGCCGAACGGGTGAAGGACGTGCTGATCCTCGGCGGCGGCGACGGCATGGCGGCGCGCGAGGTGCTGCGCCACGAGGGCGTCGAGAGCGTCACGCTGGTCGACCTTGACCCGCGCATGACGGAGCTTTTCCGCGACACCGACGAACTGGCCGCCCTGAACGGCGGTGCCCTGCGCGACCCGCGCGTGCATGTGGTCAACGCCGACGCCTGGCGCTTTGCCGAGGACACCGATGCGGTCTTCGACGTGATCGTGCTGGACCTGCCCGACCCGAAGAACATCGCCCTCTCCAAGCTCTACAGCCGGGAGTTCTACAGCCTGCTGATGGAGCGCGTCTCGACCACCGGCGTGCTGGTCACGCAGGCCGGATCGCCCGTCTACGCACGAGAGGCCTTCTGGTCCGTCGTCCGGACGTGGGAGGATGTGCGCAACCCGGCCGCCCCGGACACCGGGCTGACCATCCTGCCCTACCACGCCTATGTCCCCAGCTTCGGCGAATGGGGTTTCGTCATCGTGGAACCGCTCGCACGGCGCGCCCGCCCGCTCGACCTGCCCGAGGGGCTGGGGTTCCTCACGCCCGAGGTCTGGCAGGGCGCACAGGTCTTCGCCGCCGACACCGGCCGGGTTGAGGTGGAGCCCAACACCCTGCAAACCCACCGGCTGGTCGATTATTACCTGAGCGGCTGGGACCACTGGTTCCGCTAGGCCCTCCTGCACGACCCCTGCACATCTCCTGACGCGCCCTTGCACGCGCGGCACGCCAGTCTGCGCCAAAGGCTCAACGAAGGAGACAGACATGGGACAGGAGTTCGCGCGCGGCGTGCCGCAGGTACTGGCGATGGACGGATGGTGGCTGGATGGCGACGGCCGTGAAGGCGAGGCAACTCCCTCGGACACGCGCCGGGGCGCGATACGCTTCGGAGGTCTGGCGTTCCTCGTGCTGCTCGCGGACCTCTTGTTCTGGCACCGCACCCCGGGCATATCTCTGGCGCTTTTCGCCCTAGCGATCTTCGCCGTCGCCACATGGGACGGGAGGCCGACGGCGCGGCTGGTGCACCCGGCCCTGCTGCTGGTCTTGGGCGCACTGCCTGTGGTCGAATACGTGCAGGTCCTGTCGGTGGGCTTCCTCTTTGCCGGCCTCGCCGCAAGTCTCGTCTGGGCGCGCGTCCGGCCAGAGGACTCATGGCTGGCCACCGGCCTCGCCTGGCTGGCACGCCTGCCCGGCGCATGGGCGGCCCCCCTCAACCCGGACCGCTGGGGCCACGCCTTCCGTGCGCTTCACCGCGCACCCGAGACCGGTGCATTGAGGCGCCTGGCCGCCGGTTGGGCCTTTCCGGTCGGCGGGGCGCTGGTCTTCGCCGGGCTGCTCGTCGGGGCGAACCCCGTGCTCGGCCAGGCCTTCGACCTGCGCCCCGACGTATTCACACTATTGCAACGCGGGCTGTTCTGGGCCGGCATTGCACTGCTGGTCTGGCCCCTGCTCGACCGGAGCCTGCCGCGCCCGGTCGCCCTTCCGCAAGCACTGCCCATGGCCGGCCCGCGCTTCGGCCTGACCCGCACATCTGTGCTGCGGGCACTGGTCATGTTCAACGCTCTGATCGCGGTTCAGACCGTGATGGACGCGGCGATCCTGCTGGGCGGCGCGGCCTTGCCCGAAGGCATGACCTACGCCGAATACGCCCATCGCGGCGCCTACCCGCTCTTGGCCACCGCCCTGCTTGCCGGGGCCTTCGCGCTGGCCGCGCGTCCTTTCCTCGGCGAACACCGGGCAATCCGGCCGCTCCTCCTCTTGTGGCTGGTGCAGAACGTGGTGCTCTGCGGCGCCGCCATGCTGCGGCTGGAGCTTTACATCGCGGCCTACGGGCTGACCTACCTGCGCGTGCACGCGATGATCTGGATGGGACTCGTCGCGCTGATGCTGGCCCTGGCCGTCTGGCAGGTCCTGCGGGGTCACGTCAATCGCTGGCTCCTGGTGCGCGGCGCGCTGCTGGGTCTCGCCACGCTTTACGCCACCGCCTTCGTGAACGTCGCCGAGAAGATCGCCGACGGCAACCTGTCGGCCCCGGTCACCCGTCAGGCCGATTTCTCCTACGTCTGCAGCCTCGGCCCGATGGCGCAAGACGCCTATGCCCGGGCCATCGCCCAAAGGCCCCATCTCGAAGGCGTTCTCGTCCGACACGGCTGCACCCTGGCCGAGCCACGGATCGCACACTGGCAGGAATGGGGGTTCCGCAAGGCGCGCATCGGCGGATATGGTCGCGTCGAAGCGGAGCCCACGACCCGATGAAGATCCTGATTGTCGACGACGACCCCAGCCTGCGCGACCTCCTGCGCCTTGCACTCGAACGCGCCGGGCACACGGTGATCTGCGCCGCCGACGGCGCGCTCGCCCTGACCCATGCCGCGCGAGAGACACCCGACCTGATCGTGCTGGACATCGGCCTGCCGGAAATGGACGGCTTCGAGGTCTGCCGCCGCCTGCGCGCCCGTTCCGACGTGCCGGTGCTGTTCCTCACCGCGCGCGACGACGAGGTGGACCGCATCGTCGGACTGGAGATGGGCGCCGACGACTACGTCACGAAGCCCTTCAGCCCGCGCGAGGTCGTGGCCCGCGTCGCCGCGATCCTCAGGCGCTACGGCGCGCCCGCCCGGGACGACATCCGCAGCCACGGCGCCATCACCCTCGACCGGGAGGCCCGCCTCTGCCGCGCCGCCGGGCAGCCGGTGGCGCTTACGGGGACGGAGTTCCAGATGCTCGACACGCTGATCGCCGCGCCCGGGCGGCTCTTCACCCGCGCCGAGCTGGCCGCCGCCGTCTGGGGCGCGGGCGCGCAGCAATCGGACCGCACGATGGACAGCCACCTGCGCAACCTGCGCCGCAAGCTGGCCGACGCCGGCGTCCCAGACGCCATCGAGACGGTGCACGCCCAGGGCATGCGCCTCGGCCCCTGCACGGCAGACGCCGCGTGACCCGCCGCTGGCGCCCCTCGCTGGGGCTGGTGCTGGGCGGCGCGCTGGCGGGGACCCTCGCGCTCTCGCTGGGCGGTTTGGTAGTCTTCCGCTACCTCGGCCCGGCGATCGGCTACCGCGGGGCAGCCGTGCTGCTCGGGTCGCTGATTGCGGCGGTGACGGCGGTCGTGGGCTGGCTGCTCGTCCGCCTGCTGCTGCGCCCGATCCACGCACTCGAAGCCTACGCCATGGCCGAAGGCACGGCAGAGGCCCCGCGCCACTACGGCACCCGCGAACTCCACGCCACCGCCCAGCGGGTCATCGCCATGACAGAGGCGCTGCGCGACCGCGAAGCCACCGTCCGCGCCTACACCGACCACGTCACGCACGAGATGAAGACACCGGTCTCCGCGATCCGCGCGGCAGTGGAACTGATGCAGGACACCGCGGCCCTCTCCGACGAGGAACAGCAACTTCTGGCCCGGATCGATACTGCCCGCCAGCAGATCGAGACCCGGCTGTCGGCCCTGCGCCGCGCAGCGCGGGCGCGCGAGGTCCGCTATCTCGGCAGCACCACGCTGGAACGGCTGGCGCCCGACCTGACCGCCGCACACCCCGGCCTGCAGATCGACCTCGACGGGCAGCGCGTTGCCCTGCCGATGGGCCGCGAAGGTGTGTTGGTGGTCCTCGCACAGATGCTGAACAACGCCGCGGAACACGGCGCCACGAGGGTCGCCATCGCCGCCGGGCAGTCCGACGACCAGACAACGCTCGAGGTGCACGACGACGGCACCGGCATCTCCGGCGGCAACGCCGCGCGCATCTTCGACCCCTTCTTCACGACTCGCCGCGATTCCGGCGGAACGGGCATGGGCCTCGCCGTCGCAGCCAACATCCTCGCCGCGCACCGCGGCGACATCGCCCTCGTGCCATCCGCCACCGGCGCCAGTTTCCTCATCACCTGGACCACCCACTGATCCGCGAAGGGCCTCCCCTTCACCTTGGTGCAAATACCTCCTTGGGTGCGGGTTAGAACCCCCATGGACCGGCGGGCAGGCACCCCTCCCAGCAAACACGCCACCAGCAACCCATATGCCGAGTCATTTCGTCAGGATTGACATTTCCGACTCAAACGCTCAGGAAGAGTCCAAGACACGACAGATGGAGGGACACCCATGAAGACCTTGATGACCACCGCCGCCGCGATGTCGCTTTGCGCTGCACCGCTCTTTGCCGCCGATAGCGCCGAGGTGCTGGACACCTATGCCGACATCGCGCAGGCGGGATACGAGGACAGCCTGACCACCGCGAAGGCCCTGCAGGAGGCCGTCGATGCGCTGATCGCCGATCCCTCGCAGGAAACGCTCGACGCCGCCCGCGAGGCATGGCTTGCCGCGCGTGTTCCCTACCAGCAGACCGAGGTCTTCCGCTTCGGCAACGCCATCGTGGACGACTGGGAAGGCAAGGTAAATGCCTGGCCGCTGGACGAAGGGCTGATCGATTACGTCGACGGCACCTACGGCGGGCCGTCCGACGAGAACCAGTTCGCCGGCCTGAACGTCATCGCGACCCCGACCTTCACGCTCTCCGGCGAAGGGGTCGACGCTTCCGAGATCACGCCCGACCTGATCTCCGGCACTCTGCACGAGGCCGACGGAGTGGAGGCGAACGTGGCCTCCGGCTATCACGCCATCGAGTTCCTGCTCTGGGGTCAGGACCTCAACGGGACCGAGGCGGGTGCCGGTGACCGGCCCTATACCGACTACGCCTCGGGCGACGAGTGCACCAACGGCAACTGCGACCGCCGCGCCGAGTACCTTCAGGCCGCGACCGAGCTTCTGGTCAGCGACCTCGAATGGATGGCCGCACAATGGCAGGACGGCGGCGCCGCCCGCGATGCGCTGATGGAAGACGAGGACGCCGGGATCGTGGCGATGCTGACCGGCATGGGGTCGCTGTCCTACGGCGAGCAGGCGGGCGAACGGATGCGCCTCGGCCTGATGCTCAACGACCCGGAGGAAGAGCACGACTGCTTCTCCGACAACACGCACAACTCGCACTTCTACGACGGCAAGGGCGTGCAGAACGTCTATCTCGGCAGCTACACGCGGGTCGACGGCACCGAGGTGACCGGCCCTTCGCTGAGCGACATGGTGGCTGAGGCTGATCCCGCCCTCGACGAGGAAATGAAGGCCAAGCTGGACACAACCATGGACAAGCTGGGCGCCATCGTCGCGGCGGCCGAGGACGGCTTCTCCTACGACATGATGCTGGAACGCGGCAACGCCGAGGGCGAGGCGCTGATCATGGGCGGCGTCGAGGCGCTGGTCGACCAGACCCGCAGCATCGAGCGCGTCGTCTCTGCTTTGTCGGTTGACGGCATCGAGTTCGAAGGCTCCGACAGCCTCGACAATCCTTCGGCCGTCTTCCAGTAAGACGCCGAAGCTTGTGCCGGTCCGGAATGGGTGCCGGATCGGTACGGGATACCCCCGGCCCGCCCTTGCTGCGGGCCGGGGACCAGAGCCAGGGCCCGACTGCGCGGCCCAGCCAGCGGAGAAGACGGGCATGAAAAGAAGCGGGTCGATGTCAGGGTGGATGGCCACGGTCGCGTTGGTCGGACTGACAAGCGCAGCAGCGGCACAGGACCTTTCGGACGTTCACCTTCATGTGGTGCCGCGCACCGAAGCCGAGCGTGACCGCATTGCAGGCGCCACGGCCGCACCCCAGCAGTTCCAGACTCCGCAGACCTTCGAAGCCAACCCCGGCGGCGCGGCGACGGTCCGCGCCATGACCACGGCGGACGCCTTCTCGCAGCCATCCGGCAACATCTCCTTCGAGCGCGAACTGGATTTCAAGGTCGGCAACGGGTTGTTCAAGAAGGTCTGGGTATCCGCCCCTTCCTCCACCCTCGCCTCCGACGGGCTTGGCCCGCTTTACAACGCCCGGTCCTGCCAGCGCTGTCACCTGAAAGACGGCCGAGGGCATCCGCCCGAAGGACCCGAGGACACAGCCGTGTCGATGTTCCTGCGCGTCTCGGTGCCGGGCACTGACGAAGACGTCTTTGAAGAGATTGCCGAATACCTGCCGACGAAAGCCGATCCAGTCTACGGCCTGCAACTTCAGGACTTCGCGCTGCCCGGCCACGCCGCGGAATACCGGCTCGACATCACCTACGAAGAGGAAGAGGTCCAGCTCTCCGGGGGCGAAGTCGCGTCGCTGCGGGTACCGACCTACCGCGCCGCCGATCTCGGCTACGGCCCACTGGCAGAGGGCGCGATGCTCTCGCCGCGCGTGGCACCGCAGATGATCGGCCTTGGCCTGCTGGAAGCGATCCCGGCGGAGGACATCCTTGCCAACGCCGATCCCGATGACAGCGACGGCGACGGCATTTCCGGCCGGGCGCAGATCGTCTGGTCGGCAGAATACAACCAGCCCATGCTTGGCCGTTTCGGGCTGAAGGCGGGCGCGCCCACGATCCGGGAACAGTCGGCGGCCGCCTTCGCGGGGGACATCGGCATCTCCAACCCGTTGTTCGATGCGGGCGCCGGCGAATGCACCGAAGCGCAGGTCGATTGCCTGGCCGCCGCCCACGGCGACACGGACGAACGCGGGTTCGAAATCGACGCCGAAGGCCTGGACCTCGTGGCCTTCTACAGCCGCAATCTCGGCGTGCCCGCCCGCCGTGGCGAAGGCGACCCGGAGGTGCTGCGCGGCAAGCAGGTGTTCTTCGAAACCGGCTGCAACAAGTGCCACACGCCCACGTTCGTGACGCACCGTCTGCAGGATCGGCCCGAACAGTCGTTTCAGCTCATCTGGCCGTTCACCGACATGCTGCTGCACGACATGGGGCCGGGGCTGGCCGACAACCGGCCAGAGGCACGCGCCAGCGGACAGGAATGGCGCACCGCGCCGCTCTGGGGGATCGGTTTGACCGAACAGGTGTCCGGGCATACCTACTTCCTGCATGACGGGCGGGCGCGCTCCCTTCTCGAAGCGGTGCTGTGGCATGGCGGAGAGGCGCAGGCGCAGCGCGACTCGGTCGCAAACATGCCGCCGCCGGACCGCGCCGCCCTGCTGACATACCTGGAGAGCCTGTGATGCCCCTTCGTCCCGCCCTGTCTGCCCTGTTCTGCCTCTGCGCGGGTGCGGCGCTGGCCAACCCCGCCCCGTCAGAGATCGTCGCGACCGAGGTCATTCCCGGCTTCGAACGACTGGCAGAGAAGGCCGACGCGCTCGAAACCGTTGCCCGGACGGACTGCGCCCCGGACAGCCCCGCGCTGCGCGATGCCTGGTCCGACACCTTCGACGCATGGGTCCGGGTCAGCCACCTGCGCCTCGGCCCTACCGAAACCGGCGACCGGGCCTTCGCGCTGGCGTTCTGGCCCGACACTCGCGGCTTCACCCCGAAAACGCTCGCCACGCTCATCGCGGATGAGGACCCTGCCGTGGAGACGGCGGAGACCTTCACCCATGTGTCGATCGCGGCGCGGGGCTTCTACGCGATGGAATTCCTGCTGTTCGATCCGCAGTTCACCGACGCGGGCGGCTACGGCTGCGCCCTGATACAGGCGGTGACGCGCGACATCTCCGACATCTCCGACGCCATCCTCGAGGATTGGCGAACCGATTTCTCCGACGCCTTCACGGAGGCAGAGATCGGTCCGGACGGGCGGTACCGCACGAACGACGAGGCCTTGCAGGCGCTTTACACCACGCTGACCAGCGGGCTGCAGTTCACCTCCGACACGCGTCTGGGCCGCCCGCTCGGCACCTTCGAGCGACCGCGCCCCACGCGGGCAGAGGCCTACCGCTCCGAACGCTCGCTGCGCCATGTCCGCCTGTCGCTAGAGGCGACAGAGGATCTGGCGCTGGCACTGGCGCAGGACGCGCCCGAAAAAGTCCGCACCGAGATCGCTGACGCCTATGACGCGGCCTTTGCCGAGGTCGAGGCACAGGAAAGCCCGGTTTTCGCAGGCGTCGACACGCCCATGGGCCGGTTCAAGGTGGAAGTCCTTCAGCAGAAGATCGACACGATCCGCTTTGTCATCTCGTCGGAGCTGGGCCCTGAACTGGGCCTTGCCGCCGGCTTCAATTCCCAGGACGGAGACTGATCCATGCTGTCACGCCGGGGCATGTTGGGAGGTCTGGCCGCCGCGGGCCTCTGGCCCATGCGCAGCTGGGCCGATGTGGGCGGTCCCGCCTATTTGGCCGCCGCCCAGACGCCCGGCGGGTCCTACGCGCTGCACGGGGTCTCGGCCGGCGGTGACAGCCTGTTCGACGTGCCCCTTCCCGCGCGGGGCCATGCCGCCGCCGCCCACCCCGAACGCGCAGAGGCCGTGGCCTTCGCCCGCCGCCCCGGCACTTACGCCGTGGTTCTGGACTGCCTCACCGGCGAGGTGAAGGCCGAGCTGACGGCCCCTGCAGGGCGGCACTTCTACGGCCACGGCGCGTTTTCGGCGGACGGCGGGCTGCTGTTCACCACCGAGAACGATTTCGAGCACGCGGAAGGCATCATCGGCATCTGGGACGTCGCGGGCGGTTACCGCCGCCTCGGAGAGTTCCCGTCCGGCGGCACCGGGCCGCATGAGCTTCGCCTGATGCCCGATGGCAAGTCGCTGGTCATCGCCAATGGCGGGATCGAGACCCACCCGGACGCCGGGCGCGCCAAGCTGAATATCCCCTTCATGGCGCCGAACCTGACCTACACGACGCTCGACGGCACGGTGCAGGACGTGGTCGAGCCGCCCGCGACCGAGAACAAGAACTCCATGCGTCACCTCGCCGTCCATGCCAGCGGACAGGTCGCGCTGGCCCTGCAATGGCAGGGCGAACTGTCTGACGCCCCGGCCCTGCTGATGCTCCACCGGCGCGGAGAGGCACCGGTCTGGGCGCAGGCCCCCGAGCCGTCGCATGGCGCGATGCAGGGCTACGCGGGCAGCGTGTCGTTCAGCGGGGACGGCTCCTCCGTTGCGATCACCTCGCCCCGGGGCGGTCTTGTGCAGGTCTTCGACGCGGACAGCGGCGCCTTCCGGACGGAGGTCGCCCTGACGGATGTCTGCGGTCTGGCGCCGCTGGGCGACGGCTTTGTTGCATCGACCGGCACCGGCGGATTCCACGCGGTCGGAACCGACGCGACGGTTTTGCGCATGCACAAGGTCGCCTGGGACAACCACATCGTTCCCGTCGGACCCTCCCGCGCCGCCTGACGCCCATTTTGCAGGCATCTGCCGCGCGACGCGGCAGATAGCCGTGGCATGTACCTTGTGCAGCGCCGTGCGTTGGGCACAAAGGACGCATGAGTGATCGTCTGACCATCGTCGTCGTCGAGGCCGACCGGGACCGCGCAATCGCCATCGTCGATGCGCTGCAGGGCTCCGGCGACTTCGACGTGCATGTGATCGGCAACCCGTCGTCGCTGGCCCGCCGCATCGCGGCACTGGCACCGGACGTGGTGCTGATCGACGTCGACAATCCAACGCGCGACATGCTCGAGGAACTGACGCTGGCCTCCGGCCCGCTGGAGCGCCCCGTGGCGATGTTCGTGTCGGGGGCTGCGGGCGGTCTGGCCCGCACCGCCATCGAGGCGGGCCTTTCGGCCTACGTGGTGGACGGATTGCAGCCCGAACGGCTGAAGCCGGTGCTCGACGCCGCCATCGCCCGCTTCCAGATGATGCACCGGATGCGCCGTGAACTGGTCGAGACGCGCCGCGCACTGGAGGAACGCAAGGTCATCGACCGCGCCAAGGGCCTGCTGATGAAGGCGCGCGGCCTGGGTGAGGAAGAGGCCTACGCCCTTCTGCGCAAGGCGGCGATGGACCAGGGGCGCCGGGTGGCGGAGGTGGCAGAGGCCATCGTGACAACGGCGGGGCTTCTGGGATGAAGATCGTGAACGTGCCGGTCGCCTACGTGCCGCTCGTGGATGCGGCGCCGCTGATCCTCGCCAACGAAATGGGCTTTGCCGATGCGGAGGGCATCGCGCTCGACCTCGTGCGCGCGCCATCGTGGTCGTCGGTCAGGGACATGCTGGCCTTTGGCCGGGTGGACGCGGCGCAGCTATTGTCGCCGGTACCGGTCGCCATGGCGCTGGGGCTGGGCGGGGTCCGTCAGGATATCTCGGCGGTCTCGGTCCTGTCGGTCAACGGCAACGTGATCGGCGTCAGCCGTGCGCTCGAAGACCGGATGCGGGCGCAGGGCTACGTCTTCGACTTCCGCGATCCCTCCGCCGCGGCGGAGGCTTTGGCCGGCGCCGTCGATGGCAAGCTGGTCTTCGGCGTGCCCTTCCCCTTCTCCATGCACCGCTCTCTGCTGGACTACTGGATCGAGGCGACCGCGCTAGCCCCCATCGACTACGAAGTGCGCACGGTCCCGCCACCCCTTATGGCCCAGGCCCTTGCCGACGGCGACGTGGATGCCTTCTGCGTGGGCGAACCCTGGGGGTCGCTCGCGGTCGAGGAAGGCACAGGCGCGCTCCTGCTGCCGGGCAGTGCCATCTGGGCCTTCGCGCCGGAGAAGGTGCTGGCAGTCCGGACCGACTGGGCAGAGACAGAGCCGCACCTGCTGGGCCGGCTCATGCGGGCCGTGTGGCAGGCGGGCCGCTGGCTGAAGGACCCGGAACACCGCATGTCCGCGTCCGAGATCCTGTCGCGCCCGGCTTACCTCGACCTGCCGTCCGAACTGATCGACCGCGCGCTGTCCGGTCGGCTGACGATCTCCGGCCACGGCGAACAGCGCGAAGTGCCCCATTTCATCGAGTTCCACGAAGGCGCCGCCACCTTCCCGTGGCGCAGCCAGGCGAAGTGGATCGGTCGCGGCCTCGCCCTGCGCAGCGGCCTCGACCTGGCGACGGCGGCGGCGGCTTCTGCCCGTGTGTTCCGCAGCGACATCTACCGCGCGCAGCTCAAGGACAGCGGCGCGGACCTGCCGGGAGCGTCCGAGAAGCTGGAGGGATCGATTCGCCACGAAACCGCCGTCGCGGCGCAGTCGGGACGCCTGACCCTGCTGCCGGACGCGTTCTTCGACGGACGCATTTTTGATCCTCTGGCCGAGTAGTGCCGCGAAAATCGGCACAAACATGCGCCGGAAGTGAATAATAAAAGCGTGGGCGCCGCGTCGCAGCAAAATCTCTTGATCGCAGCACGGCAGATCTGACAACTGAAAGGGCAAGGCCGCAATGGCGCGGGCTTGCACGAAATTCTCTCCCGATGATCGGGAAACCACCGAGCACCGCAGCTCACCTTCGGCCTCTCCTCCTCCCGAGGCCGGATGTGTCTGCGGTGTTTTTTTGTTTCTGCCCCGTGCCCTGGCGCGGATGACCCAACACAAAAGGGACGAAGCACAATGAAGACATTCCTCACAGCTCTCGCCGCCTCGACCGCGCTGGTCAGCCCGGCCTTCGCCGAACTGGACCTCGAAAAGGACGAACTGACCTTTGGCTTCATCAAGCTGACCGACATGGCGCCGCTCGCCGTCGCCTATGAACAGGGGTACTTCCTCGACGAGGGCCTGTTCGTGACGCTCGAAGCGCAGGCCAACTGGAAGGTCCTTCTGGACGGCGTCATCGGCGGGCAACTGGACGGCGCGCACATGCTGGCCGGTCAGCCGCTGGCGGCAACCATCGGCTACGGCACCGAGGCGCACATCATCACCCCCTTCTCGATGGACCTGAACGGCAACGGCATCACCGTGTCGAACGCCGTCTGGGACGAGATGAAGCCCAACATCCCGACCAACGCCGACGGCCTGCCGCAGCACCCGATCTCGGCAGAGGCGCTGGCCCCGGTGGTCGAGAAGTACAAGTCCGAGGGCAAGCCCTTCAACATGGGCATGGTGTTCCCGGTCTCCACCCACAACTACGAACTGCGCTACTGGCTGGCTGCCGGCGGCCTGCACCCGGGTTTCTACTCGCCCGAGAACATCACCGGCCAGATCGGCGCCGACGTGCTGCTGTCCGTGACGCCTCCGCCACAGATGCCCGCGACGCTCGAGGCCGGCACCATCTACGGCTACAGCGTGGGTGAGCCGTGGAACCAGGCTGCCGTCTTCAAGGGCATCGGCGTGCCGGTCATCACCGACTACGAACTGTGGAAGAACAACCCCGAGAAGGTCTTCGGCATCACCGCAGAATTCGCCGAGGAAAACCCGAACACCACGCTTGCGGTGGTCAAGGCGCTGATCCGCGCGGCCATCTGGCTGGACGAGAACGACAACGCCAACCGCATGGAAGCGGTCGAGATGCTGTCCAAGCCGGAATACGTCGGTGCCGACGCCAAGGTGATCGCGAACTCCATGACCGGCACCTTCGAGTACGAGAAGGGCGACAAGCGCGAGGTCCCCGACTTCAACGTGTTCTTCCGCTACAACGCCACCTACCCCTTCTACTCGGACGCGGTCTGGTACCTGACCCAGATGCGCCGCTGGGGCCAGATTGCCGAGGCGAAGCCCGACAGCTGGTACGACGAGGTGGCGAAGTCGGTCTACAAGCCGGAGATCTACCTCGAAGCGGCGCGCCTGCTGGTCGACGAAGGTCTCGCCAACGAGGAAGACTTCCCCTGGGACACCGACGGCTACAAGGCGCCGACCCCGGCCGAGGATATCATCGACGGTATCACCTATGACGGCAAAGCGCCCAACGCCTACCTCGAAAGCCTGCCGATTGGGCTGAAGGGCGAGCAGACCGTCGTCGGGACCGAGGTCAAGGGTTGATCTGACGCCCCTGCGCCCGTGCGATGTACGGGCGCAGAACACCTCCCGCATTGGATGAGCCAAACCATGGCCTCCCCGGTGCGCCCTCCCTGAATGCCGACTTTCTCCGGATACGCGGAAACGACCTTCCCGCCCTCTTCCGCAGCCAACCAAAGCACCGCGCGGCCGATTTGCCTGCGCGCAACGAGGACCCGAAAACATGACGACCGTCGATCCGAATTTCACCGATGACGCCGCCCGGGAAGCCCGGCGCGCCCGTCTGTTCACCCGCATCAACAAGGCCGACAAGTGGTTCCAGGTGCTTGGCCTGTCGTGGGTCACACCCGTCCTGAAGGCCGCAGCCGGCGACAACCCGCAGGCGCAGATGAAAGAGATCTGGCGGCTGCTGATCGTGCCGATCCTCGCCATCGTCGCCTTCCTCGCGCTGTGGGCAATGCTGGCGCCGCAGGTGCAGACCTCGCTGGGTGCCGTGCCGGGCCCCGGCCAGGTCTGGGAAGAGGCCGTGAACCTGCACGAGGACGCCATCGCCAAGGCCGAGAAGCAGGCGAAGTTCGAGACGATGGTGGAGAAGCGCAACCAGAAGTTCATCGAGGCGGGCGAGCCCGAGAAGGTCAAGGACGTGGCCTACACCGGCGCGCCGTCCTATTACCAGCAGATCTGGACCTCCATCCAGACGGTGTTCTTCGGCTTCGTGCTGGCGACGCTGGTCGCCGTGCCGCTGGGCATCCTCGCCGGTCTGTCGCCCACGGCCAATGCCGCGATCAATCCGCTGGTGCAGATCTTCAAGCCGGTCTCGCCGCTGGCCTGGCTGCCCATCGTGACGATGATCGTCTCCGCCGCCGCCGCGACCGATGGCGGGTTGTTCGCCAAGTCCTTCATCATCTCCGCCGTAACCGTGACCCTCTGTTCGCTCTGGCCGACGCTGATCAACACGAGCCTCGGCGTGGCGTCGATCGACAAGGACCTGGTGAACGTCTCCAAGGTCCTGAAGATGAACACCTGGACCAAGATCACCAAGCTGGTCCTGCCCTCTGCCCTGCCGCTGATCTTCACCGGTCTGCGCCTGTCGCTCGGTGTGGGCTGGATGGTTCTGATCGCCGCCGAAATGCTGGCCCAGAACCCCGGCCTTGGAAAGTTCGTTTGGGATGAGTTCCAGAACGGGTCTTCGTCCTCGCTCGCCAAGATCATGGTCGCGGTCTTCACGATCGGCATCATCGGCTTCCTGCTGGATCGCGTGATGTACGCCCTGCAGTCCCTCTTCACCTTCACGAACCAGCGGTGATCGACATGGGTATCCTAGAGTTCAAGAACGTCTCCAAGAGCTACGGCCAGGGCACCGCCGCAACGCATGTCCTGAACGGCATCGACCTGAAGGTGGAAGAAGGCGAATTCCTGGTGCTGCTGGGCTTCTCCGGCTCCGGCAAGACCACGCTGATCAACCTGATGGCCGGCCTGCAAAAGCCCACGAAGGGCGAGGTCACCTTCAAGGGCAAGCCGGTCGATGGCCCCGGCCCCGAGCGCGGCGTAATCTTCCAGAGCTATTCGCTGATGCCGTGGCTCACGGTGGAGGGCAACGTGCGGCTGGCGCTCGACAGCGTGTTCCCTTCGATGCCCAAGGCCGAGAAGGCGCAGAAGGCCGCGCATTACATCAAGATGGTGGGCCTGTCGCACGCCGTCAGCCGCCGCCCTGCGGAACTGTCGGGCGGGATGCGGCAGCGGGTGAACGTGGCGCGTGCGCTGGCGATGAACCCCGAAGTGCTGCTGCTGGACGAACCGCTCTCGGCTTTGGACGCCCTGACCCGCGCCAACCTCGCCGACGAGATCGAGGCGATCTGGCAGCAGGAAAAGCAGACCTGCGTCCTTATCACAAACGATGTGGACGAGGCGATCCTGCTGGCCGACCGGATCATCGCGCTGAACCCCGACGGCACCTTGGGCGAGGAGTTCAAGGTCGATATCCCGCGTCCGCGCGACCGGGGGGAGATGAACCACCACGACGGCTTCAAGGCGCTGCGCCTTGCCGTCACCAACTACCTGATGGACGTGGGCATCGAGGCGAAGACCGAAGGTACCCGCATCCTGCCGAACGTCACGCCGATCCACTCGGTCCCGGCGGCGGTCAAGGAAGCGGCGGCTTCGGGCATCGAGGAGCGTTACCTGGACTTCTCGCAGCTTCACAAGATCTACCCCACGCCCAAGGGCCCGCTGACCGTGGTCGAGGACTTCAACCTTAAGCTCAACAAGGGTGAGTTCGTCTCGCTCATCGGGCACTCGGGCTGCGGCAAGTCGACGGTGCTGACCATGGCGGCCGGTCTCAACTCCATCTCGAAGGGGGTCATCAAGCTGGACGGCTACGAGGTGCGCGGCGCCGATCCGGAACGCGCCGTGGTCTTCCAGTCGCCCAACCTCTTCCCCTGGCTGACCGCGCGCGAAAACTGCGCCATCGGCGTCGACAAGGTCTATCCCAAGGCGTCGCAGGCCGAACGGCAGGACGTGGTGGAATACTACCTCGAACGCGTGGGGCTGGGCGACGCCATGGACCGCTCCACCGCCGACATGTCGAACGGCATGAAGCAGCGGGTCGGCATCGCGCGGGCCTTTGCCCTCTCGCCCAAGCTGCTGCTGCTGGATGAGCCCTTCGGGATGCTCGACAGTCTCACCCGCTGGGAACTGCAGGAAGTGCTGATGGAGGTCTGGGACCGCACGAAGGTCACCGCCGTCTGCGTGACGCACGACGTCGACGAGGCGATCCTGCTGGCCGACCGCGTGGTCATGATGACCAACGGGCCGCAGGCGACCATCGGCAAGATCGTCGACGTGGACCTGCCCCGGCCGCGCACCCGCAAGGCGCTGCTGGAGCACCCGGACTACTACCTCTACCGCGAGCAGGTGCTGAATTTCCTCGAGGAATACGAGCACGGCAAGCAGGGCAAGTCCGAAGCAAAATCCGAGGAAAAGCCGGAAAAGAACCGGGAGGCCGCCTGAAAGGGCCGCCCGCCCCGGGCCGGACGTGACGGCCCGGGGAGATCCTGAACCGACAGAACAGCACGGCCCCGAGCGGGCCGGAACCGGAAAGGAGCCGGTCACATGGACACCATCGTGGAAGCAGACGTCAAACCGTTCATACAGGTCACCGAGGTCTGGGTGCCGAAGGACGGCACCCTCGAACTGGCGGCGGGCAGCTACGGCGACCTCTCGGCCTTCGAGGAGGCCTCCCGCCGGACCAGCTTTGCCGAGGGCGAAGGCCTGCCCGGCAAGGCATGGGCCGAGAAACGCCCGGTCGTGCTGAAAGGCTTTGACGGGTCGTATTTCAAGCGCATCGAACCCGCGACCGAGGCAGGCCTGACCACCGCCGTGGCGATCCCGGTGTTCGCCGGGACAGAGCTGAAGGCCGTTCTGGTCGTGCTGTGCGGGGACGACGAGAACCGGACCGGCGCCATCGAGATCTGGGCAGAGCAGGACGGCCTGCTGATGCTCGACGACGGCTACTACGGCGCCGCCAAGCACTTCGAGTGGGTGTCGCAGCACACGCATTTCCCCAAGGGCCAGGGCCTGCCGGGCGGGGTGTGGTCGGCACAGGCGCCGATGCTGTTGCGCGACCTGGGGTCGGGCTACCGCTTCATCCGTGCAGACAGCGCCGGCAAGGCGGGCCTGACCACGGGCCTCGGACTGCCGATCTCGGTTCCCGGCGGTGTGACCTACGTGCTGACCCTGCTGTCCGCCCGCGGCACGCCCATCGCCCACCGGTTCGAGATGTGGGACGCCCGCGCCGAACGGGTGGGGGCCGAACCCTCCGCGGTTCTGGCGGACGGCATCTGCGCCCGGGAAGGCGCGCTCTGGACCGGTGAGGCCGAGCCCGAGAAGCGGGTCAAGGCGTGGCACGGGCTGATCGGGCGTGCACTGGGGACCGGCGTGCCGGTCGTCGAAAGCGGCACCCCCGCCCTGACTGCGGGCTACGACACCATGGTTGCCCTGCCGATCCACAAGGACGGCAAGGTCAGCCACGTCGTCGCCTGGTACGTGTAAGAGAGGTAAGCGAGATGACACGGAAACTGGTCGTCATCGGGGCCGGCATGGCCTCGGGCCGGGCGCTGGAGCACCTGCTGGACGCAGCCCCCGGCGCATTCGAGATCACGCTGTTCAACGCCGAACCGCGTGGCAACTACAACCGCATCATGCTGTCGCCCGTGCTGTCGGGCGAGAAGAGCTTCGAGGAAATCGTCACCCATGACGACGACTGGTACGCCACCAACAAGGTGCGCTGCCGGTTCGGCGAGAAGGTCCTGAAGGTGGATCGCGACCGCAAGGTCGTCGTCGGTGAGAAGGGCGAAGTGCCCTATGACACGCTGATCTTCGGCACCGGGTCCTCGCCGTTCATCATCCCCTTGCCCGGGCACGACCTGCCCGGCGTGGTCGCCTATCGCGATCTCGAAGACACCAACGCAATGATCGAGGCTTCCGCCAGACCCGGCGCAAAGGCCGTGGTCATCGGTGGCGGTCTGCTGGGGCTTGAAGCGGCGGCGGGCCTGCGCCTGCGCGGGATGGAGGTGACAGTCCTGCACATCGCCTCCCACCTGATGGAACGTCAGCTCGACGCCTCTGCCGGCTACCTGCTGAAAAAGGACCTGGAAAAGCGTGGCATCAACGTGATCCTCGAAGCCTCCACGCAGGAGATCGAGGGCGACGGCAAGGTGGAACGGGTGAACCTCGCCGATGGCACCGTGCTGGAGGCCGATATCGTCGTCATGGCGGTGGGCATCCGCCCGGCGGTGACGCTGGCCAAGGACTCCGGCCTCGACTGCGGAAGGGCGATCAAGGTCGACGCGCAGATGCGCACCTCCGACCCGGACGTCTATGCCGTGGGCGAATGCGTGGAGTTCGAAGGCAACCTCTTCGGCCTCGTCGCACCGCTTTACGACCAGGCGAAGGTGCTGGCCGCAACGCTGACCGGCAACGACGCCACCTTCGCCATGAAGGAGCTGTCCACCAAGCTTAAGGTGACCGGCTGCGACCTCTTCAGCGCGGGCGATTTCGCCGAGGGCGAGGGCCGCGAAGACATCGTATACCGCGACCCGGCCCGGGGCATCTACAAGCGTCTGGTGATCGAGGGCGACCGTCTGATCGGCGCGGTGATGTACGGCGACACAGGCGACGCAAACTGGTTCTTCGGCTTGATCAAGGACGGCACCGACGTGTCGGACATGCGCGACTCGCTGATCTTCGGTCCGGCCTACCAGGGAGGCGGCTCCTCGGACCCTCTCTCAGCCGTTGCAGCCTTGCCGCTTGATGCGGAAATCTGTGGCTGCAACGGCGTTTGCAAGGGCACCATCGTCGACGCCATCGAAGGCGGCGCAACCGATGTGGGCGCCCTGCGCGCGGTGACGAAGGCATCGGCCTCCTGCGGGACATGCACCGGACTGGTGGAACAACTGCTTGAGGTCTCGCTGGGCGACGCCTTCGAGAAGCCCGCCGCGCAGCCGATCTGCACCTGCTGCGACCTCAGCCACGAGGACGTGCGGCGGCTGATCAAGAGCCAGGAACTGAAATCGCAGGAAGCGGTCTGGCAGGAACTGGGCTGGAAGACGGTCAACGGCTGCCACGTGTGCCGTCCGGCGGTGAACTTCTACCTGCTGGCGGACTGGCCGCTGGACTATCGCGACGATCCGCAGTCGCGCTTCGTCAACGAGCGTAACCACGCCAACATCCAGAAGGACGGCACCTATTCCGTCATGCCGCGGATGTGGGGCGGGATGACCACGCCGGAAGAACTGATCGCCATCGCCGAGGCTGCCAAGAAATACGACGCGGTGGTCAAGGTCACGGGCGGCCAGCGGATCGACCTGCTGGGCGTCAAGAAGGAGGACCTGCCCGCGATCTGGGCCGATCTGAACGACGCCGGCATGGTCTCGGGTCACGCCTACACGAAGGGCCTCAGGACGGTGAAGACCTGTGTCGGCTCGGACTGGTGCCGGTTCGGCACGCAGGATTCCACCGGGCTGGGCATCAAGCTGGAAAAGCGGCTCTGGGGGTCGTGGACACCGCACAAGGTCAAGCTGGGTGTCTCCGGCTGCCCGCGCAACTGCGCGGAGGCGACCTGCAAGGACGTGGGCATCATCTGCGTGGACAGCGGCTACCAGGTCGGCGTCGCGGGCGCGGCTGGCATGGACGTGAAAGAGACCGAACGGCTGGTCGACGTGACCTCCGAAGAGGCGGCGATCGAGTGGACCGTGGCCTTCGTCCAGCTCTACCGGGAGAACGCCAAGTACCTCGACCGGCCATACAAATGGGTCGCGAAGGTCGGGCTGGACTGGGTCAAGGAAGTCCTCTCCGACGCGGCGGAGCGCAAGGCGCTGGTCGAGCGCTTCGATCTATCCCAGTCGGTCTACCAGACCGATCCCTGGGCGGAACGCGCGGACCCGGAGGCGGCCCGGACCTTCCAGCCGCTGGCAGACCTGTCGCTGAAGGCGGCCGAATGAGGTGTGCGCTCCGGCCGTCGAGCCGGGGCGCCGGACTGGGATGACCCGGCTTGGCCGGGCGTGATGTGCCCGAGGGCACGCTGATCGAAAGGGGTCTGAACATGAGCTGGATCGATATCGGAGCGCTCGCGGACGTGCCGGTGCGCGGCGCGCGGCTGGTCAGGACGGCGGAAGGCTGCATCGCGGTCTTCCGCACCGACGAAACGACCGTCTTCGCGACGGCGGACGCCTGCCCGCACAAGGGCGGCCCGCTGTCGGAGGGCATCGTGCACGGCCAGAAGGTGACCTGCCCGCTGCACAACAGGGTCTTCGACCTGAACACAGGTGCGGCACAGGGGGCCGACAGCGAGCAGGTGGCAACCTACCCGCTGCGCGTCGAGGACGGCCGCATCCTGATGGACACCACCGCCCTCGCCCGGAGGACTGCCGCATGACGGCTGCCGCGCCTTTCCCGGAGGCCGAAGGCGTTGCCGCGGGTCAGGTGCGGTCCACCTGTCCCTATTGCGGTGTGGGCTGCGGCGTCCTGCTGTCGCCGGACGGCGCGGGCGGCGTCACGGTCAAGGGCGACCCGGACCACCCGGCCAACCTGGGGCGCTTGTGCTCAAAGGGATCGGCACTGGGCGAGACCGTGGGCCTCGGCCACCGGCTGATGAGGCCCCGGGTGAACGGTGCCGATGCCGGATGGGACGAGGCGCTCCAACTCGTCGCCGACAGGTTCCGCGAGACGGTTGAGGCGCACGGCCCAGACAGCGTGGCCTTCTATGTCTCCGGCCAGTTGCTGTCCGAGGACTATTACGTTGCCAACAAGCTGATGAAAGGCTTCATCGGCTCGGCGAATATCGACACGAATTCAAGGCTCTGCATGGCGTCGACCGTGGCCGGGCACAAGCGCGCCTTCGGCACCGACACGGTCCCTCAGACCTACGAAGATATCGAGGAGGCCGACCTCGTCGTGCTGGTCGGCTCCAACCTCGCGTGGTGTCACCCGGTGCTTTACCAGCGCCTGATCGCGGCGCGGAAGGCCAAGGGCACCCGGCTGATCGTCATCGACCCACGCCGCACGGCAAGCTGCGACGGCGCCGACCTGCACCTCAAGCTGGCGCCGGGCAGCGACGTGGCGCTGTTCAACCACCTCTTCGCCGCGCTCTACGAAAACGGCATGCTGGACGCGGCCTACCTGCCGAACACCACGGGCTTCAACGCCACCCTCGCCTCTGCCGCGTCGGACGATGTGTCGGTGACCGGGCTGGATCCGCGCGACATCGACCGCTTCTGCCGCATGTGGATGGGGACCGAGAAGGTCGTCACCATCTTCAGCCAGGGCGTGAACCAGTCGTCTTCGGGCACCGACAAGGTCAACGCCATCCTGAACTGCCACCTGGCCACCGGGCGGATCGGCAAGCCGGGCTGCGGTCCCCTGTCCGTGACGGGCCAGCCCAACGCCATGGGCGGCCGCGAGGTCGGCGGGCTTGCAAACATGCTGGCCTGCCATCTCGACCTGGAAAACTGCGACCACCGCGCCGCCGTCCGCGATTTCTGGGAGGCCCCGCAAGCGCCCGACACGCCCGGCCTGAAGGCCGTCGACATGTTCCGCGCCGTGGGCGACGGACGGATCAAGGCACTGTGGATCATCCATACCAACCCCGCCGTCTCCATGCCGGACGCCGACCGGGTCCGCGACGCCATCCGCGATTGCCCCTTCACCGTGGTCAGCGACATCACCGCCGAGACGGATACCGCGCGGCTCGCCGACGTGATCCTGCCCGCCACCGGCTGGGCAGAGAAGGACGGCACCGTCACCAATTCCGATCGCACGATCTCTCGTCAGCGCGCGGTTCTGCCTGCCCCGGGCGAGGCGCGCCCGGACTGGGCCATCCTTGCGGAGGTCGGGCAGCGTATGGGCTGGCATGCGGCGTTCGACTACGACAGCCCGCTCGAGATATTCCGTGAATACGCCACGCTCTCCGGGATCGCGGGCAGGTTCGGCAAGGACTTCGACATCTCCGGCCTGTCCGAGATGGACGCAGAGGGCTATGACCAGATGACCCCGGTGCGCTGGCCGGTCACCGCAAGCCGCGAGGGCGGACGCTTTTTTGCGGATGGCCGGTTCTTCCACGCCGATGGCCGCGCGCGGCTGGTGCCCGTCACATGGCGCGCGCCCGCCGCACGCACCGAACCGCGCTATCCCTTCCGGCTGAACACCGGGCGCGCGCGCGACCAGTGGCACACCATGACGCGCACGGCGCTCTCGCCCCGCCTCGCCGCCCACCTTGCGGAGCCGTTCCTTGAAATCCATCCCGACGATGCGGGAGACCTTGGTCTCGGCGCCGCCGATCTGGTGGAGGTCCAGAGCCCGCACGGCCGGGCCATTCTGCGCGCCCGGATCACCGACGCGGTCCTTCCCGGCCAGGTCTTCGCCCCGATGCACTGGACCGGTGAAACGGCGCCCGCCGCGCGCATCGACGCGGTGGTCGCCCCGGTCGTGGACCCGGTCTCCGGCCAGCCGGAAAGCAAGGCATCGGTGGTGAAGGTCACGCGGATGAAGGCCGCCTGGTACGCTTTCGCCGTCTCCACCCGGCCCTTCAACCCCGCATCGGCCTACTGGGCGCGGTCCGTCACGCGGGCCGGGCACCGGGCGGAGCTGGCTGGCCACACCGCGCCCGACGACTGGGAGGCCGAGGCGCGCCGCCTCTTCGGTCTGCCCGATGCCGAGGTCGCCGTCATGGCAGACCCGGGCCGCGGCACCGCGCGGCTGGCCTTCCGCGAAGGCGGCCGGCTGGTGGCGGCGATCTTCGTCTCGCCGGAGCCGGTCGCCGTGATGCGCGACTACGTGGCCACCCTCCCCGAGGTGCCCGACCTGAGCCTGCTCAGCGGGCGCGCCCCGGCGGACCGGCCCGACCCCGGGCCGATCCTCTGTTCGTGTTTCGACGTGGGCGTGAACACGATCCTGCGCGGGATCGAGGACCAGGGCCTGATGAGCGTCGATGCCATCGGCGCGGCCTTGCAGGCGGGCACGAACTGTGGCTCCTGTCGTCCGGAACTGGCCGCCCTCCTGGCGGCCGCAAGGTCGAAGGAAGCCGCCGAGTGAGCTTGTCCGAACACGTCAGGACATTGGGGCGCGGCCCCGGACGGTCCCGGTCCCTGACCGAGGGCGAGGCGTTCGATGCGATGTCCCTGATGCTGCAGGGCGCGGAACCGCAGGCCGTGGGTGCCTGCCTGATGCTGATGCGGATGAAGGGCGAGACGGCGGAGGAGATCGCAGGCTTTGCCCGTGCCGCGCAAGAGGCGCTGCCGCCCCTGCCCCACACCGATCTCGACTGGCCATCCTACGCCGCGGGCCGGACGCGCGGGCTGCCGTGGTTCCTGCTGTCGGCGAAACTTCTGGCCGCCTCGGGCCGCCGGGTGATGCTGCATGGCTGGAACGGCGCCGACGGCGCGGTGCGCGACGGGCTGGGGACGCTCGGGATCGCCGTGGCCCGCACACCGCAGGAGGCCGCCGCTGCACTGGATGCCGACGGCATCGTCTATCTGCCGCTCGAGGACCTGCACCCTGCCCTTCTCGCGCTTCTCGACCTGCGCCGCGTGTTCGGGTTGCGGTCCTGCGTGAACACGGTCTGCCGGATGCTCAACCCGGGCCGGGCCGGTGCCAGCGTTCAGGGTGTCTTCCATCCGCCCTACCGCCTGCTCCAGCAGGACGCGGCGGCCCTCATGGGTTGGCGGCAGATGACTGTCATCAAGGGCGGTGGCGGAGAGTTCGAACGCCACCCCGGCAAGGTCATCGAAGGCTTTGGCCTGCGCGACGGCCACCGCTGGGAGGAAGACCTGCCCGCGCTGGTCGACGACAGCCGCCGCCTCGCGGATCTGGACCTTCCGGCAAGCGCACTTCTGGATCTTTGGGACAACGACGAGGGGCCGGATTTTGCGCGGCAGATGGTGCTGGGCACCGCCGCGCTGGCACTCCGGACGCTGGGTGTCGATGACGCGGTCGATGCGCTCTGGTCCGACCGCCACACCCGCCCCGCCACGCCCCGCGGGACGGCTTAAGCCACACGCAATTAAGTCAAGGCCGACCTTACCTTAGGCGGTAAGCAAAGCGTTCTGGCGTGGATATGCCACTCGGGCTTGCCGTGGCACCGTGGAGCATAGATGAACGACACAAAGACTGACGATGGCCAGAACCGGCGCGCAATCTCGGCCAGGTGGACGACTCATTCTACCTGATCGGCGTGGGCGCGTCCGCCGGTGGCCTCGACGCCATCAAGCAGGTGATTTCGCAGGTCCCGGAAAACTTTCCGCACAGCTTCGTCATCGTCCAGCACATATCGCCGGACTACAAGTCGCTCATGACCGAGATACTCGGACGCACAACGGTGCTGCCCGTGCGCGAAGTCACCGACAACATGCCCGTCGAACGCGGCTGCATCTATCTGATCCCGCCACGGTCCAACATCGTCATCCAGGGCACTCGGGGTGACAGTAGCCCCCGGCTCGACGACGCGATCGAGGAATCGCAGGGCAACAAGGGCCTGCGATTCTCGCTCGTCGAACCCTCGCCGCGCCCGGCGCTGAACCTGCCCATCGACATCTTCTTTACCTCGCTGGCAGAGGCGGTGCGCGGGCGCGGCATCGCCATCGTGCTGTCGGGCACGGGGTTCGATGGCAGCCGGGGGATCCGCGCGGTCAAGGACAACGACGGCTTCGTCCTCGTGCAGGAACCGAAGACCGCCGGGTTCGACGGCATGCCCCGCACCGCCATCGCCACCGGGCTGGTCGACATGGTGCTGTCGCCCGACGACATGATCGAGGAGATGTCGCGCAACATCGAGATGCGCGACAAGGGGATCATCAGCGTCGGAGAAATGTTCTCGAAGGACACGGCGACCTACCACAAGATCGTCAAGCTGGTCAGCGACCAGGCCGAGATCGACTTCTCCCGCTACAAGGAGCCGACCCTGAAACGCCGCATTGCCCGGCGGTTGGCGCTGAAGGGACACGAAAGCCCGGAGGCCTACCTGGCAGAACTCAGGGACGACACCGCCGAGGTGAATGTCCTGTCTCGGGAATTCTTTGTCGGGGTCACGAACTTCTTCCGCGACCTGCCGGTCTGGCATGCCTTCCAAGAGAAGATCCTCGAAGACCTGTTCGCCAGCGGCAACACCGAGCAGCCGCTTCGGATCTGGTCCGTCGGGTGTTCGACCGGCGAAGAGGCCTATTCCGCCGCGATGATGCTGGAAGACTACCGGACGACCAACGGCATCGCGCGCGATTTCCGGGTCTACGCCACGGACGTGAACGAAGCGGCCATCGCCGCGGCGAAACGGGGCGTCTACTCCGAACAGATCCGCGAGGATATACCCGACGACCTCGTGCAGAAAGGCTACGTCGAATTCCAGTCCGGCGTGTTCCGCATCGTGCCCTCCATCCGCAACCGCGTCGTCTTTGCGGTGCACAACGTGGTCGAGGACCCGCCCTAACGCAGACCGACCTCATCATCTGCCGCAACCTGCTGATCTACCTCAGCCCGGACGTGCAGGCGAAGGTCATCACGCATTTTTCCTTCTCGCTCCGCAAGGAGGGCGTGCTGATGCTGGGCGCGGCAGAGTCGCCGGGGCAGCACGGGTCGATGTTCCAGCCGCTGATCGGCAAGATGCGCATCTTCCGCAACCGCCGCGTGGCAGAGAACCGGCGCGGCAAGGAACCGGCGGATTACGCGCTGACGACCTCCGTGCCGATGCCGCGCGTCCGCAGGCTCAGCTACTGCGACCAGACACCGGAGGAAGACCTGCAACGGCTTCTGACGGGGATGCTGGAAAGCAACGGCACAATGATCTGCGTCGTCGACGAGAACGCCCGGATGATCAAGACTTTCGGCGATGTCTCTCCGCTGCTGCATTTCCCGACCGGCGGATTCTCTGCCCACCTGCTCGACCTGATCGACGATCGGTTGCGCAGCGCGGTCATGCTGGCCATCCGCCGTGCGGAGGCAGAGGGCGTGTCCGAACGTCGGGACCTGCGGATGACCTCCTCCGACGAGACGCGTATCGTGGACCTCGTGGCGCGCAAGATCTCGTGGCAGGCACACACGGTCGCCTATGCCGTGCAGTTCAACCTGCGGACCGAAGAGCTGCCCAAGCACCCGCTGGCCGGTGTCGACAGCAGCGGGATGCCGCGCGATGCCTACGTCGCCCACCTCGAAAGCGAGGTGCGCTCGCTTCAGGATATGCTGAGCGCGACGGCGGAGGATCTTGGCGCCTCCAACGAGGCGCTTCAGACCACCAACGAGGAGCTGACCGACGCCAACGAAGAGCTGCAGGCCAACAACGAGGAAACGCAGTCGATCAACGAGGAGCTGCATACGGTCAACGCCGAACATGCAGAGCGGATTGCCGACCTCGAAGCCGCGAGTTCCGACATCGAGAACCTGCTGGCGACGGCGGACGTGGGGATCGTGGTGCTGTCGCACACCCTGCGCGTACGTCGCTACAGTGCGGGCCTCGCGCCCTTCATGGACCTCGGACCGCGCGATGTGGACCGGTCGCTCGACAAAGTCACCACGACGTTGACGCCGGACTCCATGACCCTGCTCGCCGACGATGCGCGCATCGCGCTTGAGACCAACGAGGAAAGCGGCCGCGAACTGCGCCGCAAGGACGGTGGCTGGGTGCGCGTGCGGACACGGCCGTTCTACGGACCGGAGGACACGCCGCGGGGCGTCGTCTGCTCGATGCAGGACGTCACCAGCCTGAAGCTCCTCGAACTCGAAGTGGCCGACCAGCGCGAGCGCATCGAGACCATGCTTGAAAGCGAGGTCGAAGGCGTCTTCGACTGGCAGACTGCACCCGGCCCCTGCTACCTGAGCCCGCGGTTCCGCGCGATGCTGGGCTACGGTGAGACCGAGGTGCCTGACCGGCTGGATGCCTGGCTCGACCTCGTGCACCGGGATGATCTGGCCGCTGCCCGCGCAACGATTGAAACCCACCTCATGTCCCGCACCCGCGAAGCGCCGCTGAGCATCGACATGCGCTGCCGCCGCAAGGACGGGTCCTACGCGTTTGTCCAGGTCAGGGGCCGGGTGATGGACTGGTCGGACCGCGCCCGTCCCGCGCGTGTCATGGGGGTGATTGCCGACATTTCCGAACTGCGCGCCCGCGAGGACAGTGTCAAACGTCAGGACGAGGGCATCCGCCGGTTCGTCCGCGTGGCGACGCTGGAATGGAACGCCCTGCTCGATGCGCTGCGGCAGGTCATCGGCACACTGGACGAGACGAAGGACAGCGCCGCGCTCGAGCGCCTGAAACGCCTGTCCGGTCTCATGGAACGCCGCACGCAGGCGACGCTCGAGTTCTGGAACGTCGAGCCGGGCGACCTGACCATCGAAAGGCAGGACCTCACCACCCTCGCCCATACGGCAGCAGCCGCGTTGGAAACGGAAATCGAGGGCACGGAACTGACACTCGACATCGGCACCCTGCCCGCCGCGGAAGACAGCCGCGCGCTGCTGACGGAGATGTTCGAAACCCTGCCGCGCATTGCCCTGGACGCAGGCGCGACGTCCAAGCCGGCGAAGATCCGGCTGTCCGAGGCGAAGGCCCCCGATGGCGGCGGGGCCGTTGCGATCCAGATGCGCTGCCCCGCCCACGATGTCATGCCCGAAAGCGTCGGAGCTTCAGGACGGGCCAGCGGCGCCTCTGCCAGAACCTCCGCCACCGACTTCGGGCTGGAGTTCTGCAAGCGCGTGGCTGCCTGCACGGCGGGGTGCTGTCGGTCAGCTACCCGGGCCCGGCGGATATGGTTGTGACGGTTTCTCTGAACGCGGATCAGGCTTTCTGAATCGCGGTGGGCAGGACGCGCGACAGCATTAGGGAGGTGCTTTGAGAGATGTCCAATGCATTCGGATCCGTGCGCCTCTTGGTCGTGGATGACTTTCCCGAGGATCGCGAACTGATCGCCGATCTCGCCCGGACCATCGGCATCGAAACCGTGTGGAGGCGGACGGGTCAGAGGGCGCACTCAAGGAGATCCGCAAGGCCGCGGTCGACTGCGTGATGGTCGATCACCGGCTGGACGGCGAGGACGGCCTCGACCTCGTGGATGAGATCCACAAGCACTGGCTCACCCTGCCGATCATCGTTCTGTCTGGACAGGGCAACGAAAAGGTCGCGGCGGCGGCGCTCAGGGGCGGGGCACTGCGCTACATGCCAAAGCGCGGCATGGATGCGGGTGCCCTGAAATCCGCCGTCGATAACGCGATGCGGTGGGCACGACACTTCAAAGCGCACCCGTCGTCCTGACGGCTCGGATCAGGCAGGATGCGGCGCGCACACCGGACATTGACTTGGGACAGGGCGGGAACATGACGGCAGGCCGGACCGACGCGGGCAAAGATGCCCCTGCCGCCAGCGCCGTCGATCCGGGGAAGAACGCGCCATTCTTCCTGATCGCCGTTGGCGCCTCGGGACGGCAGCCCGACGCCCTCATCCGCCTGCTCGCCTCCGCGCCCCCCGGTTTCGGCCACAGCTTCGTCATCGCGACGAGTGATAACGGGCCCGACGCGGCCAAGCTGCCGGATACGCTGGGCGCCCGCTGCAATCTGCCTGTCCTGCCGATCGAGACCGGGATGATGGTGGAAAGCGGTCGCGTCTTCGTCTGTCCGCGCGGTAAAGCGGTGCGCGTCATGACGGACACCGCCGGTGCGGGCGGCCGCCCGGATTTCCGGTTCGAAATCCGGGACGGCAAACAGAAGCCAGACCCCAACAGTCCGCTCGATACGCTTCTGAGCAGCGTCGCCGCCACCTTTGGCGAATTCGCCGTGGGCATCCTGCTGTCCGGTATAGGCACCGACGGCAGCCTCGGCCTGCGCGAGATCAAGCGCCGCGATGGCTTCGTCATGCTGGAGGAAGACAGCGGCACAGCGGAATTCACCCCAAAGACGTGGATGCTGAGCGGCCTCGACGACCGGATCGGCCGGCCCGAGAAGATGGTCGATGCACTGGCGCAGGTCATCGCCCTGCGCGGCACCTTCGTCGACGAGGCCAGCGTCCTGCTGCACCCTTACCGCGAGTCGTTCGAGACGCTCCTGCAGTTCGTGACGGGCACGTCACGATCGACTTCATGCGGTTCAAGCGGCCCGCCCTCCAGCGGCGCATCCTGCGTCGCATGGCGCTGTGCAAGTGCGAGACCCTGCCCGATTACATCACCTACATCTCTCGCAGCTGGGAAGAGGTCGCCATACTCCAGAACGAGTTCCTTGTCGGCGTCACCAGCTTCTTCCGCGACCCCGATGCATGGGAGGCGCTGGAGGAGGTCGTCCTGCCGCAGCTTTTCCGGGACGGTGCCAGCGGCGGGCGCCAGGTGAAGATCTGGTGCGCGGCCTGTTCGACCGGCGAGGAGGCCTACAGGCTCGCCCTTGCGTGTCACGACTTCCGCATGCGCCACGGGCTGGAACACGATTTCCGCATTTATGCGACCGACCTCAAGACCGCCTCGCTGGAAGAGGCCAAGCGCGGTATCTATCCCAACGCGGCGCTGTCCGAGATTCCGCCGCGCTACTTGCGCCCCGAACTCCTGATCGCCAAGGGCAGCACCTTCGAGATCGACCCGCTGCTGCGGCGGCAGCTGGTGTTCTCGCGTCATGACATGGTCAAGGATCAGCCCTTCCCGCAATGCGACCTGATCGTCTGCCGCAACGCGCTGGTCTACTACAACCAGGAGACCCAGAAACTGCTGCTGGACCGGTTCTCCGGCGCCCTTCGTCCCGGCGGCGTGCTGTTCCTCGGTGCGCCAGAAGTGAGCACGGCGCATGCCTCGGCCTTCCGTCCCATGCGCGGGACCAGCCGTTTCCTTGAGAACACGCGCGAGGAACGGGTGGACGAAACCGAAAGTGCCGTCCTGTTGCCCCACTCGGTGCGGGAAAAGCCGATGCAGGGGCCGCGGCTGTCCCTGACGCGTCAGGACGGTGTCGCGTCGCTGGTCATGGCCGAGATGCCGGACATCCTGCGCCACCTCGGCGCGGCGGTGTTTGTCCTGAACGAAGAGGACGAGATCCAGCGGACCTTCGGCGATTACGAGCGGTTCATCGAAGTGCCCCGCTCCCGCACGTTCACGTCGAACCTGCTCGACCTGCTGCCCGATCCGCTTTCGGTCAACGTGGCGCTTCTGATGCGCAAGGCGGCGGCGGGAAAGGCCAGGATGCCGGGCATGGACCCGGGCAAACACTTGCCCTCCCGGCAGGTCGAAGGCCTGTGCCACATCACAAGTTCTTCCGACGATCAGACAACCTACATCATCACGCTCAACGACCTTCGCACCGGTCCTGCACATTCGCTTTCCGGCCTGGACGCGGATGCTTCAACGGGCGGTCACGACACCATGGACGATGTGCTCCTGAAGGCAGAGATCGCGTCGCTGCACGACAAGCTGGCCGAGACGGTCCAGGATCTTCAGGACATCTACGCCGAACGGCAGGTGATGGAGGCCCGGTTGCTGGTCGCCGAGACCGAGCTGGCCGAGCACCGGAAGCTCTGCGCAGCCTGTCCAGAACGTGCGAAAACTGCCCACCATATCCACGTATTCGTCGAAATTGCGCGGCTTGCGGATGTAGGCGTTCGCCCCGGCGGTGTAGCTTTCGATCAAGTCGCTCTGGTTCGAGGAACTCGACAGGATGACCACGGGGATACGGCGCAGACGGGAATCGTGGCGCATGGTCTTCAGCAGGTCGAAGCCGGACAACCCGGGCAGGCGAAGATCGAGGATAATCAGGACCCTGTCCTCGCGCGATATTTCGGTCCTGTCGCGCAAACGGTCCAGTGCGTGCTCTGCCTCGGGACCGGTGGTGCAGCGTTCGATGTCCAGCCCCGGGGCGCCGTCCTCCTCGAAGGCAAACTTCAGCGCCTCGAAGTCGTCGTCGTTGTCCTCGATCACGATCACATTCGGTGTACGTTTCATGATCTCCCCGCTTTCGTCCCGGCAGACGCTACGGTGCCATCGGCCTGCACTTTGTCCGACAGGGGCAGAATGAAGATAAACATCGTGCCCTGACCGACCGCGCTGTCGAAGTCTATCTCGCCTCTGCATCCTTCTACGATGCGCTTGACGAAGGTCAGCCCCACACCCGACCCGGGGCCGTGGTCCCTGCCCGTCTTGATCCGTCTGAAGGCGGTCCAGATGGCTTTACGGTCACCCTCTGCCACGCCGATACCATTGTCCGCGACGTAGAACCGGCCGTGGCGGCCGCCGGTCACCGGTCGCCGGGCCGAGAAAGCCGACGTGCACTTCGGGTCGGCTGGAATCGTTGTGCTTCAACCCGTTCGCGATGAGGTTCATGAAAAGGCTGCGGAGACGGCCGAAATCCACGCTGACCGGCGGCAGCCCGGTATCAAGCACGATGACGCCCTGCCGGTTCGTGTCTGCCGAAATAAGGTCGTGCCCGATCTGCTTCACCACAGCGGCGGGATCGTTGATCACGTCATCCTGATCGGAGGACCGGCCAAGCCGCGCGAACTCCAGAAGGGAATCCATCAGCATCTGCTCGCGTTCGCACATCTCGACAATGCGCAGCACCCGCGCCCGCGCCGTTTCCGGCAGCTCTTCCTTGCGCAGCAGGAAGCCGGCATTGATTGCGATGCCCCGCAACGGCTCCCGAAGGTCGTGGGACGCGATGTCGGCGAAGTTGTCCAACTCGACGTTCGACCGCTTCAGATCTGCGATCAGGCGGTCGCGCTCCGCGTTGAACTCCGCCTCCCGCCGGTGCTGCTCGGTCACGTCGCGGCGCAGGATCACCTGGCGGCCATAGTCCAGCCGGTACAAGGCGCGGCGGATAACGGACCCGTCCGTGAAAGTCACATCGCGGATGTCGGGTTCACCGGCGGCAATCGCATCGGGCGGCGTCACCACATCCTCATGCGCGATGAAGGGCGTGATGCGCCGGGTGGCGTCGTCCAGCGTGTCGCCGGTCGATACGGTCTGACCGAAATGCCTGAACAGGTCCCCGAAGGCGGAATTGAAGAAGACGAATCGACCGGCGGGATCGACGATCCCGAGGTGCAATCCGATCGTGTCGAACATCCTGCTGAGCCTTTGCTGCTCGGCGCGTTCGCGTGATCGGTACAACTGCGCAATTGCAAATCTGGCGATCACGAAGATTGCGGCAGACATCTGCAGCTGGAGACGAAGCCTGAGGAAGGCGGACGTCTGTTCTTCTAACTCACGGTCGATCTGTTCGCTGAACGCAAAGACGTCCCGTGCGGCGGCATCGTCCGGCACGCGCAGACGGGCATCCAGTTCCCGAGCAGTCAGCCCCTCCCCCGACAGCGCGCGGGCGCGTTTCAGCATGGCGGTGTATGTGTCGAGCGTCGCATGCAGCTCTCTCAGACTGGCATCCAAGCCGTTGGCGGCGATAAGGGTCTCCAGCTCTTCCAACGCCGCCAGGGCCCGCACCATATCTTCCTGCGCGGCCGTGAAATAACGGGTTTCCTGTGGACGCAGCACGTAATTCTTGAAGTTATGAATAAAGCCGACATAGCCGATCGCGCGTTCGAGCCGCAGCGTGGCGCTGACAACATCGCCGGCTCTCGACTCGATCATCGAGGCCTCCCGCCCGGCCCACAGGATGACGCTCAGCAAGGCGGTCAGGGCGATGACGGGCAGCAGATAGGTCTGGCGCCAGGATTTCGCTTGTCTTGCGCCCTTGACCGCGCGGTCCCAGCCTACCAGCGTCGCCATACGTTGCCAGCAGCTTCCCGGCGTATGAATCCGAGCTGACCAAGCGGTGTGCGGTTTCTGGCCTGAACCACAAGATATACGCAGGAAGCTTGCGGATTCATTAACATTTCATTAATGTTGGACGGTATGACTATCGCTCGCGGGGGTGAGATGCGCGGTCTGACGTTTGAAATCGAACGCGCCCGGAAGACAGGTTCCGAGGAGTTTCCCGTTTCACTCGCAATCTACCTGGAAACCGATGGCACGATCCGTTGGGTTGGTCCGGATGTACGTGACCATCTCGGCATGGATGCGGCTGCCGATCCTGCCGGAGAATCTTTCCTGTCCTGGTGGGCGGAACCGGATGCGCGTGGCGTGGCCGACGCGCTCAACAGAGTGCGCAGGGACGGCAAGGCCACGTTCGAGGCCATGATGAACCCCGACATCGTGTCCGGACGTACCTGGAGCGTTCAGCTTGGCGCCATGCATGCCGACAGCGGCACCGCGAGCATTCTGGCCGTGCTGGTGGATATCACGCGGAAAGTGGAGCGCATTTCAGACCTTGAAGACGAACTGAAGCGCGCGCAGGCCACCAACGCGCAACTTGTCCGCCGGCTTGAAACCAAGCGCGAACGCATCCGCGTCCTAGAAAAGCGCAACAGCCAGAGCGACAAGCTGCAGACCATGGGAGCCTTTGTCGCCTCGGTCGTGCACGACATGAACAACGTCCTTTCGGTGATGAAGTCCGCGCAGCGTATCGTCACACGCAAGCTGAAGGACAGCGTGGAAGCCGACCTCTTCACCGAAGTGGACGCCTCCATCGATCGCGGCCAGTCGCTCCTGCGGCAGTTGCTCGATTTCTCCCGTACCGACGATCTGCATGCCGAGCTGTCGGACCCGGCGGCGATGCTGGACCGCGACAAGGGTCTGATCCAGCAGCTGATCGGCCGCTCTGCCCTGCGCATGGACCTGCCGGAAGAGCGCTGGCAGATCTTCTGCGAACCGGGCCGCTTTGCTGCGGTGATCTTCAACATCGTCTCGAACGCGCATGACGCCATCACGGAAAGCGGACGGCCCGGCACGGTGACCGTAGCGCTGCGGAACGTCCCCCGAGCGGAATGCCCCGAGGGTGTCTTTGCCCGCGATTACGTCTGCCTGTCGATCATCGACACTGGCGCCGGCATGTCGCCCGAGGTCCTCAACCGAATGGGTGAACCGTTCTTCACCACCAAACCGAAGGGCAAGGGCACCGGCATCGGCATCCGGTCCGCGTATGACCTTGCGCGCCGCTGCGGCGGCAAGCTGGAGATCGACAGCACGCCCGGCGCGGGCACGGAAATCCGCATCTACATGGCCCGCGCCGAACTGCGGGGCGAGGTCATCGGCCCCGAGGGCGGCATCGAAGACCGGACGCTGCATGGCGATGCGCGCGTGCTGATCCTGGCCAACCCTGAGAACCTCGGGCCCGGTCTGCAGAACCTGCTGAACGGCCTTGGTTACGAAACTGCCTTGGCCAGCGACATCGTCGAGGCACGGGAACTGGTGAGCGACGAGCTGATTTACGACCTGCTCGTCGTCGATCTCGATCACGTGGCGGATGTGGCGCCTTCGGTGCTGGAAACGCTCTGCGAGTATATTCCCGGAGCCAAGTGCATCCGGATTTCCTCGGCCGCGTCGACGCCGGAAACACCGGTACATCTGAACAAGCCGATCTCCGAACACGGCCTGGCGACCACGATGCTGGACCAGCTTGACCGGCTGCCAGGGGCATCCCTGACCGAGCATTCACTGCGCCAATCGCAGCGGATACGCGAACGCCTGCCCTCCGCCGAGTTCCGCAAGGTGTTCGACATCTGGCACGAAAAGGCACGGCTCGGGCGCTATCTGCCCGACGGATCGCTGGTGAACGACCTGCAGATCCAGATGCCCCGGAATGCCTGCCTGATCTCCTGCGACCTCAATCCAGAGACCGGGAAACATCAATTCCGTTTCGTCTGGGCGGGCTCGGCCCTTGAGGCGCAGCTTGGCAGCGACGACGCCACCGGTGCCGTGATGACGGATGCGCATGAGCGGCTGATCGGCCCCATGGCCCAGATCTATCGGCGCTGCCAGCGCGGCACCGCGCACTACGCCAGCGCCCGCGTCCTGAACCTGTCGGATCAGCCGGTCAATGTCGAGCGCCTGCTCCTGCCTCTGGCCGAAGGTGGTGAACGTGTCACGCATCTGTTCGGTCTGCTGCATTTCCACGAAACCGCAGACTGAGACACCGGACGTGTGTTAACCGCCGGGCAGCATTTCTGCCTTTTCGGGAACCGACTTGCGGGCAAAAACGACAAAAGCCGCCTTGCGGCGGCTTTTACGTTACTGATCATCGAATATAGATTTGTTGGTTTTTGCTAGGTTTGGCGGTGACCTACTCTCCCACGTCTTGAGACGCAGTACCATTGGCGCGGTGGCACTTAACGGCCGGGTTCGGAATGGAGCCGGGTGTTTTGCTCACGCTATGACCACCAAA
>NZ_JBRBWD010000035.1:0-75685 GCF_052825245.1 Sagittula sp.
CGCAGCGCCGGGTTCAGCGTGCGCTGTTCGCTGGCCATGTGTACGACCAGCGTGCCGCCGCGCTTCGGCTCCTCATCCTGCGCCAGCGCAACGCCGGCGCCAAGGCCGAGCCAGGCGCAGCCAAAGGCCACTGTGCACTTCAGTCCTGAGAATTTCTTCATGCGTCCACTCCCCGAGGATCAAGTTGTCTTGCGGCCAAACGGCCGATACCGCATCCAGCTTGCGCAATCTGCGCCATTACTGTCAAGATTTAACCACACATACCGGCATAATTAGATAGCCATGCCTCAAAATCCAACATTCATAGATTTCATTTGCTCGGATGCCTCTATTGGCTATCGTGAACGCAACGAATCGTTGGTCGGCTCAAGGGTTTGGAAACCCAGAACTGTTGCCCGGGTCGGCCGTTGAACGTCCTATTGGTGTAAGGAGTGCACATGATGTCCCATCCCAGTCTCGGTATCGACCATTGCTTCAGCCTGGTCTCGAATCTGGACGCCGCCGCCGACACGTTCCGGGCGCTTGGCTTCACGCTGTCCCCGCGCGGCCTGCATTCCGAGGAAAAGGGATCGGCCAACTACACCATCATGTTTCCGGACGATTACTATGAGCTCCTTGGCTTGCTGCGTGAAACACCCGGCAATGTGCGGCTGCAGGAAAAGCTCCGCGAAAGCGGCGAGGGTCTGCACGCCATCGCCTGTCGCATCAAGGACGCACGGGATGCCAAGGCCGCCCTTGACGCAATGGGCATCGCTACGGTCGGCCTCAACGACTTCGAACGGCCGGTCGATTTGCCCGGCGGCAGCACGGGGGTTGCGGCGTTCTCAATCCTCCATTTCGCCCCCGAAGAGGTGCCCCGCGGCACCGTCTTCATGTGCCAGCACCGGACCCCGGACGCCGTTTGGCTACCGGAGCTGCTCGACCACGCCAACACCGCCTGCGGGCTCGCCGGCGTCGTCGCAAAGAGCGACACACCGCAAGAGGATGCCGAACGCTTTGCCCGGCTTTGGGCGAATGGTCAGGTGACGACCGCTGGCGATGGCGTCGTCGTGCTCACCGGCGAGAACTCTGCCCACCTGACACTCCTAACACCGGATGTACTGGCGGAAAAATACCGCGGACTGGATGTCGATGCCCTCCCCGACGGAGCGTTCGACGTCCTGCAGGTGAAAGTGCACGACGGGGACACGGCGCGTGAAGTGCTGGATGCTGCCGGAATCCCGTGGATCAAGACTGATCAAGGCACGGCAGTGGGCCCGGCCCATGCCGCAGGCACAATTGTCGAGTTCATCGCGCGATGACCCAGCCGAAGACGACACGCACCCCCGCGAAGCCGTCTGACCAGATCACGTTCGACGCACTCGACCGCAAGATCCTCGACATGATACAGGTCAACAGCGACGTGCCGATCAGTGTCATTGCCGAAGCCGTCGGTTTGACGCCGACCCCGTGCTGGCGGCGGATCAAGCGCATGGAGGAAGCGGGTCTGATCTCCAAGCGCGTGGCCATTGTCGATCACGCCATGGCCAAGGTGCCGATGACGGTCTTCATCGGCATCAGCACGCCGCGCCACGAAAAGGACTGGATAGACCGCTTCCGGACCCTGATCGACGAGATCCCCGAAATCATCGAGGCCTACCGCCTGACCGGCACAGTCGACTATATTCTGAAGGTCGTGGTCCCCGACGTGACCGCCTATGACGCGGTCTACAAACGAATGGTCGACAAGCTGGATTTCACCATGGTCAATGGCATGATCTCCATGGAAGAAATGAAGTTCACGACGGCCGTCCCGACCAAGTACCTGTGAACGGTTCTTGTGGTCAGGAACCTTTTGTGCTGCCCGGTCGACCTTGCCCTGCTTATCCACGGTGCTATCGGCCTCAGGCAAAGACGCGTGTCTCACATCTGGCAGGCCGCAGATGACGCTGGCGGCCGGAGAACGCACTGCAGCGCAGTTGCGCGGCTTCACTGTAGACCGCAGCGCTGCCAGACATGCCCTGAACGGGCCACCGCTATCCTTCCTCCAGGCCACATGAGAGGCCCAAGACCGACGGCTGCCGCATAAAACTCTGCGGCAGCCGTTAGAATTGTCCTTTTGTCAAAGATTGCTGCCGGAGCGAGGCTATATGGGCGCTCTCGGCACTTTGCCCGGTGGCGCCGCGCACTTATCACTCTTAGTGGGTCCTTCGTGGGATTCCCGCGGCCTGCGAGAAGTGGGGGCGATCTCTAAGACCTTATCACCTTCAACGATGAAGCCGAGGCCGACGCCCGCGCGCTGGAAAGCTACGCGGCGTTCCGGCGCGAGGCGCGCACGGCCGCGGTGAGGCACTTTCTACAAGTGTTCAACCCCAACCTGCCCGGCGCCGTCGCGCCGGAACAGACCGGCGCCTTCGTCTGCGATTGCATCATCCGCCTGCTGGCCAGCCTCACCCCGAGCGAGCGGCCCGAGTTCCTGAAGGTCGCCTACAACGGCCCCGATCACATGGCGGCCCTTGCCGCGCACGAACCGACGATGGTGGTTGATGTTCTGGGCGGCGCGGGGTCCATGCACCGCGACACGTTCGAACTAATCCGGCAATCAGAGCGGCAAGGCGCGCGGCTGGCACTGTTTGGGCGCAAGATCAACCAAGCCGAGATCGCCAAGCGATTGAACCTGTCGCGTCCAACGGTCATTACCTACCTGCGGCTGGCGCGGGAGCGTCAGATCGTGGGCGTGAAGATCGCAGGTGTGCATTTCCGTGTGAACGATCTGGCGGATGCGCTGTGCGAAACCTACGGCCTGCAAAGCGCGCTTGAGACAACCTACCAGGTCTGCGAGGCAGCGGCGCAGTTCCTTCTGGATTTTGCGGCTCCCGGCGATACGCTGGCGGTCAACTGGGGGCAGACCGTTTCCTTCGTCTCGGAACAGGTGCCATGGTGGCCGGTGCAGTGGCTGGTCGTGCGTCAGCTGATCGGCTATCTGGCGAACCCGCTGCTGCCGACCTGCGAGAGCTGCACCACCCAGATCGCGCGGCGGCTTTCGGCCCAGTGCATCCACCTCAACGCACCGGCAGTGTGCAGCGATGTCGGGCTGGCCGCACAGCTTCGGGCCGAGCCGATCATAGCGCAACAGCTCGACCGTCTTCTGGATTGCAACAAGGCGATCCACTCGCTCAGCCCCTGCACCTTCGACACTCATGTGGTTCAGTTCAACCTCGCGACAGAGGCGGACATATCGGACTATCGCGCGAAAGGCGCTGTGGGCATCATCGCCGGACGCTTCATCGACACGGAGGACGCCCCGGTTCTCGGCGATCTCGACCGGCGCATGATTGGCGCCGATCAGACAATCCTGCGCGTGATGGAGGGTCTGCTCGTGGTGCCCGGCCGGCCCAAACTCGAGGCGACACGCGCGGCGCTGCATGGGGGCTACGTCGACCACGTTGTTATTGACACCGCACGTGCAGAGGAGCTGACGCGCGAGCGCGCCGGGTGATTTCTCATGCGGACCGCAAATGGGCCCCTGCCCGTCCGGGCTCAAAGTCCGGCGCATTTTGCCGGAAATGGACTTGATACGATGTGACCACTCTCGGCTGACGGATCTGGCGCGGAACGTGCAGCTGCAGGCAGCCGCAAAGCCTTTCGCACATGATCTGCTCGGGGCGACCCAAAGAGACACAGGTCAGCGCTTACAGTCCGATCGCCACTCGGGATTCGGCGGGCGACATCAAGGGATAGCCCAGGTCTTCGAGTATGCGTGCTGCTTTCCGGACCATGGCAGCATTTGACGATGCCTTTTCCCCCTTCCTGAGCCAGACGGCATCCTCCATGCCTATCCGTACATGTCCACCCAGCATCGCCGATTGGGCGACCATCGGAAATGCCTGTGCGCCGGTTCCGAAGCCTGTCCAGATCGCCGACCTGGGCAAGAGATTTCGGGCGTAGATCAAGGTTTCGGGCAGCGGAACAAACCCGTGCTTGACCCCGGTGACAATCGAGCAGAGCGGCGGATGGTCGAACGTGTCCTCCGTCATGAGCTGGTTGAGTATGGAAATATCCCGCTGTCGAACAATTCGATCTCCGGCCGCACGCCCACGCTTTGGATCAGGTCCGCCATCCTGCGGATCGACGGCAGTGTATTGATGACCACCTCACCACCGAAAACCATGGTATTCAGGTCCAACGTCGCAATGTCCGGTTTCAGTTCAAGGATATGTTCGACCCGCGCATCCGGAGTAAGCAGGTTGGTCTTCGGCCCCGGCACGACCGGATTGTCCGGAGACGGATCGAAGCGACCGCCGTTGCCCGTGGTCAGATTGATGATGAGATCGTCGTTGTCCTGCCGGATCCTGTCGACCACTTCCCGATAAAGGGCGACGTCCATCGACGGCAGCTCGGTCGCGCACGTGAACATGGACAATTGCCGCCCCGGCCTTTGCAGCCTCCAGCGCCTGGGTCGCCAGTTCCTCCGGAGTGATCGGCGGGTTCTCGTTCTGCTGCCTGGTCGAGAAGTTTCCGACAAGGGCGCAGGTCAGGAAGACCGGGGTCATGACGTTTCCTTCCGAGGGCATCCTTGTTTCAAACCAGGTTCCGCGCAGACCATTTGTCTACATGACCGACGGCAGCCACAGCGTGACCTGCGGGAACAGGACGAGGATGAGTATCCGTATGCAATCGGCGAGAAAGAACGCCATTATGCCCCGGTAGATCGCAGTCAACGGAATGTCCGCGCGCATCGCGTTCAGAAGCATGACGTTGATCCCGATAGGCGGAGTCAGCATGCCCACGCCGATCAGCGCCACGTTCAGGATGCCCCACCACACCGGATCATAGCCCAGCGACAGGATGATCGGCAGCACGAAGGGCAAAGTCACGACGACGGCGGCCACTTCGTCGAAAAAGGCGCCCAGGATCAGGTAGATGACGACCAAGACGAAGATGACCCCAAGCGGCGGAAGGCCGAGGCTTTCGATGGCGCCCATCATCTCGCTGCTGACACCGCTGAGGCTGATGAAATATGAGAAGATCATCGCGCCAAAGACGATCACGTAGATCATGACAGTGGCGACGCTGGCGTCGGACAGAACCGACAGGAAGGTGTCCTTGTTCAGCTTGCCGCGGCCCAGGGCAAAGAGGAAGGAAAAGACGACACCGACGGCGGCGGCCTCATTCACCGTGAAGACCCCGGAATAGATGCCGCCCAAAACGATGACCGCCAGGGTGATGGCCCCCCAGGAACGACCTATCGCAAAGATACGGACCCGGAACGGCAGTTCCGCAGAGCCCGGCATCGCCTCGGGGTTCCGCCAGGCGACCACCCAGATCGCCGCCAGATACAGCACCACCGACAACAACGCCGGCAGGATTGCGGCGGTAAACAGCTTCAGAACGGATTCCTCGGTCAGAACACCGTAGAGAACCATGATGCTCGACGGCGGAACGATGATCCCGAGCGTGCCGCCCGCAGCGACGGCCCCGGCTGAGCTGCCCTTGGCATAGCCACGTGCGATCATTTCGGGCAGTGCGACCTTTCCGAAGGTCGCCGTGGTCGCAACCGAAGACCCGCACACGGCCCCGAAACCTGCGCTTGCGACGATGGTCGTTGCGGCCAGCCCGCCGGGGCGATGACCCACCAGGGCCTCGGCCGTCTCGAAAATGTCCTTGGCGAGGCCGCCGGCCGCCGCGAGACTTCCCATCAACATGAACAGCGGGATCACAGCCAGGTCGAGGTTTGCCATCGTGGCCGCCGGTTCGGAGGCCAGCAGCTTGACCGCGGGTCCCCAGCCGGTCATCGAGGCAAAGCCGCCGACACCGACCACGGCCATTGCAATCCCGATCGGCACGTGAAGCGCGATCAGGGCGAACATGCAAATGAGGCCCAGCAGGGCAATCGTTGCCGGATCCATTAACGAGCACCTTTGTCGGAAGTCACCGGGTCAGTACCGACGGCACGGCGGCCGAAGTTCCTGAATACGGCAATGATGTCTTTGATGACGTTCGAGGCCTGGATGATGGCGGCGTAGTAGAGAAAAACGGTGGCGACGCTCCACCAGGGCCAGAGTGGCCAGGCCAGAACCCATGTCCGCCGTCCGCTGGAATACATACCCTTGACGAACGGAACGAACTGCCAGGCCATCAGGAAGACAACGCCGAAGATCACCAGGCTGGAAAACAGCCTCAACAGGTCGTTCACCCGAACCCCCAGAACGGCTCCCAGAACCTCCACGGAAATGTTCTTTCGGTTCGAAAGGTTGGCAGGGATACAGCTTGCGATGACAACGGCCATGACGACGGCGCTGACATCGTTGACCCCATGAAGTGGGGCAGAGAAGAACGTCCGCAAGATCGCGTCCACAGTCATCATCACGGCCAGCGCCAGCAAGCCGACAAAGCCCAAAAGGGCCAGCCAACGGGCGCCTCTCCGCAGGATGCGGTCCAAACGTGCCAAAGCCATTCCTCCCCTGAGGCTCAGTTCGGAAAGCTCTATCTCCAACAGAGCTTTGCCTCAGCCAACATCTCAAAACTGTTCGCGGCCCGAACACCGCGCAGGCGATCAGCTGGCCTCGCGGAACTGGGCGATTTCTGCCGAGGTCAGGTTTCCGACTAGATCGCGCGAGATGGCGTCAGCCGTCTGCAGCAGCTTTTCGCGATACAGAAGCAGGCTCTTTTCCAGCGACAGCGAGCTGGTGGACCAGATGAGCGTCAGGCAGGCGAAAACCCGGTCTTCGTACCAGATCGGCGCCGAGATGCTGCCTGTCTCAGGAGTGAAATCGGCGGAACGTATGCCGACACCCAGTTTCCGCACTTTCGCGAGAAGCGTTTCGAGAACGCCATCCCTGGTTATGAAAGGCGGCTTCTGCCCGGTCGCTTCCGAGAACAAGTTCAACAAGGCCTGCCGGTCTGGGTCCGCCATGTTTGCCAAAAGAACGCGGCCGCTTGCCGTCTCGATAAGGGGAACCTGCTTTCCGACCATACCGTGTTGAACGGAATAAGGGCTGATCTGATGCGTCGATTCACGAACTTCCATGTGGTAGCCGCGCAGCGTCATCAGATCGAGCGGCCAAAGGACATCGCGGCCCAGTTGGATCATGTGGGGAACCGCAACCTGACAAACCCAGTCCTCTTCCCGGAAGCCTGAGCTCAGCGATTTGACATGCCTCGTCGGACGCCAGCGATTGGAGAAATGGTCTTTTGACACCATTCCCATCTCTGCCAGCGTCTTCAGCAGCCGATAGACGGATGGGCGAGGTATGCCCGTGTATTCGGCGATGTCGCCCGGCTTTGCTCCATGAAGCCGGTTAACAGCCTGAAGGACCGCGACACCCCGCTCCAGAGCTCTGATCGATGAATCGGAAATGGCCTTCCCTCCCCGCGGCATTTTCGAAGTTGATCCAATTAGTGTGTATGCTGTCAAAATAAGAGTCAAAGGAAACTGTCGGGCTGAATGAAGGGGCCGTACCCAAGAAGCCGGACAGAAAGAGAAAATCCCGGATTCCCAGCCGCACCGTCCCATCTTCTGACATACCGGACTGAAAGAAATCCGAGACAAGATTCTGCGAAATGTTCGACAGACGAACAGAATTGAGTTTCCGCAAGCAGGCGGAACCGCACGCCGCTAATGCTCTGGGGAAAGGTAGATCGGTCGCCTGACCGGGCCTTATCGGTCACGCGCACAGCGATGGACCATCCGGCCGCGGCCCAGACACTAGCCTGAGAGGACCATGCTCATGTCGATCACATCACTCGGCTATATCGGGATCAACTCGAAGAAACTGAACGACTGGGACGACTTCGCGACCAATCTGCTGGGAATGCAAAAGGTCGACGCGGGCGGTAACGCCGGGCTGTTCCGTATGGACGACAGAAAGCAACGGCTGATCGTCACCGGCGAAGGCGAAGAAGACCTGGCCTTCATGGGGTGGGAGGTGGACACGCCCGAAGATCTCGACGTCCTGGCCTCACGGCTTGAGGACAACGGGGTGCAGGTCACCTGGCACGGCACGTCTCTGGCAGACCAGCGTCACGTCGCCAGGCTGATCTCTTTCTACGATCCCGATGGCAACCGCCTGGAAGCGTTCTGCGGCCCTGAAATCGCCAGCGAGCCGTTTCTTTCCGGGCGTCCGATATCCGGTTTCAAGACCGGTTCACTCGGTATGGGCCACGCTGTCCTTCACGTCGCAGACGTAGAGGGCATCCTGCATTTCTATCGTGACATTCTGGGCTTCAAGGTCACCGATTACGGCCTGACGCCCTACCCTCTCTACTTCTTCCACGTGAACGGACGGCATCACAGCTTTGCCATGGTCGGATCGGGCCGCAAGGGCGTCCATCACTTCATGGTCGAACTGCTGTCGCTGGACGATGTCGGACAAGGCTACGATATCGCGCAGGTCCGCGAAGGCGTGGCGTACACGCTCGGCCGGCACTCCAACGACCACATGATGAGCTTCTACAGCCAGACGCCGTCCAGGTTCTTTGTCGAATACGGATGGGGCGCGCAGATCGTCGATCCGGCCACGTGGCAGCCGTTTGAAACGACAGAGGGGCCGTCCACCTGGGGCCACGAACGCGTTTATCTTCCCCTAGACGACGCGCTTCGGCTCAAGATGCGCGAGATGCGTCACCAGACGGCCCGTACGGGCTTCCGTGCACCTGACCCACAACCGAACTGCGCCTGGCTGGATCGTGTCGTTCACAGCGAATGATGGCTTTCCACACGCAAGGCACCCTTCATTGATCGAGGAGACCAACTCTTGAAGATAGCTTCCTACGTCCTTCCGGACGGCACCAAGTCATACGGACGCCTTGAGGGCGATACCATCGTCGATGCAGGCACAGCACTTCGCGCGCAATACCCGGACCTGCGGGCGCTGATCGCAGGCGACGCGATCAAGGACCTGGCAGCGGCGGAGGGCCAGACTTCGGCGGTTTCCGACGTGACGATGCTGCCGACGGTTCCCAATCCCGACAAGATCATCTGCATCGGCCTCAACTACCTCGGGCACATCAAGGAAACCGGTCGCGACCGTCCCGAATACCCGTCGATCTTCACGCGCTACCCATCCTCCGTCGTCGGCCATGGCGAGGCGCTGGTACGGCCGAAGGCGTCGCATCATTTCGACTTCGAAGGCGAATTGGCTGTCGTCATCGGCACGGCCGGACGCCATATCGCCAAGGACAACGCCCTTGACCACGTCGCGGGCTACACCTGCTTCAATGACGGGTCGATCCGGGACTTTCAGCGGCACACGACCCAGTTCTGGGGCGGCAAGAACTTCTGGCGCTCCGGGTCCATGGGCCCGTGTCTCGTGACGCCGGACGAATTGGGCGACCCCACGAAGCCCCGGATGGTCACCCGGCTGAACGGTGAGGTCATGCAGGATACATCGGTCGGCGATCTCGCTTTCGGTATTCCCGACCTGATCTCTTACGTCTCGACGATCATCGACCTTGCGCCGGGCGATATCATCGCAACAGGCACCCCAAGCGGCGTCGGAAACTTCCGCGATCCCAAAGTCTTCATGAAGCCGGGCGACGTGATCGAAGTGGAGATCGACGGGATCGGCACGCTGTCGAACCCGATCACCGACGAAACCTAGAACCAAAAAAGTCAGGAGCGGACCCATGCTTGAGGTACACACCGACGTCGCCATCATCGGCGGCGGCCCAGTCGGGCTGAGCGCGGCAAACATGCTGGGCCACCTTGGGATCTCTTGCGCGCTGTACGAACGGAACGACACGACGTCGTTCCACCCGCGCGGCCATGTCGTCAACACGCGGACAATGGAGATCCTGCGCTCGATCGGCGTGGCCGCCGACGTGGATGCTGTCTCTCTGCCTTTGGAGCGGCATGCCGGTATCGGGTTCGTCACCAGTCTGGCCGGCGATCAGATCGGCGTCATCGAAACGCGCGGCAATCCCGAGTGGGCGCGCATCGAACGGTCGCAAAGCCCGGTCTTCAAGAGATCCTGCCCTCAGGACGTGCTTGAGCCTGTTCTGCGCGAACACGCGGAAGCCTACGACAGCGTCCGGACCAATTTCGGCCATCGGATCACAGAGCTTGAACAAGACGAGAAAGGGGTGACCCTCAGCTGGGAGACGACCTCGGGCGACACCGGACGGACGCACGCGAAGTATGTGATCGCTGCCGATGGGCCGCGCAGCTTTTCACGCGAGCGCGTCGGCATCGGGATGGAGGGCCGTTCCATCGGTCAGCAGATCGGCATCTATTTCCACGCCGACCTATGGGACTTCGTCGAGACGCGCCCGTATCTGCTGTATTGGATCTACAATGCGACCACCTCTGGCGTTCTGATATCGCTCGATGGCCGGACGCGCTGGACGTATAACTTCGGATACTCCGAGAACGAGTCCCGCGACGACTTCACGGCGGACCGCTGCCTGAAGATTCTGCGCGCAGTCATCGGCGACCCGGCCATTCCGATCGAGATCAAGAACGTGATGCCCTGGCGGATGCAGGCGCGTATTGCCGACACAATGACCTCTGGCCGGGTGTTCCTGGCAGGAGACGCGGCGCATCCGCTTCCCCCGACCGGGGGCCAGGGCATGAACACCGGGGTCGCTGACGTGCAGAACCTGACATGGAAACTCAACCTCATCCTGCGCGGGGTCGCGCCGGCAAGCCTGCTAGACTCCTACAATATCGAACGACGGCCCGTTGCGAGGTTCAACGTCGAGCAAAGTGCACGAAATGCCGTGGCGATGGTCAAGAAGGGCCTCTCGGGGATGCTGGCAAACGAAAGCGCGCTCTTGGCGAACCTCGAGGGCCCCGAAGGCGCAGCGAACCGCGCCAAGCTGGCCGAAGGCATCCCCGAACAGCGGGCGCATTTCGACTATCCGGGACAGACGTTCGGATACCAATACGAATCCGACCTCATCACTCCGGACGGCACGCCGGTGCCAGAGTTTTCCGTCACCGAATACCGGCCGACGGCCCGGCCCGGTCACCGTGCGCCGCATCTGACGCTAGGCGACAACCCGGACACGTCCCTTCTGGACCTCTTCGACATCGGCCAATTCACGCTATTGGCCGGGCCCGATGCAGAGGGCTGGTCAGACACGGCAAGCACTGCCGCCGAGGCTTTGGGCCTCCCGTTAAAGGCATTCCAGATCGGCAAAGAGGTAGAGGCGGACGTCGAGACCTGGTGCCAGCTTTACGGTATCTCGACGGATGGCGCTGTCCTGATCCGGCCGGATGGGCACGTCGCCTGGAGGTCGCCATGTGCCGGCAATGCGCGCGACCTGCGCGATGCTCTCGCGCACGCAGTTTCACGGTCCGACGTGACCGCCTCCGCATGACCAAACCGAGGATCCCGAAGACTATGGACGTACCTGAGTCCCAGACCGCAATTGTCATCACCGCCGCGGGGGGCCCCGAGGTTCTGGAACCAAGGACGGTCGAGTTGACCGCTCCGGGTGCGGGCCAGGTGCTGATCCGGGTCAGCGCCGCCGGCATCAACCGGCATGACGTTCATCAAAGGTCGAGCGGACGCCACAGCGACGGTACGGCCATTCCTGGCCTCGAGGTCTGCGGGACAATTGCCGTCGTCGGAGATGGTGTTGACAACGCCCGTATCGGAGAGCGCGTCATGGCTCTGGTCCAAGGGGGCGGCTATGGCCAGTACGTGGTGGCCAACCAGCAACTCGTCCTGACTGCGCCCGATACGCTTTCCGAGATCGAGGCGGCGGGCTTCCCGGAAGCGGCTTTCACAACATGGTGGAATTTCTTCCATCTCATGACGCTAGACAAAGACGCGTTTGCGCTGATCCATGGCGGCACCAGCGGCGTCGGGCATATCGCACTTCAGGCGATGTCGGCCCTTGGGTATCGAGTCATCGCAACCGCCGGAACAGAAGCGAAGGTCGCCGCCGCCAAAGGCTTTGGGGCCCATGACGCGTTTTCATACCGCGATGAAGACCTAGCCAGCAAGGTGATGGAGGCAACTGAGAGTCAGGGCATTGCAGCCTTGCTCGACGTTTCGGCCGGTGCACATCTGGAACAGGATCTTCAGATGATGGCCCCTGACGGTCAGATCGCGCATCTTTCCGGCGGTGGCGGCGCAAAGCTTGCGCTGCCGCTGCGGGACATCATGGCCAAGCGGCTGCGCATAACCGGGTCGCTGCTGCGCCCGCTGCCGCTGGATCGCAAAGCCCGCGTGGCCGAACAGATCCGCCGCGACGTGCTGCCGCTGCTGGGCGACAAGGTCCGCCCGACCATCGCCGCCACGTTCGATCTCCGAGAGGCCGCCAAAGCGCACGCGATGATGGAAGAGAATGCCCATATCGGAAAAATCATGCTTAAGGTCGACCACGACTGACGCAAACAAGGGAGGTCACCTGTGAAGTTCTATTATTCCCCCGGCGCCTGTTCGCTCGGGATCCACTTCCTGATCGAGGAAATCGGCGTCGAATACGAAGGCATTCCCATTCACATCAAGAACGGCGACCAGCTCAAGGACGCCTATGTCAAGGTGAACCCAAAGTCCAAGGTTCCGGCCATCCTGCGCCCCGACGGGTCCTTGTTGACCGAGTTCGGCGTGATCGCCCACTGGTTGAGCCAGACCTATGCCAAGGATCGCTTTGCGCCGGACAGTTTCGAACAGGAACTGCGCATCATGGAGACCCTCGACTACATCGTCGCCACGATGCACATGCAGGGCTTTTCCCGAATTCTGCGGCCACAGAAATTCACCCCCAACGAGGCCGACCTTGAGTGGGTGCAAAACAACGGCAAGGACATCGTGACGAAAGCCGCCGGCTTCTTGTCCACCCAACTGGGCGACAATCCCTTCATCATGGGCGACCGTTTGGCCATCGCGGACGCCGCATTGTTCTATACCATGTTCTGGGGCGTTGCGCGGTTGAAGCTCGACCTGCCCGAGAACCTGATCGCATACTTCGACCGCATGTCGGCGCGGCCCGCGGCACAAAGGGCGATGCGATTGGAAGAGCTCATCTGAAGAGACAGTAGTGCTCGGGAACGGGACATCCCCTGGCGCTCTACGCTCCCGGCGGGTCGCAACGCAGGACCGTGAAAGCGCCGAAAACCGAAAGCGGAATTCGTGCTCTTGAACGCGGCCTTGCGTTGCTGGAAGGACTCAACAAGAGAGACGGGGCGCGTCCAACTGCATTGGCGATATCGCTCGGCCTGCCAAGAAGCTTCGTCTTTCGAATTCTCGAAACGCTGGGATAGCTGCAATACGTGGAGGGCAGCGCAACGGACTCGCGGTTTCGCGTGACCGACAGCGTCTGGCTCTTGGCGCGCGGCGTCACCGGAACGCGGCTTGGCTATGTGGCGGGTCCGATCATCTGGCAGCTGGCCGGCGAGATCGCATGGCTGATCGACGTATGCTCTTGCGACGCGGGGACCCAGAAGACGACGAACACGCTGAACCCGATGTCTCTGGCGCGCAGCATGGTTGGTATCCCGATTCCTCTGCTGCGAACGGCACCGGGGCGTGCCTTTCTGGCCTTCAGCGCCCCGGTTGAACAGGCCGCCATGCTGGCCCTTGCCCGTGCAGCAGGGAACCCCGCCGACCTGCAGAGCCCACCAGCCGCAAGGCCGGGTCCCCCTGCGACCTGTCCTTCAAAGCGCCCTGCCCCGCCGCGAAGGATTGGCCTACCGGCAGGAGATGCCGACATGCTGGTCAGACCCCGACCACCATGTCGAGATGCCGTACTATGGGTTCGAGCCTGTCGATCTGGCCACCAACCACGGCGACGCCGTCGGCGGCGATTGCGAAGCCTGGTTGCGCACGCAACTCAACGGCATCGAAGCGGTGCGTGGGCACGAGAACGGAATTCCCAAGCCGGAATATGACGTCCCCAGAGCTTGTGTTCGCCTCAAGTCCAAACAATGGTCGACGCATTAAATCGCTGACCGGGCCTGTGCTTGGCTCACCGAGCGTGAACCGGGTGGCAAGCCATTCTTCGCCTCGGTCTTCTTTCCCGATCCGCTCCATCCGTTTGTCGTTCCCGTCCGCTATTTCAGAATGTACCGGCCCGAAAAGATCACCCTGCCGGACAACTTCGCCAACCGATTGCCGCTGCCAGCACAAAAGCTGCATGTGCAGCTGGCACAACGCACCGCCAACCGAGCGCATCAGCTTGCCTTCGCCGTAAGCGAACAGGGGCCCGGGCCGTCATCGCCTTGACGCTTGGCTTGATAACCTTCTTCGACGACCAGATCGGCCGTTTGATCGACAACCTCAAGGCGACGGGCGAATACGACAACATAATCGTTGTCTTCACCTCCGACCATGGGGAATTCCTTGGCGACTGCGGGCTGATGCTCAAGTTCAGGATCCACGATGCCGGGGTTACGCGGGTGCCGTTCATCTGGTCGGATCGGCGCTGCCGTGATCAGGCGGGCAAGCTTCGCAAGGATCTGGCCAGTTCGCTGGATATCGGACACACCATTCTGGCGGCCCACGGTATTGACCGTTTCTCGGGCGCACAGAGGTGGGACCTTTTCGACGCGGCAATATCCGAACCGGACGGACTGATCGAGGAAGAGTCGCAAAGCCCGATCCTGGGTATGAAGAACGCTCTGGTCATGCGGTCGCTCGTGATGCCCGACTGGCGCCTGACCCTGTCGTTTGCAACGACAACCACGAGCCGGTGCATCCGGCCCACGACCCGGGCGAGACGGGAAATCTGTGGGACGGCCCACAGCGGGCCGGGGTGAGGCACGCGCTTACCGAGCAACTGGCACTGCGGATGATCGAGTTGGCAGATCGAACGCCGCTGCCGACATCCCGGGCCTGAGCGCGCCAGACGCCCGGACCGGCCAACGAGTTAGAAATGACAAACGGGCGGAGAACCTATGTTCATGAAGAAAACCGCAACCGCCATGGCGCCGATGCTGGCAAGCAGTCTCGCCGTTTCGGCCGAGACCACGCTGGTGTTCAACCGAAACATGCCCGACCAGAACGGGATGATGCGGACAGGCATACCGCCTTGGGCCAGGGCGGTCTAAGAGGCGTCGAACGGCAGCGTGACCATCGACTTTACGGCATCGTCGCTGGCGCCTCAAACCGCGCAGCTTGACATGATCCGGCCCGGCATCGCCGACGCGGCGATCAACCTGTCGTCCTTCACCGGGAAGCAATGGTTGGCGCCCCTGATCGGAGAGCTTCCGCTGCAATTCGAGCCGACCACGTCCGCGGCCTTCTCTGTCGCGCTCTGGCGGACCCAGGAGAAGTACTTCCGCGAAGCCGAGAACATGGACGGCGTCTAGGTCATCGCCCTCTGGGTTCTGGCTGGAAACCATGTCTGGAACAACAAAGAACCCGTGGAAAGGACCTCCGATGCCAAGAGGGGTGAAGATGCGGGTGAACACGAACGGCGTGGCGGTCACCGATGCCATGGCCGCTGTCATCGGGTCGCGACCCGCCGTCGATAGTTTCGAGGTCATCACACGCGGGGTGGTGGACTCAACGGTTCTGCCGACCTCTTCCGTTCAAAGTCTGCGTTTGCTCGAGGAGCTGCAAGACGGCAGCCTTTTCGGTGTCGGTCTCTTTCGTTCTACCGTGTCCATCTTCATCAACGAAGGCGTCTGGAACGCCATGCCCACCGCAGACCGCCTGACAATCGAGAAGGTCAGCGACGAGCACCTCGTCCGCCTGGCCGGCGAAAACCTCGACGCGGCAGAAACCGAAGTGCGGGCGACGCTTGAACCGAGCGGCATCGAGGTGTTCGAGATGCCCCCCCGAGGAGACCGCGACGCTGGCGGCTGAAGTCACTGACGAGAAAGGCGTCTGGGCCAAGCACGTCGCGGATTTGCGTCTCGATCTGGAAGAGGTGCTTGCCTGCTTCCGCGAACAACTTGCCGGCGCCGGAGAGTGACATGGCGCACGAGACGACCGGCTACCGACTGTCCCCATCCTTGGATCTTGTTCTCAAGGTGATGGTAACCGCGCCGCTGCTTTGCATATCAGTGATCACCTTCGTTGATGTGATCGGGCGGTACTTTTTCAATGCGCGGTTCCCGGCGCCGTCGAAGTCCAGCAATTCGGCATGGGTATCCTCGTTTTCTCGGAACTTCCGCTGGTGACACGGGATCGAAGCCGTATCGCTGTTCGACAGCCTGTTTGAACGGGACGGTCGACGCGCTGAAATCCGGTCTGGCCCATCTAACAAGCGCCGGCATTCTTTTCTTCGTGGCCTGCTGCCTATCACGGCAGGCCATGTACGTGCAGAAATGGGGCAGCGCCTCGGTTTTACTGCGATTGCCCTTCCACCCCGTGATCTGGCTGATGGTCGGCAGGACTGTCCTGTCTGCGGAAATCTGTCTTATCACGGCGTAGACCCCTGGCGGGGACACCGGCCCTGCGCGAGACGACACGAAGGACAGCATGTTATGACCCTGGGTCTCCTCGGCTTGGCGCTGCGTCTCGCTGCGGCCTTTATCGGCGTGGCATTGGGCCCGACCAGGATAATCGTTGGCTTCGGCGGCTTTGCCATCGTCCGGGGCTCGAACCCACGGGCAAGGCATTTCCCTTGTAGGAACGCCTCGGCTCTCTGCGCGACGTCTGGCCCGTCATTGTGTTGTTCTTGTTCGTGATCTGGGACATCTATTACGGCGTGTTCGTCCCGACAGAGGCAAGCGCGGTCGCACTGGCGGCTAAGTTATTCTCCAACTTCATCGAGATCTCGCGGATGCCTGCCAATCTGCTTGACTGGGTCGAGACCATGAACCTGGCGCCGACGAGCGCGATGTGGACCATCCGCGGCATCAATCTTGTTCTCGGCTGCGTCTTCGTCGGTCCGGCCTTGATTCTTCTGACCGTGCCGCCATTAGCGCCCCTGGTCGAACTTTTGGGTTTCGCCCCGATCTGGTTCGGGATTGTCGTGGTCGTCGTCACCGAGATTTCGATGGTCATACCCCCAATCGGCATCAATGCGTTCGTTCTCAAAAGTGTCCGGCCCACCCTGTCGCTTTCCGAGATCTTTCGCCGCATCGCGCCGTTCTGGATCGCGGATATCGCGCGGCTGTTGGTGATCGTTCTCTATCCACCGGTAGCGCTCTGCCGGCCGAGCGTTATGGGGTGATCCGGACAACAGATAAACTCATGCGAAAAAGGAAGCGACGCCGAAAGCACCGTTTACTTTCCCGACCAGAGGCTTTTCGCCTTGCCCGTCCGTCATAGTCCCCAGATAAGCGTCCGCCGAAAACGCCACCATTTCGGACAGCGTCGGATGCGGGTGGATCGACAGGGCGAGGTCTTCGGCCGATGCACCCATTTTGTTCGCCAGGACGACCTCGGCCATCTCCAGGCCGATGATTCCGCCGCCGATGATGAGCAGCCGCTAGGGGATGTCCTCCAGCGCGAGCACGCCGGTGCTGTCAAGAATCCAGGGAGCTTCGGGCAGGAACGGCAGGCGCACTGGTTCCGACGCGCAGGCGATGATGGCGTTCTGAACGCGGATCGTCTCGGCGCCCTAGGGGCCACGCACCTCTATCTCGTTCGGCCCGGTGAAGGCCCCTTCCCCTGTCACAACCCGCACTTTGCGGCGCTTAGCGAGCCCGGCAAGCCCAGAGATCAGCCGCCCCGTCGTGCGGTCGCGAAAGGCGCGGATACCGTCGAAGTCGACCTGCGGGGCGCCGAAGGTCAGACCGGCCTCGCCTACGTGTCTCACCTCGTCAATCACCTTGGCCAGATGCAAGAGCGCCTTGGAGGGGATGCATCCGACGTTCAGACAAACCCCGCCTAGCGTGGCACGCGAGTCGATCAGCGTCACGTCCAGCCCGAGGTCGGCGGCGCGGAACGCCGCCGTGTAGCCGCCGAGACCGCCGCCGAGGACCACGAGCTGCGCCACACCATCGGCAGAGACTGTTGCGATTTCCGACACGACGTCAGGTTTGGTCACCGGCGTAGATTCCGGTGCCGGTTTTTCTCCTGAAAGCTCCAATGTCATCAGGCTCTGCCCCGTCTAAACCATATCGCCAACCGCCACATCGATGGAGAGGATGCGTCCCGATTTGCCCGCCGGGATATCCATAACCGCCTTGTCGCTTTCCAGAAGTGCGACGTCATCCGCAGCCGCCACCAGGTCGCCGACCGAAGCCGGGATTTCGGCCACGGTGACATCGCTTGCGTTGCCTGTATCCGGGACCTTGACCTGAACCGTCCTGGTCCTCCCCTCACAGGCTGATGCGGCGGAAGTCCGACAGGACGTCGCGCACGTGGACAAGGAACTTGGCTGCCGCCACGCCATCGACGACGCGGTGGTCCCAGCTGAGGCTCAACGGCTCGATCAGCCGGGGTTTAAACGCCGCGCCATCCCATTTCGGCTGGATCGCGGCGCGCGTCAGGCCCAGGATCGCCACCTCGGGCGCGTTGATGATCGGCGTGAAATTGGTCCCGCCGATGCCGCCCAGAGACGAGATCGTGAAGGTCGCGCCCTGCATGTCCTTCGGGCCGAGTTTTCCGGCCCGCGCCTTGCCGGCCAGATCCTTCATCTCGCCCGCGATCTCGCGCAGGGACTTGGTGTCGGCATTCCGGATGACCGGCACAACCAGCCCGCCCGGCGTGTCCGCCGCGACGCCGATATGGTGGTATTTCTTGACCACCACATGATCGCCATCGAGCGATGAATTGAACTCGGGGTAGGCCTTGAGCGCCGACACGCAGGCTTTGACCACAAATGCCAGCATCGTCAGTTTGGCAGCCTCGGGGTCCTCGTCATTGGCCGCCTTGCGAAAGGCTTCGGTTTCGGTGACATCGGCCTCATCGAAATTGGTGACATGCGGGATGACCATGGCGTTCCGCGCCAGGTTGGGGCCCGAGATCTTGCGGATGCGGCTGAGCGGCACGCGCTCCACCGGGCCGAAGGCCTCGAAATCGACTTCGGGCCAAGGCGGCAGGTCGCCCCCGACACCCGGACCGGCAGCGGGCGCAGGGCCCGCACCGGACATGGCGCGTTTGACGAACCTGTTCAGATCCTCGCGCGTGATCCGCCCTTTCGGACCCGTGCCGGGAACATCGCCGATGGTGACGCCCAGCTCTCGTGCCATCTTGCGGATCGACGGAGAGGCATGGGCCGGACGATCCGTAGCCGCCGCGGCGGGCGCAGCGGGCTGGGCCGCGGCAGGGGCCGGGTCGGCTTTGGCTGCCTCCGGGGGAGTCGCCGGTTTCTCCGGCTCGGGCGCGCGGGTGGCCGGTGCCGCATCATCCGTGACCTCGATCAGGGCGATCACGCTACCCTGGCTGACCGTATCCCCGACCGAAACTTTCAGTTCGGTGATCTTGCCTCCCCGCTCGGCGGGGACATCCAGTGTCGCCTTGTCACTCTCAAGAACGATCACCGTGTCGTCGGTCTGGATGGTGTCGCCCAGACCGACCGGGATTTCGATGATCTCGACATCCTTGGAATCGCCGATATCGGGGACGCGCAGTTCGATCACTTTGCTCATGGCGGACCTCACAGGGTCCACGGGGCGGCAGCGCCCGTGTCCACGTTGAGTTTCCGGATCGCCTCAGCTTGGACCCCGGCGTCGAGGTGACCGGCCTTCACCATGGCTGCGATGGCCGCGAGCGCGATATTCTTGGCGTCGACCTCAAAGAAGTCGCGCAGGTTCACCCGGTTCGAGGACCGGCCGAAGCCGTCGGTGCCGAGGATGGTCATCGGCGCATCAATGTAGGGCGCGATCAGGCCCGGCACCGCGCGGACATAATCGCTGGCCGCGATCACCGGCATGCCGCCCTTGAGCATCTTAGCCACGTGGCTTTCCCGCGCGTCCGTACCGAACCGGCGGTCGCGGTCCGCCGCGCGGGCGTCCCTTTCGAGCTCGCTCCAGCTGGTTGCGCTGAAGATATCAGAGGCGATGCCGTAATCCTCCGCCAGAACATCCGCCGCGGCGACGACCTGGTTCAGGATCGTGCCCGAGCCGATCAGACGGATGCGGTTTTCAGCTTTTGCGTCGCCACGCCGGTCGAAAAGGTACATCCCCTTGATGATGTCCTCCTCCGCCCCCGGCTTGAGGTCGGGCTGGGCGTAGTTCTCGTTCATCACGGTGATGTAGTGGAACTCGTCCTGCTGCTCCTCCATCATCCGGCGCATGCCGTGGTCGAGGATGACCGCAAGCTCACCGGCAAAGGCCGGATCGTAGGCGCGGCAGTTGGGGATGGCGCTGGCCGACAGATGGGACGTCCCGTCCTGATGCTGCAACCCCTCGCCCGACAAGGTGGTCCTGCCCGCCGTCGCCCCGATCAGGAAGCCCCGCGCGCGCTGGTCGGCCGCGGCCCAGATCAGGTCCCCGACCCGCTGAAAACCGAACATCGAATAATAGATGTAGAAGGGCACCATCGGCGTATCGTGGATCGAATAGGCCGTGCCCGCCGCTGCCCATGAGGACAGCGCCCCCGCCTCGGTGATGCCTTCCTCGAGAAGCTGACCGTCCTTGGCCTCCTTGTAGTACATCATCGAACCGGCATCTTCGGGCTCATAAAGCTGGCCGTCGGGCGCGTAGATCCCGATCTGGCGGAAGAGGTTGTCCATGCCGAAGGTCCGGGCCTCGTCCGCGACGATGGGCACGATGGAGGGGCCGAAGCTTTTGTCCTTCAGGAGCGCCCCCAGCATCCGTACGAAGGCCATGGTCGTGGACATTTCCTTGCCATCCGCGGCGCGGGCGAACTTTGAGTAAGTTTCGGCCGCCGGCACCTTCAGGCGGCGCGCATCGTCCGTCATCCGACGGCGTTGCGGCATGTACCCGCCAAGCGCCTCGCGCCGTGCGTGGAGATACTTCATCTCGGCGCTGTCGGCGGAGGGTTTGAGGAACCGCAACTCCTCAAGGTCGCGTTCGGTCAGCGGCAGGTCGAAACGGTCGCGGAAAGCGACAAGCGCCTCCATGTCCAGCTTCTTGGACTGGTGCGCGGTCATCCGGCTTTCGCCCGCATTGCCCATGCCATAGCCCTTCTTGGTCTTGGCAAGGATCACGGTCGGACGGCCCTTGTGTGCCTTAGCGGCGGCAAAAGCGGCGTAGAGCTTCCGGAAGTCGTGCCCGCCGCGCTTGAGCGCGTGGATCTCGGCGTCCGTCATGTGGGCGACAAGGGCGCGGGTCGCCGGATCCCGGTCAAAGAACTTGTTGCGATTGTAATCCCCGTCCTTGGACCCGAGGTCCTGATACTCTCCGTCCACCGTGTCTGCAAAACGGCGCAGCAGGGCCAGTTCGCTGTCCCGCCCGAAAAGATTGTCCCACTCGGACCCCCAGAGCACCTTGATGACGTTCCAGCCGGCGCCGACGAACAGGCTCTCCAGCTCCTGGATGATCTGACCATTGCCGCGCACCGGCCCGTCGAGCCGCTGGAGGTTGCAGTTGATGATGAAGGTCAGGTTGTCGAGCTTTTCGCGCGCGGCCAGCGTCAGGCCGGCGATCGACTCGGGCTCGTCCATCTCGCCGTCGCCGAAGACGCCCCAGACGTGACGCCCGGCCGTCTCGGCCAGTCCGCGCCCTTCGAGGTATCGCATGAACCGGGCCTGGTAGATCGCGTTGATCGGTCCAATCCCCATGGAGCCGGTCGGAAACTGCCAGAAATCCGGCATCAGCCAAGGATGCGGGTAAGAGCACAGCCCGCCGCCCTTTGTTTCCTGCCGGTAGTTCGCCAGTTGCCCCTCGCTCAACCGACCTTCGAGGAAGGCCCGGGAATAGACCCCTGGCGCTGAATGCGGTTGGTAATAGACCAGATCGCCGCCGAACCCGTCGGACGGCGCGCGGAAGAAGTGGTTGAACCCGGTCTCGAAGATCTCGGCGGCCGAAGCATAGGACGCGATGTGCCCGCCCAGTTCGCCGTAAGCCTTGTTCGCGCGCACGACCATCGCAAGCGCGTTCCAGCGCATGATGGCAGTCAGCTTCTCCTCGATCTCGAGATCGCCGGGATAGGCGCCCTGTTTGGCCAGCGGGATCGTGTTGCGATACGAGGAATAGGGCAGCCCGCCCCCCGCAAAGACGCCGTCCCGCCGCGCAGCTTCCTCCAGTTTGCCCAGCAGGAAACTTGCCCGTGCGCCGCCACCCACCTGGGATACGGCCCGATAGGCGTCGAGCCATTCCTGCGTTTCTTCCGGATCTGCATCCTGATGGGTGATCGACTCGGACATGCTTCCTCCTGCTCCTGCATTTTGGCAGCGTACTGATCAACGTACCGCAGGTGGTGCTGAAAACGTTTGAGCTTGCTGCATCATTCGGCATAGCGTGCTGCAATATTCGACCAGAGGAGCAATTTATGCCGCGAGAAGAGCTGGATAGGATCGACGGAAAAATCCTGGCCGAGCTTCAGAACGATGCCCGGCAAAGCAATGTGGATCTGGCGAAGCGGGTCGGCCTCTCGCCTTCCCCCTGTCTTGCGCGTGTGCGCGCCCTGGAGAAATCCGGCGTGATCGACCGCTATGTCGCGCTGGTCAATCCCGACAGGGTCGGGCTGGGTGTCAGCGTCTTCATTCAGGTCACTCTCGAACGGCAGGTGGAACGCGCACTCGAAGCGTTCGAGTCCAGGATGCACGCCTTCCCCGAGGTGATGGAGTGCTACCTCATGACGGGAGACAGCGATTACCTCGTGCGGATCCTCGTGCGGGACAATGCCGAGGTCGAACGCTTCATTGTGCAGAAGATTTCGACCATCGAAGGCGTGGCCAACATCAAGTCCAGCTTCGCGCTCAAACAGGTCAAGTACAAGACAGAGATCAGCATGGCCTCGTAGCCTGTTCGCGCTCCGAACAGACCGGCCGAAGAAATTGACGTTCGATTATTTGACAGCACACTGTCAGAAAGTGGAGAGAGCGTAGTCGGCTGTCGACCGTTGGCGCCAAAGCGCCTTGGCCGGGGCATGGGGATTACGGGTGTTCTCCGACCCAGTCGAACAACCAACGGAGCCACAGCATGCCGACCATGACCGACCGCCCGAACGATCTTCAGGCGCAGCGCGACACCTTCCACGACGAACTGGACAAGATGAGCATCATCCCGCTGTGGCTCAACCTCGGTGCCGCCGCCCAGACAGAGCCGAACGTCGCCGCCGTGCCGCATATCTGGCGTTGGAACGAAATCAAGCCAATGATGCTGCGTGGCGGCGATCTGATCACCCCGCAAGAGGCCGAGCGCCGGGTGCTGATGTTGATCAACCCGAGCTATGACAAGAAGAGCGCCCGCACCGTCGGGATGATCTTTGGCGGCATCCAGTTCCTGATGCCCGGAGAGATCGCGGACAGTCACCAGCATTCGCCGAATGCGCACCGCTTCATCATAGAGGGCGAAGGCGCCTACACGGCGGTGGACGGCGAACGTACAGTCATGAAGAAGGGCGATTTCGTCACCACGCCCGCGTGGAAATGGCACGATCACGGCAACGAGTCCGACCGTGCGATGGCCTGGCTCGACGGTCTGGATCTGCCCTTCGTGAACCTGCTCGATGCGAATTTCTTTGAGGATTACGAGGACGGCAACAAGCAGACCCAGCCGATTTTCCGCAACGCCGAGGACAGCCTGTACAGATGGGGCCGTGGCATGAAACCCGCCTGGGAACAGCCGAAGGAACCGCGCCAGTCGCCGATCCTGAACTATCGCTGGACCGACAGCCGCGCCAACCTGCACGCTCTGCGCGAGGACGAGGGCAGCCCCTATGACGGCATCATCATGCAGTATGTGAACCCGCATAACGGTGGCCCCACCCTCCCGACCATCTCGGCCTACCTCCAGCTGCTGCGCAAGGGCGAGCACACGAAGTCGCACCGCCACACCGCCAGCACGATCTACCACGTGGCCGAAGGCGGCGGCGGGTCGCTTGTCGGGGATACGGAGATCCTCTGGCAAGAGGGCGACACCTTCGTGATACCGTCGTGGATGGAGCACGAACACTGGAGCATCGACGGAGAGGCGGTTCTCTTTTCCTACAGCGACCGCCCCATCCTTCAGGCCTTCGGCTTCTACCGCGAAGCCGTTGGCGAGCGGCGCGGTTGAGGAGAGCCGGAATGACCAGGATCGACGAAACAACCGTTGTCATCATCGGAGCGGGGCCGGTCGGCCTCTTCCTCGCCAACGAACTTGGCTATCGCGGGGTGGACTACATCCTTGTCGAGCAGGGTGAAGGGAAGGTCTGGTTCCCGGCGGGCGAGAACTTCTTTTCGCGCACGATGGAGCATCTGCGCAGATGGGGTATCGCGGATGAACTGCGCTATGGCGACGGCTTTCCCCAGGACATGCCGCGAAACATGGGCTTTTGCACCAGTCTCGGGGGCAAACCGTTGGCACTTTTCACCGGGACATCCAACTCTGGTGCGCCGAAGGCAGACCCCTACTCGCCCGAGGGCGGCTTTTTCTATCCCAAGAAGGCCTTCGATCCGGCCCTGCGCGCGGCGGCGGAACGCCGGGGCGGCGACCTGCGCTATCAAACGAAACTGGACTCCTTCACACAGGCGGACGGCCACGTCGATTGCACGGTCACCGGGCCGGACGGTCAGTGCTACGTCGTTCGCGGCAAGTGGCTGGCGGTCTGTGACGGCGGCCGCAGCGCGGTGCGCAAGGCGCTCGACATCCGCTTTGTCGGGACCTTCGGCGAAGGCTACAACTTCGCCACCTATTTCCGCTGCACGGGTCTGGCGGACCGGATCGACGCCATGTTCGGTCACCGCATGGCGCAGGTTCATACGCTCAAGGATGAAAGGCGGGCTTACCTGACCTCGGTCGACGGTGCCGGGGAATGGCGGCTGTCGGTCTATGCCAAAGAGGTCGAACAGCTCGACCCGGCAGAGTTGGTGCGCTCGGTGATCGGCGAGGACCTCGACTTCGAGGTGATCCAGGCGCAGCCCTGGTCCGGGCACCGCGTCGTGGCGGAACGCTATCGCGAAGGCCGCGCCTTTATCCTGGGCGACGCGGCACACCTGCGCTGGCCCAAGGGCGGTTTCGGCGCCAACACCGGCTTTGGCGATGCGGTCGATTTCGGGTGGAAGGTCGCAGCCGTCAGCGAGGGCTGGGCACCCGAGGCTCTTCTCGATACATACGAGGCCGAACGGCGCCCTATCGCCATCCGCAACACCAACGAAGCGGCGAACAACCGCGTGCTCGACCATATGGTGCAGCCTGATCCGATCCTCGACGAGGAGAGCGAGGCCGGCGACGCCGCCCGCAGCGCCATGCGCGAGCGTCTGTTCGCGCTGCGCCTGCGTGAGTTCGTCACTCCGGGCATCCAGCTTGGTCACCGCTATCGCGCATCGCCAATCGTCGTCGAGGACGGCAGCCTCGAAGGGCCGGACGACCATATGGTCTATATCCCGACCACGCGGCCCGGATCGCGCGCCCCGCATTTCGAGTTCGCAGATGGCCGTTCGATCCTCGACGACTACGGCCATGGCTTCACACTGGTCGTCACCGAAGACAGCACGGGCGCCGACGCATTCGCCCAAGCGGGCAACGCACTGGGAATCCCGGTCCGGGTGGTCCAGTACCGCGACAAAGACCTGCGTAGCCTGTATGAATGCGCTTTCGTGCTGGTGCGACCCGACGGCCACGTCTGCTGGCGCGGCGACCTCCTGCCGGACCGCCCAGAGGACGTCTGGACCACCGTCAGCGGCCGCCGTCTGGCCCCTTCCGCAAAGTCCACGATCAAGACGAAAGAGCTTTCATGACCCAGCCCCGCTCACAACCCATCTGCACGGCCGACCTCTACGACGCACATCCCGAAAGCCTTCAGGTTTCGACGCTGCAATTTCGGTCGTTCGGGCAACGCCCGAGCTTCTGGGGACAGGTCGAGACCCTGACGACCTTCGAAGATCACACGCCGGTCCTGAAAGCGGTCTCGACCCCCGGCAACGGCCGGGTCCTTGTGGTGGATGCCGGAGGTTCGATGCGGGTCGGAGTCATGGGCGACAGGCTTGCGGGGATTGCGGTTGACAATGGCTGGGTCGGCGTCGTCATAAATGGCCTGATCCGCGACAGCGTCGGGATCAATGCCGTGGACATCGGTGTGAAGGCTCTCGGCACCACGGCGCGGCGCGGATGGGTTGCGACAGACGGACAACGCGGCACAGAGATCGCATTCGGGGCGTTGCGGATTGCGCCGGGTGACTGGGCGTATTGCGACGAGGATGCGGTTATGATCTCGCGCGACTTTCTCGATGTCGAAACCCAAACGCCGCCGGCCCCGGTCTGAGCGCCAGTAGACTCCTATGAGTCGCCCTTGGTGGTGCCTCCGCCCCCCTGCCCCGGAAAATGCCGTTCGAGAACCGTGAGCAGTCTGAGCAGCTCTTGCCGTTCCGCGGCGTTGAGGGGCGCCAGGATCGTGTCCGAAATCGCCGGCACCCGCTGCTCTACCTTGGTCAGAAGGTCCGAACCCCTGGCCGTGATACGCAACTGTTTGGTGCGCTTGTCCAGAGAGCCTTCTCTTCGGATGATCAGGCCCTTGGCCTCCAACCGGCCGATCACGTGGCCGATCGTGGTTCGGTCGAAGCATATCGCCTCGGCAAGGCGCGTGGCATCTATGCCGGGTGTATCCCGGATGTGAAGAAGCGCTGCAAACTGCACGGCGGTCAGATCGACGTCGGCATTCGCCTGACTGAACGCTGCCGTCGCCACCTGATGGGTTCTGCGCAGCAGGTAACCGGGTTGGTCGTAAATCTCGCTGGCTTTCAAGGCTCTGCTCTGGGTTGATGATTGGTCGCGGTCCATTCTGACATCCGGCAGCACGCTGTTCAATCTGGTACGGTCGCCGGGCAGAACTTCATGAAAAAGGGGCGGCAGATGTGCTCTGCCGCCCCGGGGTCCGGTGGTCATGGCGTGCCGCTTACGGACCATGCCACCGACGGGAGGACCCGGCTATTCGGCGGCCTCGCTCACAGCCGCGGTAAACGCGTCGTAAACGACCTGGCCGTTCGGCGTTTCAGCGATCCACGCGTCGATGACCGTCTGGAGCTTTGCGTCCCAAAGGGCCTGTTCTTCGTCCGAGAGAGTCGAGAAGCTGCGCGTGTCATCTTTCATCGCAGCCGATCTGAACTTTTCGATGGAAGCGTCGAATTGTTCGCCCCATAGGCGCGCGAACGGTTCACCCGAATTCTTGTCGATCGCCGCACGGGCGTCTTCGGGCAGACTGTCGTACTTGTCCTTGTTCATGACCACCATGATCGGCGACGCGCCGAGGTTGATGTCCAGATGGTTCTTTGCCGTTTCGGCCACACCGAAGATCGTCAACGCAACCCACTCGTTGATCGTGCCATCGATCAGTCCGCGCGACAGGCTTTCTGCGATCTGGGGCGAGGTGATGCCACCGACAGGCGTCGCGCCGATGGCGTTGATGGTTGCCAGCAGCGTCGGACCTGCGCCCCGCAGTTTCTTGCCGGAGACCCCCGCGAGCGTGTCGACCTTGTCGACGGTCGTCAGGATCGCCGGAGCGGTGGAGAATGCGCCGAGAACCTTGACGTTTTCCATGCCCTGCCCCGGCCAAAGCCCCTCTTCGACCATCTTCGTCGCAGCAAGCGATCCGGCCGTCGCACTGGGCGTGGACCCGGGCAGCTCGATGATCGTGGCCTCGTTCACCGCGCCGGGCGTGTAGCCGAGTACGATGTACGATATGTCGGCGATGCCGTCGCGCGCCATATCCAGATGCGCGGCAGGATCTCGGCCCAATGTTCCCGCGGGGAACATCTGGATGTCCAGCGAACCATTGGAATCGTCGATGACACGCTGCGCCCAGACCGACAGGATATCGGCATAGATGAAAGATGGCGCCGGAAGGCTGGTGGTGAAACGAAGCGAGTCCTTCGCCTGAGCTGCCTGTCCTGTCACGAATGACAACGCCAGCGCGGCCGCACAGCCCAACAGACCACGACCGACAGCACTCCGCACGCTTTTGCGATTATTGAACATTCTTTCCTCCCTTTTCTCCGGAAATCACCGGCGTTGCCCGGAAGCCGTGGGGCGATGACGTCCAGACGCCAGTCCCATCTCGCTCCGAACTTGGAATCAGGGTAGACACGGACCTCCGTCTCTCAATCTGAATCAGGAAAGTGTTCGCCCTCCGGGCAAAACCGTTGATGGCAGACCCGGGTCAGTACGGATCCAACTGTCCGGGCCTCAGCTCTATGCCGGAGTTCAGGAGAGGTCGCAGGTCGCTGACCCGACCGACCGCATGAACCGCCAACAAGGGAGCGCCGGGCACCTGGGTCGGAAGCGGTACGATCATTGTCTGACGTCAGTGCCAAGCAAACAGATTTAGGAGTTTGAGAAACGGAGGATTTCCGGTTTGTCGAAACCATTCTGGAGCAAAGGGAAACAAGACATCCGGAACATCGAAGACTGCCGCCGACAATTTGGACGGGGGCATCCAGCGGAAAACGCGCAAGCATGGCCCGGCCAAGACGAAGATCAAGATCGTGCTGAACGGCCGGCGCGGCGAGGAGAGCACTTCCGCCCTTCTTCGGCAGCAACTGCGCGCGGATATCAGGCCATGGAGAAGCGGCCCGGACAGGCAACACTCAAAGTGCGGACGTCCGGGGCATCCTGTGTCCGGAAATCCTGCAGGGAGTGGTCCGGAACGCGCCGCGAAAGCCCCGGATAGCGCAACGCCTCTCCAGCCGCCGTCAGCTTCAGACTCTCGTCATCTTGCGCGTTCAGGGACTGGCCCGGCCGCCGCAGCGGACAGCAGAGACGGACCGACAAAGCACGTCAGATGACTTCGATACCGGCGTCTCTAAACTGGCCCAGCATCTCGTCGGGAGCGGCGCGATTGGTGACCAGAGTTCCGATCCCGTCCGCATCCCACGCTCGGACGCGGCTGGTGGCTCCCAGCTTGGTATGATGGGCGAGAACCACCGTTTGTGTCGCCTGAGCAGCCATCGCGATCGATATCTCTGCTTCTTGCAGGTCGTAGAAGAACGATCCTTTGGCGGGGTGCAGGGCCACCGGGGCCGAGAAACAGATGTCGACTTCGAAGCGTCTTATCTCGGACAGGGTGAGTTCGCCCACCGTCGCGGGCACATCCGCAGCAATTCGCCCGCCCAGCAAGACGGCATCGAGACCCCCGGCCTGAAGCGTGGTGGCCACATCCAGCGAATTGGTGATCACCGAGACGCCGGAAACTTTGGCAAGCTCCCGGGCGAAGACGGCGGTGGTCGAGCCTGCGTCCACCATGATCGTCTGGCCGGGCTGAACAAGGCCGACCGCTTTCTTCGCGATCTCGGTCTTTGCCCGGATCTGGGTTGCCATGCGTTGCCGAAACGGGTCTTCGCTCCGGGGCTCGGGCAGGACGGCCCCGCCGTGAACCCGCGCCACCTTGCCGATCTCTTCCAGGTCGAGCAGATCGCGGCGCACGGTTTCGCGCGAGACGCCGAGCATTTCGGCCAAGTCGTTCGCGCTGACCTGCTGGTTGGCCCCCAGCATCAGCAAGATCCTCTGGTGACGCTCTTTTGCCCACATGCCTCAGCCTCCGCGACGCCGCATCAGCGCCAGGACTATTTTCATAGACAGGACCGCGCCGCAGACAACCGCCATCACGCAGGTCGAGAAGGCTGCAGCCTGCGAGGTCAGCCCGGCATCGTCCAGCCGCATGATCGTCACGGCGGCGACGCTCAGTTGTGGTGTCGTCAGGAACACTACGGCAGACAGGGTGACCATGGACCGCATGAAGAGGAAGAAGAACACGGAGATCAGCATCGGCGCGATGAAGGGTGCGACGACATCGCGGGCGGTGCGTCCCAGCCCGGCGCCAAGGCTGCCCGCGGCCTCCTCCAGCGCCGGGGGGAGCTGCCGAAAGCCGGTCATCACCGTCAGGAAGCCCTGTGTGTGGTAATGGTAGAAATTGACGATGCCGATCAGCGCTGCGGTGCCGTACAGCAGGTAAAGCGGTGTCGCCGTGGAGTTGAAGGTCAGGATATAGGCCAGTCCCAGCACCATTCCCGGCACGGCGGCCGGCATGGCGGCCAGGATCTGGACCGGCTGGGCCAGCGCCTGCGGCAGTCGCCGCAACCCGAACCCGAGCAGGAACACCGCCACGGTCCCGCCCGCCGCCGCTCCAAGCGAAATGACGATGGTCATCCAGAGCGACGAATACCCGCCCGCCAGCGTGATGTCGTAATGCTTGAACGACAGCGCCATGTTGTAGGGCCAGAGCGTGACGAAGCTGGCATAGACCACGATGCCGATCACCGCGACGATACAGGCGCAGATAAGCAGCGACAGCGCCGCCATGGACAGGTCCCGCAACGGCGCAAAGACGGGGCGATAGGGCACCTGCCCGGTGGTCTGCCCGGCCTGCTGCCGCTTCATCGCCTGACGTTCGATGGTGTAGGAAATCACCGTGGGCAGCAGAAGCATGATCCCCACCACGGCCCCCATGTTGAAATTGCGCTGGCCGATGACCTGGCTGTAGATCTCGGTCGCCAAGACCGAATAGTCCCCCCCGATCACCGCCGCATTGCCGAAATCCGTGATCGTGATGGTGAAGCAGACGAAGCCTGCGTTCAGGATACCAAAGCGCGCCGAGGGGATCGTCAGGTCGCGGAACTGCCGCCAGGGCGAGGCGCCCATCACATCGGCGGCCTCGTAGGTGCGCGCATCCAGCAGCACCAGCGCCGCGCCGATGATCATCACCGCCTGCGGCAGAGCATAAAGCGTGTTGGCGATCAGCAGACCCCAGAAGCCGTAGATCTCGATCTCGATGCCAAGCGCGCGGCTGACAACACCGTTGCGGCCGAGCAGGAAGATCAGCCCGAGCGCCTGAACCAGGGACGGTGCCAGCAGCGGCAGGACAATGACCGCCCGGATCAGCCATTTGCCCGGAAAGGCACAGCGATAAAGGCCATGCGCGATGACAAAGCCCAGAAGCACACTGACCAGCGTGGTCGCCGCCCCCATGACCAGCGAATGTTGCGTCGCACGCCAGAACCCGGAAGACCCGAGCACCTCGACATAGTTGCCGAGGCCGTAGCTGTCGCCGACCGTGATCGAACGCAGGAAGACGATCAGCATCGGGTAGGCAAAGAACAGGATCAGCCCCAGAAGCGGCAGACCGACGCAAACGGCGGTCAGCAGCCGGTCGGCATCGAGGGGCTTGCGTCTGGCCTGCGCCCGTATCGTGTCGGACGCATTCATGCCGGGACCGCCTTGCGCGGGGTCGCATCGTCGATCACCCATGTGCAGGCGTCCGGCGCAACGGTCAGCGCGACGCGGTCGCCCGCGCGGCAGGGGTTCGCGCCATGGGTTTCCACGGTCAACGGTCCAACCGCGGTGTCAACCTGAAGCCGCCGCAGGTTGCCGAGAAAGCTGATGCTGCGCACCGTGGCCGCGCCGTCCGCCAGTGGCACGAGGTCAATCTGTTCCGGACGGATGCAGGCAAGCTGCGCCACGTCCGTCGCTGGCCGGGTTGGCATAAGGTCCGGGAACAGCTGCGCAACATGGTCGGGCGGGAGCAGATTGCTGATGCCCATGAACTCCGCGACGAACCGCGTGGCAGGCCGGTGGTACAGATCCTCCGGCGTGCCAGCCTGCACGACGATGCCGTGGTTCATGCAGATGATCTTGTCCGCCAGGGCCAGAGCCTCTTCCTGATCGTGAGTCACCATCAGGGTCGGAATGCCGAGGGTGCGCTGCACCTGCCGGATCTCGTCGCGCAACTCGGCGCGAACCTTGGCGTCGAGTGCGGATAGCGGCTCGTCCAGCAGCAGAACGCGCGGATCGACGGCAATCGCCCGGGCCAGTGCGATGCGCTGCTGCTGCCCGCCCGATAGCTGACCGGGCATCTTGCCTGCGACCTGCGGAAGCTTCACGAGGTCCAGCAGTTCGGAAACGCGCGCAGCGATGTCGCCGGGCGCAGCGCCCCGGATCTTTAGCCCGTAGCCGATGTTCTCGGCCACGGTCATGTTGGGGAACAGGGAATAGGACTGGAACACGATGCCGAAGCCGCGCTTGCGGGCGGGCAGCTGTGACAGGTTCGCGTCTTCGAGGGTGATCTCTCCGCCGTCCAGATCCGTCAGACCGGCGATCAGCCGCAGCAGCGTGGTCTTTCCACACCCCGATGGCCCGAGCAGGCAGACAAATTCACCCTTGTCGATCCCGATGGATACGCGGTCGAGCGCGGTGAACGTGCCATAGGTCTTGGTGGCGTCGCGGACGGTCAGGTACATTGGGTCTTGCTTTCCTTGGGCGTGCAGTCGGCCCGCGACCGCCTGCAAGGGGTCGGGGCGACCAATGCCGCCCCGATGCCAGGCCTTAGCGGCCGAACTTCTCTTTCCATTCTTCCTTCACGGCCGTCTGGTCGGTCGCGGCCTTCACAAAGTCGATATCCGCGAGGATCGTCGAGATATCCGCGGGCAGCCCGGCGGCCTCGGCTGCGGCAGAGGCATCGACACCCGGTACGGTGATCAGCGCCTTGTACTGCTGGTAGAGACCGATGGCCTCGTCCGACATGGTCCAGTCAAGGAAGGCTTTCGCCCCTTCCGGATTGTCGGTGCTTGCCATCAGGCCGGAAGCCTCCAGTTCGTATCCGACGCCGCCTTCGGGAAAGACCATTGCCAGCGGGTAACCTTCCTCGATCGACTGCATCGCGGTGAAGGCCAGCGAGATACCGACAGTGTATTCACCAACGCGGGCCGACTTGCAGGGCTTGGAGCCGGAGGAAGTGTACTGCGCCATGTTCGGGTCGATGGCTTCCAGCTGTGCCCAGCCGGCCTCTTCGCCCATGCTCTGCAGCACGGCGTTCACATGCAGGTAGCCGGTCCCGGAGGAGTTCGGGTCGGGCATCAGCACCTCGCCCTTGAACGCGGGATCCTCGAGGTCCGCCCAGCTGGACGGCATCGGCAGGCCCTTTTCCTCGAGCCGGGCGGTGTTCACGCAGAATGCACCCATGTAACCAATGGGAGCAAACCACTTGCCGTCCGCATCGCGGAAGGTTTCGGGCAGCACGTCGGCCCCCTTGGCCGCGTAGGTTTCCAGCATCTCGAGGATCTGGGGATCCATCATGGCACTGACCGCCCAGCCCCAGATCACGTCCGCCTGCGGATTGCCCGCTTCGGCCAGCAGCCGTGCGCCCAGCTTGCCGGTGGACAGGCGCAGCACGTTGATTTCGGTGTCGGGCATGGCAGCCTGAGCGGCCTCCACATAGGCCGCGATCTCTTCTTCTTCGAGCGCGGTGTAGACAGTCAGCTCGTCAGCCAGCACCGGGGCGGCGAGGCCGAGGGCTGCCAGCGACAGTGCGGCGGTCGGAATCCAGGTCTTCATGATCATCTCCTTGTTGGTCCACATCCAGGTCCGGACCTGCGCCCGGGTCGTCCGCGGGCCTTTTCAGAGACCCGTTCTGATTATCTCGCCCGATGCCGGGCGTGGGGTAATATGTGTAGTCTTGCGTTTTTGTGGCATTTGTCTACGTTTAAATTTCAAAGCGGACGCCTGCAGCCTGCCGGCCCCCGGAACTGAGGAATTTTCATGCAGACCCATCCCCACCTCTCCGAGACGGAACGGCTGGCAGAGTTCGCGGGGACCCTGGCGGACACGACCGACGCCATGGCGATGCGCTATTTCCGCAAGCCTCTGGATATCGAGGCAAAGGCGGACGCTTCCCCCGTCACGCAGGCTGACCGCGCCATCGAAACTGCGATGCGGCGTCACATTGCCGAAGCCTTCCCCGCCCATGGCATCCTGGGAGAAGAGCACGAAGACGCCAGGCTGGACGCCGACCGGGTCTGGGTCATCGACCCGATCGACGGCACCAAGAGTTTTCTTTCGGGTATGCCCAGCTTCGGCACGCTCATCGCCTGCCTGTCCGCCGGTGTACCCGACATCGGGGTGATCTCCATCCCGCCAACGGGCGAGCGCTGGACCGGCCAAAGCGGCAGGCCAACCTTGTTCAACGGCAGCCCGTGCCACACCAGCAGGCGGCAGCACCTGTCCGAGGCGATCCTCTACACAACCAGTCCCGACAGCTTCGATCCGTCGGGGCTTGAGCGATTCGAAGCGTTGTCAAAGAAGGTGGCGATGCGGCGGTTCGGCGGCGATTGCTATGCCTACGGTCTGCTCGCCTCCGGCCATGTCGATCTGCTGGTCGAGATGAACCTGCATCCTTACGATTACATGGCGCTTGTGCCTGTCATCGAAGGAGCTGGCGGGGTCATCACGGATTGGGAGGGGCGTCCTTTGACTTTGACCTCCGAGGGAAAAGTCATCGCGGCAGCCAGCGCCCAACTGCATGCCGAAGCACTGTCCGCACTGGCCGGGACCGCAAACCGGCCGTGATCTGACGTTTCAGCAGGACGACGTTCATCTCGGACTCTGGCAAGTCCGCAGATCACGAAGGCTGACAGAAATCGCCAATCGGCTCGGGCGTGCGTGCTTTGCGCTTCGACGTCCGACCAGAAAGCTAGGTGACGGCCCAACCGTGAACGACCCTCCTGAGACGGTGCGGGCGTTCACGGCGAGCATTCGATCATCGCGGCCGGGTCCCTCAGGCCTTCTTTCTGCGGAGTTTCGCCTGCTCCAGCTCCCAGTATTCGATGCGGAACTGCTCTGCGCGCGGCAGTGGCTCATAGCCTCCCATCGCCTCGGCAGAGGCCGCGACGCGCAGGTTCTGCTCGGCGAGGTCCGCGTTGATCCGCGCTTCGGCGGCAGTGCGTCCCAGCCCAATCACTCCCGCACCCGGCACGAAGACGACGCGCGGCAGAACGTCCAGCATGGTTTCGGAGCCTGTTTCATGATCGCGGAAGTACTGTTCATACGCTGAACCGAAGTTCGCGACGGCATCGCGGACCGCGCCAAGGCCGGCACCGGCATCCAGAACAAGCGGCCAAGGCTTAATGCGAATGACGTGGTCAGGGGTCACCGTGCCACGACTCACAGCATCGGCCATCCCGTCCTGTCCGGAGAGCGCGACCAGCCGGTCATCCCCCCGCGCATCACAGTGAAGGCTGGCAAAGACATCGCCCGTCAGCGCCTCTGCCAGATGCGGCAGGAGCGCGTTCAGGGCCGTATTGCCCTCGTGGCCGGTCGGCGCCATCAGCGCAGCACCGCGCGCTGCGAGGTGGCGTTCGCAGACGGCGACCACCTCGTGGAACTGTGACAGGCTTTCCTCGGCGCTGTCGCCCCAGGTGAAAAGGCCGTGCTGCGCCAGCCACATGCCGGTCGCTTGCGGCTCCGCTTCGGCAGCTCTGGCCCCTGCAATCGACAGATCGAAGCCAGGGAAAACGTAAGGCAGGAAGACGATGTCGTCGCCGAAAAGCGTGCGCACCGTCTCGCGCTGCTCCGCTTCGGGACGGTTGGCCAGCGCCAGCACGGCAGAGGCATGGCCGTGGTCGATGAAACGCGCAGGCAGATAGGCGTGCAGCAGCGTCTCGACCGAGGGGTTGGGCGCAGTCTGGTCCAGCAGGTTGGCGCGCAGAAAGCGCACCATCTCGGTGTCGCTGAGGCGGGGACCGTCCCGCACCTCGAACAGCGGATCGAGCCAGAGCGCGGGCATCCCCTGCGGCTCCATCGTGGCGAGATCCCAGCCAGAACCCTTGACGTGCAGCACCCGCCGCCCGTCGCGCACCGCCTTCACCGAAGTGTTGCCACCGCCATGCATCGCCAGCTCGGGGTTGCCCCCGAGCTGTCTGGAGCTTTCGACACGGCTGGCCAGCAGCGTATCGGCCTCGCCCATCGTCATGCCGCCGCCTTGCGGGTGCTGATGTCCTTGTACATCTCGAACGCCTGCTTCGACGGCAGCAGATCGTGCACCACGGCGCTCACCGCCTGGATCATCGCCACCGGATCGCCCGCGCGGAAGATGTTGCGTCCCATGTCGACCCCCGCCGCGCCCTGGTCGATGGCCTGCCAGGCGACTTCGAGCGCCTCGTCCTCGGGGATCTTCTTGCCGCCCGCGATGACGATCGGCACCGGGCAACCGGCGCAGACCTTCTCGAAGCCTTCCTCGACGTAGTAGCTTTTGACGTATTGCGCGCCGATCTCGGCGGCAATGCGGGTGGCCAGGCCAAAATAGCGAGCATCGCGGGCCATGTCCTTGCCCACGCCTGTGACGGCGAGGGTCGGCATTCCAACCCGGTTGCCGCGGTCGATCAGGTTGATGATGTTGGTGATGGATTTGTGCTCGAACTCCGAGCCGATGTAGACCTGCGCCGCCATCGCCGCCACGTTCATCCGCAGCGCGTCTTCCATGTCGACGGCGATGGTTTCGTTCGACAGTTCGGACATGATCGAGTTGCCACCCGACGCGCGCATGACGATGGGCTTGCGGGTGGATGCGGGCACCGATGTGCGCAGCATCCCGCGCGTGCACATCAGCACGTCGGCGTGGTCGAACAGCGGTGCAATGTTGATGTCGACCCGTTCCAGCCCGGTGGTCGGCCCCTGGAAATAGCCGTGGTCGAAGGCCAGCATGACCGTGCGCCCGGTGTCGGGGCGGAAGATCCGCGCCAGCCGGTTCTGCATGCCCCAGTCATAGGCGCCCGCGCCCTTGAGGAAGAACGGCTCGTTCCTGGCGGGTGTGTTCAGCCCGAAATCCTTGCCGTCGATGATGTCGTCGAGGTCAGCCATGTGATGTCCTTTCAGCTTGTGTCTTGTGTGGCTCGCAGGCGTCCACCTGAGGTGCCGCCCAAGCCGCCCCCAGTGCATCGCGATAGGCGCACCAGCGCCGGTATCTCGTGTCCAGTTGCGCCTGCGCGGCGGGGTCTGGAGTGACGTCGGTGACATGGCGGGCCATGGTCCGCGTCGCCTCGTCGAAACTGTCGAACAGCCCCGCGCCGATGGCCGCCGCGATGGCGGCTCCGCGCGCGCCGGTTTCGACGCAGTCGGACAGGTGCAGGGTCATCCCCAGCGCATCGGCAAAGATCTGCGCCCAGAACGGCGATTTCGCCGCGCCGCCCGAAAGGGTCGCCGTGCGGAAGCGCCGCTCGGGATCGAGGATCTCGAAATGGGCGCGGTGGCCAAAGGCCACGCCTTCGTAAAGCGCGCGCACCATGTCCGCGCGGCTGTGCCAGGCGCCCACCGCGTTGAAGCCGCCACGCGCGCCGGGTACGGGCCCTGCGTAAAGAAAAGGGTGGAAGACCGGCAGATCCCTGGCCGGGTCCGACTCTGCGGCGAGACGATTGCACAGGTCGAACGGATCCTCCCCGAGGGCCTTCGCCTCGGCCGAAAGGAAGGTCTGCACGAACCATTCGAGGTTAGCCGCCGACGTTGGCGAGCATTCGCAACTGACCCAGGTGTCGCGCCCCAGGACACTGGCCAGCAGCGCGCGTGGCTCCTCCGGCAGCGCGGTCGCAAAGATCTGGTTGATCGACCAGCTTCCCGCCACGATCGACGCCTCGCCTGCGCGCGATGTCCCCGCCCCGAGTGTCGAGGCCAGCACGTCGAACAGCCCGCCCACCACAGGGGTGCCTTCTGAAAGTCCTGTGGCCATCGCTGCCTCGGCGGTGACGTGGCCGACGACCTCATCGCTTTGCGCAGGCTCCGGCAGGATCGGGCGCAGCGCTTCGATACCGTAGAGGCGCAGCAGCGCGTCGTCGTATTGCAGCGCGGGCAGCGCCAGAAGGCCCGCACCCGCAAGGTCCGACACGTCAGAGCCCATGCGGCCGGTCAGACCATGCACGATCACGTCCTTGCACAGCAGCGCGCGATGCGCCCGCGCCATCAGATCGGGCTTGTCCTCGGCCATCCAGCGCAGCAGCACAGGGGTCATCGCAGGCCAGGGCCGCGATTGGGCGCGGGCCATGATCGCGTCGCCGTGGGCTGCGGCGATCTGCGTGGCGAGAGCTTCGGCGCGGTTGTCCATCGACTGGATTCCGATCAGCCCCCTGCCCTCTTCGTCCAGCAGATAGAGCCCGTTACCATGACCGGCCGCACCCACCGCAAGCACCTCGGCCCCGCTGACGCCTGCCTTCTGCAGACAGTCTCGGATCGCGCCGCTGGCCGCCTGCCACAGCCCTTCGGGAGCGCGTTCGACAAAGCCGGGCGCAGGCTGCAACGTTTCCGAGCTGCGCGAGGCGACGGCCAGCGTTGTCCCGGTGCGGTCGAAGAGCGCCGCCTTCACCATGGTGTTTCCGGCGTCCACGCCGATCAGATACCCCGTCATTGCGCCGCAACCTCCCCTTTGCGATGCAGGCCGATCCGGTTCGGGTCGGCCCCGTGTGTCTCTGCGAGCGTGACGCGGAAGTTGTGGAGTTCCTGCGCGCGCTGTGCCGGGCTCCAGCCCTTTGCCCGTGCGAGGCGGTCGGCCAGAACGTCGAGCGCAGCGGCGTCCAGAGCACCCGCCAAGGCCAGCGTGGTGCGGCGCAGTGCCAGATCGGCAAGCCGTTCGACCTGCTCGTGGGCGATGACGTAGTCGATCTCGGCATCGCTGTAGCCCGGCAGGCCCGACAACATCCGTTCGGAGGCAAAGGCATGTGCCAGCGCCCTCGCCAGCGTGCCGTACCGTTCCAGCAGCGTCGCGACACGGTCAGGCGAAAGCCCGGATTGTTCGGCCACCTGCGCGCACCAGAGGGCGCGGTCGGCGGGGTAGTCTGCGCCGCCGCCGATGGGCAGCGCCTCGGTTCCGGTGCGGCGCGCAATGCCCAGGCGGGTCATCACCTGATCCGCCGCCAGTTCGCCGAACGCACGGAAGGTGGTCCACTTGCCGCCGATCATGCTGAGCACCGGCACGTCGCTTTCGGTCCAGCGGTTGAAATGTCCGCGCGGGATCTGTCCGGTGGTCCCTGCCCCGCTGACCGGCAGCGGACGCACCCCGGCAAAGACGTGCAGCACCTGTTCCGGCTTCACGGTCACGCCCGGAAAGACCCAGGACAAGCCATCGAGGATATAAGCCTGCTCATCCGCCTCGCAGCGCACGGCGTCGGGGTCAGGCACCTTGATGTCTGTCGACCCGACCAGCACCATCCCGTGCAGGCAGAACATGATGCAGATCCGGCCGTCAATGTTTTCATAATACACCATGTCGTCGCCGAGCATCTCGCGCAGGTCCGGATGGTCGAGCACGAGATGCGCGCCCTTGGTGCCCTGCACCATGTCTTCCCTCGCCCCGGCCCGAGCGTTGGTCCGATCGATCCACGCTCCGGTGGCGTTGACGACGATCTCGGGGCGCAGGGTGATCTTCCGTCCGCCGATACGGTCGGTCAGCGCTACCTCGGTGCCGATGGAGGTGACTTCGAGATGGTTCAGCGCCACCGCGTCGCAGCCGGCCCGCGCCACGTCCTCGAAGATCTCGGTGACCACGCGTTCGGGATGACTCACCTGGCCGTCGAAGTAGGTGGCCGCGCAGCGCACCTCCGGGCGGAAGGGGAATCGTGCTTTCGCCTTTCCCGAGGACCAGAACTCATGCTTCGGCAGACCGCCCTTGCCGCGCGTGTAAAGATCGTAGAACGACAGGCCCAGCTTGACGGGCAGCGCGCCGCGCCGCGACGGTGCCTTGCTGAGACCGAGGAACCTGAGCGGCGCGTTCAGCGCGCCCGAGATCCAGCTGTCGATCGGCACGATGGTGCGCAGCGGTCCGACGAGATGCGGCGCGTTCCTGAGCAGCCGGTTACGCTCGTCGAGCGCCTCTCGCACCAGATCGAACTCGCCGTTCTCGAGGTAACGCAACCCGCCATGGACCATGCGGCTGAGCGCCGAGGACGCCCCCGCGCAGAAATCCGACTTCTCGGCCAGCATCACCGGCACGCCGTTCAGCGCCAGCTCGCGGTAGACGGAGGCACCGTTGATACCGCCGCCGATCACCAGCACCTTCGGCGCGGCGCCGTCCATGGCATCCAGCCGCGCGGCGCGGGTCATGGGGGGAACGATGGAAAGGGTCATCCGGCCTCCTTCAGGCGCGCCAGCACGGAGCGGGCGGTGACCTCGTCGGTCACAAGCGTGTTGATGTAGCCGCCGCGGACCACGGCGCAGATGGCCTCCGCCTTCTCTTGGCCTGCGGCGACACCGATGCTGAGCGGCACCTTGGCCAGGTCCGCCGGAGAGATCGCCACCACCAGCCGGTTGCGCACGTAGTCGGTGACTTCGCCGCGCGCGTCGAGCACATGCGCCATCAGTTCCGCCACCGCACCCGAGGCATAAAGCGCCTCTTCCTCGGCGGGTACGTCACGGTGCAGGTCGAAATAGGATGTCGCCTTCTCACGCAGCCCGCCGATCCCGACCAGAGCCACGTCGGCGGCGCGAGCGGCCTCCATCACGCGGCTGACCGTCTTCATGCCGGTGATCATGGCGTGCTGCTCCTCGGTCTCGGCGAACATAGGCGAGAGCATCTGCACCGCCTCGCCGCCGAAGGCCCGGGCCAGTGTGGCGGCCGCGTGGTTCACATCCGTATAGTGTTTGCCCTGCACGAGTCCGGTCGCGGGCACCGCCGTCATGCCGCGCAGCGGCACCACCTGCCGCAGCCCGGCGACGCAGGCGCTCACGCCCTTGCCGCCCGTCAGGCAGACGGTCATGCCGGGCTTCAGCTTCGACACCAAGAGCTCGGCGGCGGTGCTGCCGACCCGGGCCAGCACCGCCTCGGGGTTGTCGGAGGCGGTGGGTTCGATCACCACCTCGCGCAGGCCCGAGATCTCGGCCAGTTCGCGTTCGAGTGCCAGATGGTCCTGGAAGGGCGAGCGGATCGTGATTTCCACCATGCCCATCTCGTGCCCGGCCTTGATCATCCGGTTCACGGTGGAGTGGCTCTGCCCCATCCGTTCCGCCACCTGGGCCTGCGTCAGCCCGTCCACGTAATGCAGCGTCAGCGCGGTGTAGATCCGGCGCACCTGCGCGATGTCCTGAAGCTGGTCCATGATCAGCTCCGCTTGCCGCGCTTGTTCATCAGGTGGTCGAAGCTGACCGCCGCAAGCAGGATGAAGCCCTTGATCATGTCCTGCATGTAAACGCTGACATCGAGCAGGATCAGAGAAGAGGTCACCAGCGACAAGAGCGCCACCCCCAGCACCGCGCCGAAGATCGACCCCTGTCCCCCCTTGAGCGAGGCGCCCCCGATCACCGCCGCGGCGATCACGTTCAGCTCCATGCCGACGCCGAACTGCGGGGTGGCCGAACCGAAGCGCGCCATGAAGATCACGCCCGCGAGGCCCGTAAGGGTAGAACACAGCACCGTCACCCAGAAGATCACGCGCTTGGTACGGATACCGGAATACTCGGCGGCCTTCTCGTTCGACCCGGTGTAGAAGATCGTCCGGAACTTCGCGGAACGGCGCAGCAGGAAGTCGAAGACCACCGCCAGCACGATGAAGATCAGAACCACCACCGGCAGACCGCCAAGACTGCCCTGCCCCACGAACTTGAACTCGGGCGGCAGGCTGAACAGCGACAGCGGCGTGCCCTTGGTGATCAGAAGGCACAGGCCCCGCACGATCACCATCGCAGCCAATGACGCGATGAAATGCGACAGCCCGACACGCACCACGAAGAGGCCCATGGCTGCGCCGACCCCCGCCGCCGCCGCGACCCCCGCCGCAGAGGCAAGCCAGGGGTCCAGCCCCATCAGGAACAGCTTGCCCGCGACCACCATCGCAAGGCAGACCACCGCGCCCACCGACAGGTCGAGCCCGCCGACGATCAGCAGCACCGTCATGCCGATAACCACGATCCCCTCGATGGAGAAGCTGAGGAAGATGGTCCGGAAGTTCGACCAGGTCAGGAAATAGGGGCTGGCGAAGCTCATCACGATGCAGAGCGCAAGGATGATGCAGAGCAGTCCCATCTCGCGCATGCCCGCGAGCCTGCGCAGGGCGCCGGGGGCGCGGGTTCGGGTCATGCCGCCGGAAAGGCTGGTCTCGCTCATGCTGCGTCTCCTTGAATGTGCAGGCCCGAGGCAAGGTGGATGATCGCCTCTTCGGTCATCTCGTCGAGGCCCAGTTCACCTGTGATCTCGCCCTCGTGCAGGACGACAATGCGGTCGCTGAGCCCGATCAGCTCGGGCAGTTCGGACGAGATCACCACGACGCCGACGCCCTGTTCACAAAGGTCGCGCAGGATGGCGTGGATCTCGGATTTGGCGCCTACGTCGACGCCGCGCGTCGGCTCGTCCAGGAAAACCACTTTCGGGTTCACCGACAGCATCCGCGCCAGCGCGACCTTCTGCTGGTTGCCGCCCGACAGGGTGCTCGGCGGGTCCTCGGGCTTGCCGGCCTTGAGCCTCAAGCGGCGACCCAGCGTCTCGGCCTGTGCGGTTTCCGCGGCGCGGTCGACAAGGCCTGCCTTCGTCACCTGACTCAGGCGCAGCGACGAGACGTTCATCGAGATCGGCAGGTCGAGGAACAGCCCCTCGCCCTTGCGGTCCTCGGAAACGTAGACCAGACCGCGTTCCAGCGCGGCGGAGAAATCGGGGATATCGACCGCCTCGCCCATCAGACGGACGGTCTTGGAGCTGCGGCGCAGGCCGCATATCGCCTTGGCCAGTTCGGACCGGCCCGCGCCGATCAGCCCGCCAATGCCCAGGATCTCGCCCTCGCGCAGGGTCAGCGAGACATTGTTCAGCAGGTCGCAAGTCACGCCCTCGACCTCGAGCAGCGGCCGGCCCGCGGGCTGCGTCGCCTTGGCGGGGTAAAGGTGCGAAATCTCGCGCCCGACCATGTTGTTCACGACCTCCTGCGGGGTCGTCTCGGGGATGTTCAGGCAGGTGACGTATTCGCCGTCGCGGAACACAGTGACACGGTCGCAGTGATCGAAGATCTCGGCCATGCGGTGCGAGATGTGGATGATGCCCAAGCCACGCTCGCGCAGCCGGTGCACGATGCGAAACAGCTTTTCCGTCTCCGTCTCGGTCAGCGCGGATGTCGGCTCGTCGAGGATCAGGATCCGCGCATCCAGCGTCAGTGCCTTGGCGATCTCGACCAACTGCTGGTTCGAGATGCTCAGATCGCCCACTTTCGCGGCGGGATCGACGTCGCAGAGTTCCTCCAGAACGGTCTTTGCCTTGCGCTCCAGCGCGGCGAAGTTCATCAGACCGCTCCGCGTGGCGGTGGCGCTCATGAAGATGTTCTCGGCCACGCTCACGTCGGGGCAGAGCGCGATCTCCTGATGCACAAAGCCGATGCCGAGCGCCTGCGCCTCCAGCGGTGAGCGGATGCGGCGCAGCTTGCCGTCGACACGGATCTCGCCCGCGTCCGGTTGCTGTATCCCGTCGACGATCTTCATCGTGGTGGACTTGCCCGCGCCGTTCTCGCCAGCAAGGGCGTGGATCTCTCCGGCGCGCAGCTCGAAGGAGACATCGCGCAGCGCCTTCACCGCACCGAAGCTCTTCGCGATGTTGCTCAGTTGAAGAAGGGGCGGCATGGCAGCCTCCGGGATTGGCGGGGATTGTGTGTTCGGCGGATCGGTGGAACCCGATCCGCCGGGAGGAGCCGCGCCGTCAAAGGGGGAGGACGCGGACTGGACCGAGGAGGCTTACCCCTCGATACCGCGGGTGCCGCGCTTCTTGAGGTACTTGTCCCAGTAGAAGCTTTCGGCGTTGTCCTGCGTCACGACCGAGTAACCGTTGTCCAGCACCGGAATGCCCATCGGGTTGAACCCGGCCTCGGCGTGGTCGTTCATCGGGTCGATCAACTCCGGGTGTTTGGCCAGCCACAGGAGCAGGAAGCCGTAATAGCCCTGCGTGCCTTGGTTGGGGTTGATCGCACCGAACATCTCGCCCGCCTTGATCATGTCGAGCACCGACGCGTTCACGTCGACCGACATCACGCGGATGCTGCCACCCGCTTCCTTGGCCGCCTGCGCCGCGCCCATCGCCGAGGAAGCCTCCGGCATGAAGACCGCACCAAGATCGGGGTTGGCCTGCGCGAGGCTCAGCACCGCCTGATAAGCCTTGTTCGGGTCCTGCCCGGTCGACGCCCGGCCGACCAGTTCCATGTCGGGCCAGTTCGTCTCCATCTCTTCGATGAAGGCGGCGACGCGGCGGTCGTGATTGTCCTGGCCGGGGTTCTCCAGCACGGCGTACTGGCCCTTGCCGCCCATGTCCTCGGCGATCTGCTGTGCAGCCACGCGGCCCTCACGGGCGTTGTCGGAGGTCACATAGGACACCCGATTGGAGTTCGGGCTGTCGGCGGCAAAGGTCACGACGGCAGTGCCCTGCTCGATGGCGCGGTTGATCGGCTCGACAAAGGGATCGGGGTTCATCGGGTGCAGCAGGATGCCGGCGGGCTGCTTGGCCAATGCCTGCTCGAAGGTGGCGATCTGCTTGTTGACGTCATACTCCGGCGTGCCGGTGTAATCCGCCTCGCATCCGAACTGATGCGCGGCCTGCTTGAACATCTCGTAGACCGGGAACCAGTATTCCACACCTGAAACCATCACGTTCATCACGTAGGTCTCGCCCGGCTCGCAGCGGAACGGGCTGGTTTCCCAAGGCGTATCGGCATCTTGCGCAAGCGTTACTGACGCGCTGGCCATGACAAAAGAGGCGGCTGCCGCCGCGAAATATCTGGTCTTCATCGGATGTCCTCCCTGGGCCGGGACCGAAAACTCCTCAGTCAGCACCGGCGTTTCACCGGCCCGAAGATGCGGAGGAGGCCCCCGCCTGTCAATAAATCCTGAGGTGAGAAATATATTTCACGTCGCTGCGACGCGGCGGGTCATGGCGTGGGTTCGGCAAGGTCCCGTCGCTTTGTGGAGACCGTTTGGCGGCCCGTTTTTGTCCTGAACCAAGCGCCAGCACGGCTGACTCGTCCCCCGTACTGCACTGTAAAAGCGCATTTACTTGCCGCAGGCGGGACTACGGTCCGGACGCCTGGGCGTGGAAGGTCCCCATCCACATGCGGTGCCCGGCGACGGAGGTCTGACCGCATGTGGGCAAGGAGTGGCTCCAACAGCGCCGGTGTTGCCGGTCTGTCCTTCACCATAGACAGTGCCCGTCTTCAGGTGATCCGAAGCGCCCCCCAGTTCGCCTCGGACAGATTATCCGGCAGAACGCGCCGGGGTTCTCCCTGTCCGGGGCTGGATCACGCGGTCGTCACCTTGGGGTGCAGGACCACGCGGGCGCCAATCTCGACCCGCTCGTACAAATCCTTGACGTGTTCGTTGGTCAGCCGCGCGCAGCCGTTCGACACGGCGCTGCCAATGGTCGAGGGCGCGTTGGTGCCGTGGATGCGCAGGTAGGTGTCGCGCCCCGCGTCGTCGTATAGATAGAGCGCACGGGCGCCGAGCGGGTTGTTCGGCCCGCCCTGCATGCCGTCCTTGTACTGCGCGTATTTACCCGGATCGCGGCGGATCATCGACTGGGTCGGTCGCCACCACGGCCATTTCGCCTTGCGCGCGACGGTAAAGACGCCGGCCTCGTACAGGCCCTTGCGTCCGACCCCCACGCCGTAGCGGATCGCCGCACCGCCCTCCCCCATCAGGTACAGGTAGAACTCGTCCGGTACGACGTGGACCTCGCCTGGCAACCAGTCCATGCGCCCGGTGTGGACGGCGGTCGGGTTGAACCGTTCCGGCAGCTTGACCGGATGCGCCAGCGCCAGTCGGGGCGCAGCCAGCGCGGCCGCTCCGGCGACGAGCAGAGTTCGGCGAGTGAATTGGGTCATGGGCGCTCCTTTCCTGTGCCAAACCACAACACCTGCCGCCCGGGCCGGAAGGGGAGTCACACCTGCGTGAGGGCTGCGCGCAAGCGCCGTTTGTTCCCGGAAAAACACGATTTCTGGCCAAATCGGGCCGCGCGTCGGAACCTTTCCGCACCCGATGTTCGTTTTCCCGATGAACCTTTCTCAGACGGAGCGCCACCCATGCACTACACACGTTTCTTTCTGATGATCGGCACATCGACTGTCGTGATGTTCGTTCTGATGTATCTGAACACCTACCTGATAGGGCATGTCTTCTTTTCCGAAACGCGGGCCTACATGGCGGTTCTGATGGGGGCGGTCATGGCCTTTGTCATGCTGTCCTTCATGCTGGGCATGTACACCAACAGACTGGCCAATATCGCGATCTTCACCGGTTCGATCATCGCCTTCGCGCTCAGCCTCTGGCTCGTACGCAGCCAAGTCACGGTTCAGGACCGGTCCTTCATGCGGGCTATGATCCCGCACCACTCGATTGCCATCATGACCTCGTCACGGGCCGAGCTGACCGATCCGCGGGTGCAGACGCTCGCCGAGGACATCGTCTACGCTCAGGACAAGGAAATCGCCGAGATGCGTTACCTGATCGCCGACATTTCCGCCAATGGCGAGGCCGCCCCGAAAGAGCCTGCCGCCGCGACGGTGGTGGTCGACGCGCAGCAGGCCCTGTCCACCGAGGTCGTCGCCAAGGTCGATCCGGAATTCCTGACCGGAGACGATATCGCCAAGGTTCTGCCCGAAGGCGAAAGCTGCCGGTTCACCTACACGGCCTCCAGCCCTGCCGTTCTGGCGGTTGGTGCCGATGCGGCCGTGATGAAGATCAGCGGCGATCTTGTGCAGCTCGACCTGCAGTCCGACGACACAGCCACTGCCCGTTTTGCCGCGGACCCGCTGAACGCGGAAATTCGCAAGGGTGACGATCTCTCGGACATGATCGTGACGGCGGGCGAGGACTACACGGCTGGCTTCCGCGGTCAGTACAGTTGCGATGGGGGTCAGTGAGACTGGGGTCTGCAACTTCGGTTGTTAGGCTCAGGACCCATTGATTTCAGCGGAAGGGCATGAATCATCGCGCGAAAACTGAGCGGTGAGATGTCTGATGTCTTCTGGCTCAGCGATGCGCAGACGGCGCGTTTGGAAGCATACTTCCCGAAGTCCCACGGCAAGCCGCGTGTCGACGACCGGCGTATCCTGAACGGGATTATCTTCATAAATTGCAATGGGTTGCGCCGGAGGTATGCACCGAAGGTGTATGGTTTGCACAAGACCCTCCACAATAGTTGGAAGCGCTGGAGCGATAAAGACATCTTTGGACAGATGGTGGCCAAGTTCGCCTACCGGATTGCCAACGGAAACATCTGGCCTCGCCGTAAGGACGGGGAGTTTTCCCTTGCATCGGTCACGCGGGTGATCAGGGACAACTTCACCTCACGATTTACTCCTCTTGAAGTCCACTTCGAACACCCTGCCCCGGAGGATCCGCAGCCGCTCGAACGGATGTTCCGTGCGCCTGTTCGCTATCTTCAGCCGGTCAATCGCCTGATCATCGCCCGTCCGGAAGCCCTGCGCGCGATCCGCCACGAGGACCGAGGGCTGCTTGCGACACGCGAGCGCCACGTCCTCGACCTCATCGGCGAAGCGACCCCGGTCGTCAACACGACATCCGCAGCCCGCGCAGTGATCGGCGCCCACCTGGGCCTCTCCGCCATCACGCTCGACCGGGTGGCCGCGGCGCTGCATCTCGACGAGGTGCGCCTGCCCGTGCCACCCGGCTCCTCGCGCAGCCCGCCGCTCGGGTCGGGCTGGTCGCTCAGGCCCTCGAATACACCGATCCGGCTGCGTTCGGGCGGGCATGGCGCGGCTGGACCGGAGAAGCCCCATCGAAATGCGCCGCAACTCACTCAAAACGGGGCATATTCACGTTCGATCAGCCGCGCTGACATTATCCTACCTGCGCCCTCGTTGAACCGGACGCATGATTTTGACGATGAACGACCCGAAGCACCTGAAAACCGATTGACCTTTTTACCGGGTCAGCTAGGTCAATTCCGCTTTTTCGGATGCTCTAGAACGCCGCATCCGGCACATCGGCATAGATATCCCGCGCTGACGTGCCATGATGAGCCTTTATGAGGATCAGTATCTCCCGGTCTCCGAAATCGCCGCGTTTTCGGCGCAGAAACTGAACACGACGACCAAGGTGATCCAGCGGATGATCAAGGACGAACTGGTCGCAACCCGTGTGCGTCCGAGTGATGGCCGGGTCACTGAGGTGCGCCCGACTGAAAAGGGCGACCAGTTGCGCAGACTTGCGCTCGCCTAAGCCCGCACCATCTACGACCAGACCTTTTCGGGGGTCGCACCCGAAAAGGCGGCCAACCAGAGCAAAGCCCCCTACCCCACCGATGGCCAATACGCGAAACTGGCGCAGCGCTCTGTTTAACCACGGCTCTCCCCGTTCTGGTTCCAACTTTATGCACCTCCACTTGCGAGGCAAGATCGGGAAGGGTCGAGATATCCGCCCCAATAGAGGTGCAAGTGATTGAGTGCGAAACGGTCTCGGGCAGCCGCACCTTTAGCCAACTACCTGCTATCAGAATGTTGCCCAGATGCGACCGCATGTCCCGTGATTTCGCCGGTTAGCACGACAGAACGCACCCTGTACCGCGGCGAGTTTACAGCTGTAAACTTCAGGGACGCGCCGGAAGTCATTGAAGGTTCGGGTGAAATAGTCTCTGTTTTGTCAAAAAATTATTGACTTAGAGCCCTGAATCGAACCTTTTATCCCCAAGTGGCGCGAAAAAGGCCACATTCTGGAAATTGGGGCAACTACATGATTCCGGTGACACCGCTCGACGCAGACCGCCCGTCGGAGCTGGCAACAGACATATCAGAGCGTCTGACCAGCGCAATACGCGAACATCTCCTTTCGGCGTTCGCACCCGACAACACCAAATCCTTGCGCTCCTTTTCCGCCCCTGAGGCCGCGGACCTGCTGGGTGTGTCCGGACAGTTCATGCGCAAGGCCCACGCCGAAGGCACCCTGCCCGAACCCACCGACGTCCGTGGCGGCCGCCGCTACTATAACGTCCGGGAACTGTGGGACGCACGCCGCATTCTCGAAGGGACGTCCCGCAAGAAGGGCCGTTACCTGCCTGGCCGCCGCGATGGCGACAAGCTGCAGGTCTGGCAGCTGATGAACTTCAAGGGCGGCTCTTCGAAGAGCACCACCACGATTCACCTGGCCCACTACCTCGCGCTTCACGGCTACAAGGTGCTGGCCATCGACCTGGACCCCCAGGGTTCGCTGACATCCATGTGCGGGATCAGCCCCGAGATCGAGTTCGACGGTCTCACGATCTACGATGCCATCCGTTACGACAATCCCGTCCCTTTGGCGGATGTCATCAAGGAAACCTATTTCCCCGGCCTGTCCCTGGCCCCTTCCCGCCTGTTGCTCTCGGAATTCGAAACGGAGTCCGCGGTGCACTCGGCACCGGACCAGCCATTCTTCACACGAATTCGGAGCGCGCTGGAACAGGTGGAAGCCGACTACGACATAGTCCTCATGGACAGCCCGCCACAGCTCGGGTTTCTCACAATTTCGGGCATGGCAGCGGCGACCTCTCTGATTGTTCCGTTGACGCCTTCGATGCTCGACGTGTCCTCCACCGCTCAGTTCATGGAACTGGTCGGCGCCTACATGGGCGTGATCGAGGACGCCGGCGCGAAGCTGCATTACGACAACTTCCGGTTCCTAATAACCCGCGACGAACCCACCGACGTACCGTCGCAACAGCTGACCTCCTTCATGCGTGCACTGTTCCAAGAACGGGTGATGTCGTCGACGGCGTTGAAATCGACGGCGATCAGCGACGCGACAATGCTCAAGCAGTCGATTTACGAGGTCGTCCGTTCCGACATGACGCGCGCCACATATGACCGGGCCAAGCAATCCATGGATGCCGTGGGGCACGAGGTGGAAATGATGATTCAGAAAGCATGGGGACGTAACTGATGGCACGGAAATCCCTCGGCAGCATGTCCGGAATTGCGAGCACCATCGCGCGCTCCAGCCCACAGGCTGGCGCAAAGGATCGGCCCGCCCGCAGCAGCGCACCCGCACTCGGAGCGCTTCAGGGGTCACTTTCGGCCATTCGCGAAATCGACCCCGCACAGATCGATGACTGGGGTCCAAAGGATCGCATGGAGGCGTTTACAGCTGTAAACTCCGACGACGATGCCGAAGGTTTCGAAGCCCTGAAAGACAGCATACGCGACGGAGGTCAGCAGGTACCGATCCTTGTCCGCCGTGCGCCAATCGAAGGCCGGTACGAGGTGATATACGGTCGTCGACGCCTTCAGGCCTGTCGTGACCTCGGGCTGAAGGTCCGTGCCAACGTGCAGGATCTCGACGACGCGGCGGCATTGCTGGCCAAGGGGCTTGAGAATGCGGCAAGGCGCAATCTTTCCTTCTACGAAAAGGCGCGCTTTGCTGCCGTGATCCAGGTTGCGGGGCATGACACAAAGACGACCCGGCAGGTACTGGGCCTGACCGCCTCCGGGTTGTCGCACCTCACGAAGGTCACCGACAACGTGCCGGACGACGTTGGTGACGTCATCGGCGCTGCGCCGAAATCCGGGCGTCCGAAGTGGACTGCTCTGGCCGATGCATTCATCGCAAAGAAAGTCACAGCATCCACCGCGTTGGCCATCCTGAAGAAGCTCGATCCCCAATCGACCTCAGATGAACGGCTCGACCGCTTGCTGAAAGAGATCGCCCGCCGCGGCGCCCGACCGGCGCAGCTGCGAGAATCGACACCCGTCGACGGGGTGATCGTGAAGTCCGGCCGTGGGGCCGTTTCGGTTTCGATTTCGAAAGCTGGCGCCAATGCCGCATTCGGAAAGTGGCTCGACGACAACATCGACGAGATCATCAAGGAACAATACCGCGCGTTTACAACTGTAAACGACGCCGACTGAAACTGAGGAAGAGCAGAAAGGAGGATGCACCGTAAAGAAAAACCCCCGAAACCGGAGGCTTCGAGGGCTGTAGCGCACTAGGCGCCCTTAGCTTGACACCTAAAGGTTAGCAGCACTCGAATCAGTGAACAAGAAAAAACCGCACCGGTGCGGACGGTATTTCTTTGCCTGCTGGCCAGACATGACCCCAATCAACGATTTTGCCCCCAGGGGCGCAAACCCGTCGCACTCTGCGGCAGGGCAGGGCGGAGCTTTGCCTGAACGACCCAAACCCAGACCCGACAAGTGGACACTTTTACGCGCAGTGGAACAGGCACGCGATCCGCTGGGTTTGAAGGCCACACCACTGAACCTGTTGCGCGCAATGCTGTCGTTCATGCGCGACGACTTCATTTCGCCACACGCAGAGGATTCGCACATCTGCTTCGCCTCGAACGCAGCCCTGGCGGAACGCGCGCATGTGAGCGTCCAGACCGTGGAACGCCATATTGCCCGCCTTGTCGGTTTGGGGCTGGTGACGCGTCATGCCGCCGGAAACAACAAGCGGTGGGCACGCCGAGACCGGCAGGGCAGGGTGGTGCTTGCCAGCGGTCTGTCGCTCCTCCCGCTTCTTGAGCGCCACACAGAGCTCGCTGAGCGCGCTGAAGCCTACACACGCCAGAAAGAACGACTGACCCTGCTCCGGGACCGTTGCGTCCTTGCCCTGTCCCACCTAAAATCCATCCTGGGCGAGGCAAAGGCTAACGCACACGAACTCTGTCAGAACGCAGCGCGCATCCTTCGCCGCAAACCCGTCGAAGAGCAACTGACCGGCCTCCTCGACGCTTTGAAGGTGGAAAAGTCATGTATTGGCGAAATCGGAACAGGCAAATCGCGGGGCAGTGACACCTCGGATGAGGGGCACAAAGAAACAAATATTAACCCTAGTGAAGAAGCTCCAACCCTTGAAGACAAACAGCTTTCCGAAAGAGAGGTTACCGCTGCATTCCCTACGCTTTGCCTGGAGCTGCGGAGTGCCAAGAACAATGCAGACTGCAAAGAAAGGATGGACCTGATCGCGAGCTACCTCGGTCTTGGACAGGTCTGGCAAACCGTCAACTCCATGGGCCCAAGTCTTGCCTTCATGATCCTTGGTTACGTTCTGGAACGCCAGGACAGGATACAGAGCCCCAGACGGTATGCCATGAGACTTGTTCGTGACCTCCAATCAGGCGCAATGCTTCCACGTGACCTGTTGCCAACCACAGCGCCGAAGGAACCGCGTTCTCGGTCGTCAATGGCTCTGGCGTAGCGGTCATGGCTCGTGGAAGAACGTCCGCGCTATTGGCGTGAGCCAGCAGCTAGTGGGCGAGCCTTGTCTGACTGACGTAACGTGACAAAGATTTCCTCCGATGCGGTGGGGCAGGGGCTGATCTTCAAAGTTCGAGCTCCCGATGCTGCTGCTTGGCGCGGCTCGACCGTCGACCTGCGCTTCGGCCACCTCACGAGCAACTCCGTACACCCTTTTGATTGAATGCAATCAATACTGGGCCCAACAGCCATATACCGGACAATAAGATATTGTATCTAAAATGATAAACGTAAATTGCTTAACCTCTATGCCTCCTTGCTCGCGGGACGAAATGACACATTATGGATTCAATGTTTGAATTGTATGTCTCATTAAATTGTATGTCTCATTGAGACGCTCAGCAAAGCAGAGGTGGCCACTCCAAGCCGCTGTCAAAGACAAGGAGGCATCATGATGTCCAACGTTGAAACCACGCAAGATGCACCCCACGACGTCAGGGAAGCCCTGAAGCGGGGAGTTCGCTGCAAGTGTCCGAAGTGCGGCGAGGGATCCGTCTTCAACGGCTATCTCAAGGTGCGGTCCGAATGCGAGGTTTGCGGCCTCGACCTCACGCCCCAGCGCGCAGACGATGGCCCAGCCTATGTCACCATCCTGGTGGTTGGCCACCTCATGGGTTTTGCATTGCCGGTCTTCTTCGAGAGCTTTCGGGACAATCCCCTTCTCGTGGCATGTCTGTTGTCAGCGGCTTCCATCGCTCTCGCGCTTCTGATGTTGCCGCCGGTCAAGGGCATGTTCGTGGCGTTTCAGTGGGCCAAGGGGATGCACGGATTTGGCAGGACCGCTTCCGGTCCAGCCATCAGCCAAGAAACGCGCTGTGCTGGAGACTGTTGACCAGGAAATAGAGGTTCGCCCGCAAGGCTTCTCGCGACAGTGATCCGCCAAGGCACAGGCGCACTTCATCTCCCGGGGTTATTCCCACGCTGAACGCGTCTGACGGCATGATGCCGATCGGGCGCCCGGCCATCCGGGCGACGACGTCGGCCCTTCCGACGCCCTCCGGCAGGGACAGCCAGACGTTGAACGCATTCTCTGCCCCCCGAAAATCGAATCCTTCGAGGACTTCGCGCGCTATGGCCTGCCGGGCCGAGGTTTCGGACCGGATGAAGCGCCGGATCTGATCGGCGGTCCCATCTTCGATCCATTGCGTTGCAAGCGCGGTGGTGATGGGTGACGGCATCACGGCCTGCACTTTGAGCGTCTGACCGAGCGAATAGGCCTGCCTGCCGTTGGGCGCCACCGTGTAGGCCAGGCGCAGCCCGGCGCCGATGCATTTCGCCAGCCCTCCGATATGCCAGGTCAGGTCCGGCGCCGACACGGCAATCGGGGCAGGGGCCTTTGCCGGGATGAAGCCGTAGGCATCGTCCTCGATCAGCTGCAGCCCGTGCTTGTTCAGCACCTCCGAGATGGCAAGCCTCCGGTCCGTGGGGATCGTGAGTGTCGTCGGGTTCTGAAGCGTCGGATTGAGATACAGCGCCTTGGGCCCGTGCGCCCGGATCGCTTCCGCCAGAGCGTCGGGCAAGATACCATCCTTGTCCATCTCGATCCCGACCAGGTTCAGGCCCTGCCGCGACGCGATGTTGCGAAAGCCCGGATAGGTGATCTGTTCACACAGGATGGTGTCGCCGGGCTCTGTCAGGATCGTCAGGATGGCGCAGATCGTGCTGTGCGCGCCGGGTGAGATGACCAGACGTGCGCTGCTGGGGATCATGCCCCGCAGGCTAAGCCACGTCGACGCTGCCGCCTTGTCCTTGTCGGAGCCGGTCGAGGATTGGTAGCGCAGCAGCTGCAGAAGATTGGCAGAGACATAATCCAGTCCGGCTCGCATGATGGCGATCAGGCCGGGGTCGGTGGGCTCCGGCGGTAGGTTCATCGACAGGTCTTCATCGGCGAGGCGCAGCGGGTCGGGACCGTTGGGGGCCTCGGTCGGCTTGGAGATGAATGTGCCGCGTCCCACGTGGCTGGTGACGAGACCGCGGGACTGCGCCTCGCTGTAGCCGCGCGACACGGTGGTGAAGTCGATGCCCAACTGTTTCGCAAGCATCCGCTGTGGCGGCAGCCTGGTGCCCGGGGACAGTCGCCCGTCGCGGACGTCTTTCTCTATCGCGTCGGCGATTGCGATGTAGCGTGGCTTGCCGCTCGTTTCGGCCCGTGGCGTCCAGTCTGTCATGTCGTTCTCCGTTCTGAGGCATTGATAGCCAATGATTCGGGAGAATTGAAGCGCATTGTATGGATTCGACGGATTGCGGAAGGTGCGGCAGCAGCTGCAGCGAGGAGCGGATTGATTTTCCGCGGATAATTTCATCGGAAATTGCGGGCTCTGCTTAATAACGCGACCCTTGCCCGCTTTATTGTATGTAAAAATGTTGCATAAATGAATGTTGTATTGATAGAATTTTGGTAGCGAGATCAGTGTGAAGGCATCCAGTGAACAGGAGATACGGGATGCCCGAAGTTACCAAAGAAGCTCATAAGGACGGCGATTTTTTCGTAAACTACGAAGAAAAGGTCTTCGAAGACGTCAAGGCCGACGAAGGGGAGAAGGCGCTTGTGACCTTCCATACGGTGGCCTTCGAAGGGTCCATCGGTCTGGTCAACATTCTGCAGGCAATTCGTCTGCAACGCAAAGGATTCGAGACCTCGATCCTGCTATACGGCCCCGGCGTCACCCTCGGCATCCAGCGCGGTTTCCCGACACTTGGCGACGAAGCCTTCCCCGGCCACCAGAACTTTGCCGCCAATCTCAAGAAGTTCATGGCCGAGGGCGGCAAGATCTATGCCTGCCGCTTTGCCCTGCAGGCGCTCTACGGTCACGGCGAACCGTCGCTGCTTCCCGGGATCACACCGATCGCGCCTCAGGACGTGCTCGATTGCATCCTTCTGCACCGCAAGGACAACGCTTTCATCCTCGACACCTGGACGGTGTGAGACATGCGGAGCCGTGCCGGTCAGTGGCGCGGCTCCGTTCCTTTGCTCCACGACAAGGAAGGACCAGGTACCATGAGAACCGACATAATTCGCGCTGCCGCGGTGCAGATCGCGCCGGACCTGACGGGCCGTGCGGGCACCATCGAGCGGGTGCTGAATGCCATTGCCGAAGCCGCCGAGAAGGGTGCGGAGTTCATAGTCTTCCCGGAAACCTTCGTGCCGTATTACCCCTATTTCTCGTTCGTGCTGCCCCCCGTGCAACAGGGCGCGGCACATCTGGAGCTCTATGATCAGGCGGTGGTCGTGCCCTCGCCGGAAACCCAGGCCGTGGCCGAGGCGGCGCGCAAGCGCGGCGTTGTCGTCGTGCTGGGCGTGAACGAGCGCGACCATGGCTCGCTCTACAACACGCAACTCATCTTCGACGCCGATGGTACCCTCGCGCTGAAGCGCCGCAAGATCACGCCGACTTACCATGAGCGCATGGTCTGGGGGCAGGGCGACGGGGCCGGGCTGAAGGTCGTTGAGACCAAAGTCGGCCGCGTCGGCGCGCTGGCCTGTTGGGAGCATTACAACCCGCTCGCCCGATACGCGCTGATGACCCAGCACGAGGAAATTCACGCGGCCCATTTCCCTGGCTCTCTGGTCGGTCCGATCTTTGGCGAACAGATCGAGGTCACGATGCGCCACCACGCGCTCGAGGCGGGATGCTTTGTGGTCAACGCCACCGGCTGGCTGACCGAAGAGCAGATCCAGTCGCTGCATCCCGATCCGAAACTGCAGAAGGCCATGCGCGACGGCTGCATGACCTGCATCATCTCGCCCGAGGGCCGCCACCTGGCTGAGCCGATGACCGAGGGCGAGGGCATCCTGATCGCCGATCTGGACATGAAGCTCATCACCAAGCGCAAGCGCATGATGGACAGCGTCGGCCACTATGCCCGGCCCGAGTTGCTGCACCTCGTGCATGACACGCGCCCCGCCGAGACACGCGTGGCCTTTGAGGCCGCCGCCGTGCCGCACCCTCCGGCCCAAGCCGATCTCGAGGAAAAGGAACCGAGCCATGTCTGATGCCGACCTGATCAACGACCTGCAATCCCACGGCATGCGGCTGGTTGACCCGCGCGCCGGCCACGAGGCGCGGCGGGGCGGGGCAGGGCCCTCGGACCACAAGGCCATCACCATCGGCGAGACGACGGTGATGGTCCCGGTGCACACCGCGCCCGCCTTCGAGTCTCCGTTTCTGGTCGAGCCGCCGGATGCGGGCGGACAGGCCCGCGTCACCCGCGACGGAGTCGAGATTGCAAAGGTGCGCTTTCCCACGCGGCCGAGGTTCTACGACCTGAAGACCGCAGACGGCATTCCCTACAGCCAGATCGCCGTCCTGCATTCGCGTGACGTTCTGGCGACGACCGTGCTGCAGACCTGCATCCGTTACGAAAGCCGCAAGAAGACCTGCCAGTTCTGTGCCATCGGCCAGAGCCTCGCCGCCGGGCGCACCATCGCCCACAAGACGCCCGAACAGCTTGCCGAGGTCGCCAAGGCCGCCGTCGAGCTGGACGGCGTGAAGCACATGGTGCTGACCACCGGCACGCCGAGGGGCAAGGATCGCGGTGCGGCGGTCATGGTAGACAGCGCCCGCGCCATCAAGGCCGCCGTCGATCTGCCCTTGCAGGGCCAGTGCGAGCCGCCGGACGACGACATGTGGCACCAGCGGATGAAGGATGCCGGGATCGACGCTCTTGGCATGCATCTGGAGGCCGTGACGCAGGAGGTGCGCGAGCGGATCATGCCGGGCAAGGCCACGGTGCCGCTGGAGAAATACATGTCCAGCTTCGAGGCGGCGGTGAAAGTCTTTGGCCGCGCGCAGGTCTCGACCTACATCCTCGCCGGTCTTGGCGACAGCCGCGAGGCAATCCTCGAGATGGGGCAGAAGCTGTGCGACATGGGCGTCTATCCCTTTGTCGTGCCGTTCGTGCCGATCTCGGGCACGCCGCTCGAAAGCCATCCGGCTCCGAAGCCCGAATTCATGGCCTCGATCCTGCGCCCGCTGGGCGAGATGATCGTACGCGCGGGCATCCGGTCCGAAGACATCAAGGCCGGGTGCGGCAAATGCGGCGCGTGTTCGGCCCTGTCGACCTATGAAAAGCTGAAGGTGCCGGCATGATCGAGCTTGAGCCGCACCTGTTCCAATGCCCCGGCTACTACATCCGCGCGGCGTCAAAACCCTTCGAGGCGCGCGGAGCCGAGGCATTGCGCCGAAAGGTCTTCGTCGAGGAACAGGCGATCTTCAAGGACCACGACCGCGACGAGATCGACCTGGTCGCCACGCATTTGGTGGCACTGTCCACCTATGCGCACGAGGCCGATGAGGTGGTCGGCACGGTGCGCATCCACGAGGACAGCCCGGGCCTCTGGTGGGGATCGCGGCTGGCGGTGGACCGCGATTTTCGGCAGGTCGGGCGGCTGGGGACCGAACTGATCCGCCTTGCGGTCTGCACGGCAAATGCGCGCGGCTGTCACACCTTTCTGGCGCATGTGCAGATACAGAACGTGCCGCTGTTCCGCCGGTTGAAATGGACCCTGCTGGAAGAGGTCGATCTGCACGGCGTGCCGCATGCACGCATGTCCGCCGACCTGGCGCATTATCCGCCCTGCGACGACCCGACGGCGGGCTGGTTCATGAAGCCGGGGCGGCGGGCATGACCCAAACGCTGGCAGACATGGCCGGGGCGCTGCGCGCGCACCCGGCGATCCGGTCCAAGCTGGGGATCGCTCAGGCCGCCGGGATGCTGGGGCTGACCGGCAACGCGCCGGGCCGCCCGGGCGACGATGCGGCATTGATCGAAACGGCAGAGGGCTATGACCTCTTGGCGGGTGAGGGCTTCATCCCCGCCTTCGTTCAGGCCGACCCGTGGTTCGCGGGCTGGTGCGGGGTCATGGTGAACCTGTCGGATATCGCCGCGATGGGCGGTCGGGCCACGGCGCTGATCGACCAGGTCTGGGCCCCGAATGCCGATCTTGCCGCGCCCTTGATGAAGGGGCTGCGTGATGCCGCCACGGCCTATGGCGTGCCTCTGGTAGGTGGCCATACGAACTTTGCGGCTGCCGAACTGAACCTCGCGGTGTCGGTGCTGGGCAAGGCCCGAACGCCTGTGACCAGCTTCGATGCGCGCCCCGGCGACGTGCTGCTGGCGGCCATCGACCACCGGGGCCGCTACGTGAACTTCGACAATTTCTGTGCCGCTCTCGACGCCCCGCACGACCGCCTGCGCGGTGATCTGGCGCTGTTGCCTTCGCTCGCCGAGGCCGGATTGCTGCGCGCCGGCAAGGACATCAGCCAGGGTGGCATCGCGGGTACGGCGTTGATGCTCTGCGAAAGCTCGGGTGTGGGTGCGGTGTTCGACCTCAACCGCATCCTGCCGCCCGCCGATGTGCCGTTGCTGCGCTGGCTGCACAGCTTCCCCAGCTTCGGATTCCTGCTCTCTGTCGCGCCGGAGCACGCGGCCGAGGTCTGCCTTGCCTTCCGGGGGCGCGGCATCTGGGCCGACCCCATCGGCAGCATTACCGAAGGTTCCGACCTTCGCCTGCAACGCGACCATGAGACCGCATTGTTCTGGGACCATGCCCAGACACCATACTTGTCGCCGTCCCGAAAGGAGCGAGCCGATGCCTGAGATGCACTGGACCCTGCGCTGGCCCGATGGCAGCGAAGAGCGCTGCTATTCCCCGTCGAGCGTCATCACCGAATTGTTCACCCCGGGGCAAAGCTACCCGCTGCCGGACTTCTTGCTGCGAGCCCGGATCGCGATGGAGCGCGCCTCGAACCGGGTCGAACGCAAATACGGCTTCGCCTGCTCTTCCGCGATGGACCAGCTCGACAGGATCGAACGGCGGGTCGCCGATTTCGAAGGGCAGCCCGACGCGCAGGTCACCTGCCTGTCGATCACATGAAAAGGACCGAGACCATGAAAGACGCAAACATCCCGCATGTCCCTGTCGCGATTGTCGGCGGCGGTCAGGCTGGCCTTTCCGTGGCCTGTCAGCTGCAGAAGAAGGGCATCGAAAGCGTCGTCTTCGAACGTCACGAGAATTTCCATTCCTGGCGCGTGAACCGATGGGACAGCTTCTGCCTCGTGACGCCGAATTGGCAATGCCGCCTGCCCGGATTCCACTACGACAAGGAATTCGGCGGTACCGACCCGGACGGTTTCATGCTGCGCGAGGATATCACCGCGTATCTCGACGCATTCGCCGCGACATTCGAGCCGAACCTCTACGAACATGTCACCGTGACCCGTATCGCGCATCATCCGCAGGGCGGTTACCTGGTCGAGACGACCATCGGCACATGGACAACCGACCAGGTGGTCATCGCCACGGGCGGTTATGACAAGCCCATAGAGCCCGCATATGCCGAGGCGCTTGACCCAACCATCGTGCAGATGCACTCGGTCGATTACCGCAACCCGGCGCAACTCCCGGAAGGCGACGTGCTGATCGTGGGCACCGGTCAATCCGGCGTGCAGATCATGGAGGATTTCGTAAGGGCAGGGCGGAGCGTGCACCTTGCCGTCGGCCCCGCGCCGCGCAGCCCGCGCAAGTATCGCGGCCGTGACGCGACCGACTGGCTGCATGACGCGGGGCATTACAAGGTCACCATCGACACCCATCCCGACCCGGTGAAGGCGATGACGCAGACCAACCACTACATGTCCGGCCGCGACGGCGGGAAGGAGATCGACCTGCGCAAGTGGCATGTGGAGCACGGGGTCGAGCTGTATGGCTCTCTGGCGAACATGGACGGGCGCAGGCTGGAGTTCCTGCCCGACCTCGCCAAGAACCTCGACGACGCCGACCGCAGCTATGTCGGTATCCGCGACCAGATCGACAGCTACATCGCCCGCGCGGGGATCGACGCGCCCGAAGAGCCTCCTTTCGTCAAGGTCTGGGAGCCGGAAGCCGAGCGCACGGAACTGGACATCAAGGAGGCCGGTATCGCGTCGGTCCTCTGGGCCATAGGGTTCCGTCCGGACTATTCCTGGATCGAAGTCGATGTCTTCGACGGGCGGGGCAAACCGAAGTTCCACCGCGGTGTCACGGATGTGCACGGTTTCCACTTCATCGGCCTGGGCTGGCTGAACACCTGGGGTTCGGGCCGGTTCCTGGGGATCGAGGAGGACAGCGCCTATCTTGCCGACCAGATCGCCGCGCAACTGAAGGATACCAGCAAGCGGGCGGTCGCCTGATGGCAGTCGTCGCCTTTGCGGCCCGCCCCGCGCCGGTCGAGACCTGCGCCGACCTGCCGCTTGGCATGGCGCAGCTGTCGCCGGACGGGCTGTCGGAGCAATGGGTCCTGCGCTTTTGCGGTGATCAGCATTGGGCACTGATCGCCAAGGCGCTTAGCCAGCGCGAGGCGGTGTTCCACGCGGCAGACGGGCGACCGGTCTACGCCGCGTTCTGCGCCACGTCGCTGAGATTGCAGCCGTCCGCGTCGTTGCTGGGGCGCGATGTAAAGGCGGCATCCGCGCTGTTCGCCGTGACCGAGACGCGCACCGCGTCGCAGCACCGGCTGCTGGTCGACGGCGCGGTGATTGCCGAATTGTCCATGATCTCGACCTTTGTCAGCCATGACACGCAGGGCTGCAACACGCGGATCTATCGCAACTCTGTCCTGGGCCAGATGCACCTGCCCCCGGCCGACCCGGCCCTGCTGGCGCTGGATCGACAGGCGCGGGAAACGGCCCGAAGCCTGCGTGGAACCGTCGTGGCGCGGGCGCCCGAGATCCATGTTGAACGCCCGGTCCCCGCGCTGGATTTCAATGCCGTGGGGCTGCTGTATTTCCCGGCCTTCTCGCGCATCGCCGCGACAGCCGCACATGCGCGGGAGGGGAGCCTTGGGCCGGTCCGGAAGCGCGACGTTGTCTACCTCGGGAACCTCAACCAAGGCGATACGGTCCATGTCTTCGGCCACGGCCAGAAGATGTATATGACCCGAGGTGACGGCACGCCGATAGCCGTGATCCGGACCGAAGTGGCGGCGGAATGAAAGAAGACAGGGCGCGTCTCCGCGGTGCCGCGTCATGCCCAGGAAATTCGCTGTAGCACGCCTGGCCGCCTCTTCGGCGCGCTTGACTGATCGGTCCGGTGGGTCTCGCCGCCGCGGTCCGCAATTCTTTCGGCCAGCCCAGTCCGCTGATCGATAAATCCGTGCGATCCCTCGATCACGACAGGCCTCGCGAACGGATGATCGAGGTGCCGCGCAACGCCGGACGGAACGTCTACGGGATGGAGGGTACCCGCTTGCGTCCCCGGGCCTCCACCAAGCGATCCGGCAAGCGACGGTGCCTTGCAGAGGTGCATTCACTTTCGGTGGTCAGCGTTCCTACCGACATATATTGTATGCAGATGGATACATAGGTATCCATTGCCGTAGCCATAGACTCGGGAGGCCGGTTTGCGCATACATTTTCTGGATCACGCAATGCGTCGCCGGGCGCTGACCCTCGCCCTTGCGTCGCTTGGAACGGCGCTGTTCTGGCTGGGTGGCCTGCCTTTGCCGTTTCTCTTCGGCCCGATGGCCTTCTGCCTGGCTGGGGCACTGGCGCATCTGCCCCTGAAGGGGTTCGGGCAGGTCTCCGTCGCGGCCCGCACGATTCTCGGCGTTGCCGTCGGTGCCTCCATCACGCCGGACGTCATCGCCCAACTGCCCCGCATGGCTGTCTCCGTCGCGCTGATCCCGCTGTTCATTGCAGTGATCGCTATGGTGGGCGTGCCGTTCTTCCGCAAGCTGTGGGGGTTCGACGGGCCCACCGCCTATTACGCCGCCATGCCGGGCGGGCTTCAGGACATGGTGATCTTTGGCACCGAGGCCGGGGCCAACCCGCGGGTGCTGTCACTGGTTCATGGCACGCGTGTGCTGATCATCGTGACGCTCGCGCCGTTCATCCTTGGTCACTTCTATGGCGTGGGCCTGACCAATCCCATCGGGGCGCCGGTCGCCGACCTGCCGGTGCATGAACTGCTGATCATGACCGCCGCAGCATGGATCGGCTGGAAGGGCGGGGAGCGCATCGGCCTGTTCGGCGCGTCGATCCTTGGGCCAATGATTGTCACCGCAATCCTGTCCCTGACAGACGTGATCCATGCCCGCCCCCCTGCCGAAGCGATCCTCCTTGCGCAGTTCTTCATCGGCTGCGGGATCGGGGTGCAGTTCCTAGGCGTCACTTGGAAGGAGCTGACCCGCGTGGTCGCAGCGGGCATCGCCTACGTCATGGTGCTGGCCGTGCTCGCGGCGGCCTTTTCGGGTGTCGTCACTTGGCTGGGACTGGGAGAACCGGTTGCCGCTTTCCTTGCCTTCGCGCCCGGCGGTCAGGCCGAGATGACGGTGCTGGCCATCGCGACGGGCGCAGACCTCGGGTTTGTCATAACGCACCACCTGACGCGCATCGTCATCGTGATCGTCGGCGCGCCGGTGCTGGCCGCGATCATCGCCCGAAGACGGAAGGATTGACCATGTGGATCGGCGCGCCTGCGGCGTAGGCGTTCACCTGCTCGAAGATGTCGGCGAACTGCTTGTCGAACTCGTCCTCGGTGACGAAGCCGATATGCGGCGTGGCGATCAGGTTGGGATGCGACAGGAGCGGGTCATGCGCGTCGGTCAGCGGCTCGGTGTCGAAAACGTCGATGGCGGCCATGCCCGGGCGGCCCGCGTTCAACCCGTCAAGCAGGGCGCCCGGAGCGATTAACCCGGCGCGGGACGTGTTCACAAGGACGGAGCGCGGCGACATCTGTGCCAGGTCCTCTGCGGTAACGATGCCCCGGGTCTCCGGTGTCAGGCGCAGATGCAGGGAGACCACGTCGCTTTCGGCGAAGAAGGCGGCCCGGCTGTCCGCTACATGCTCGCCTGCAGAGCGCGCCCGGTCGCGGCCCTCGTCGGAGGCCCACCAGACCACCTCCATGCCGAAAGCGCGGGCGTAGTCCGCCACGACGCGACCGATCCGGCCATAGCCGTACAGACCCAGCGTCCGGCCGCGCAGTGTGCGACCCACACCCATCTGCCACCGGCCCGCCTTGACGCTGGCCATCTGCTGCGGCAGCTGGCGCATCGCTGACAGGATCAGGGCGAAGGTCAGTTCGGCAGCGGCATAGTTCGCACCGTCCGCGCCCTTGTTCGAGCAGAGCAGCACACCCCGGTTGGTGCAGGCCTCCACATCCACATGCGGCCAGACGCCGCGTTGAGATATCAGGCGCAGGTTCGGCAGGCGCTCCAGCAGGCCGCGCGTGACCCGCGTGCGTTCCCGGAACAGCACGACACACTCGGCCTCGGCCAGACGGGCGGCCAGCGCCGCCTCGTCGGGTTCATGGTCGGTCCAGACAGTGACGTCATGTCCGTCGAGCAGGCGGAAGCAGGGCAGCCCCCGCAACGTGTCGAACCAGTCGTCGAGAATGTGGACCTTCATGGGATGTGCCCTGTCAGCTTTGGGGAGAGAGCGCCTTGATCGCCCGGCTGACCCGTTCGTGCAAGATCAGAAGGTCGGATTGGCCGGGACCGTCTTTGGCGATCCGCTGTGACAGGTCGCTGCGGATCTCTTCCAGATCGCGGCGCACGCGGCTCAGTTTTTCGTAATCGCTCATTCGGGGCTCCTCAGTGCGACAGGAGTACGGGGATATCGATCTGCGCCAGGACCTCTGAGGTGACACCGCCAAGCAGATCTTCACGGAACTTCGAATGCTCGAATGCACCGAGCACAAGCAGGGAGGGTCGATGTTTCTGGCACCAGCCGAGAAGGGTAGGGGCCACGGGGTGCGACGTAGGCCATTCCTCGTGCACGGCCTCGACCCCGTGACGGGAGAGGTGGGTCATCAGGTCCTCGATCGGCCATGCGGTGCGCGGACCGACGGTCAGGACGCTGACACGTCCGTCGTCCTCGATCAGGCGCAGGCTGTCTGACAGGGCGCGCGCCGCGGCGCGGCCACCGTCCCATGCCAGCGCGGAGTGGCTGAGGCCGCCGCCGCCGTCATAGCCCGCGGGCACGACGACCACCGGGCGCCCGGACATCAGCGCGATGCGGTCCGGGTGCAGCGTCACATGCTCGTCGTCGGTGTCGGCATGGCTGCCCACGATGAGCATGTCGTAATGCCGCGCGGCCTCGGACAGGACGTTGTCGACGCGGCCGGTGACTTCCTTCAGCTGAAGCGCGTTGGCCAGCCCGAGGGCAGAGCGTTCCGTTTCGAACTTCGCTTCGATCTCGCGCAGGATGTCCGAGTTGGCCGCGTCGAGCAGCGCCCGCGCCTCCTTCGAGATCCAGCGCGACCGCTTGTCGATCACCTCGTGCGAACTGTGTGCCAACATGGCGGTGACATGCGCCCCCAGCCGGCCCGCCAGCGACGCCGCATAGCGCAGCGCGGCAACCGAGCCGTCAGAGCCGTTGAAGGCCACGAGCAGGTTCATCATCGGCATGTCAGCGCCCTTTCCAGATCGAAGCGGGCACGTAGATGTACCCGTCCGCGAGCTTGCGAGCGGTGCGCAGCAGCCCGGCGGAGTTCAGCGTGAAGTGGTTGTTCATGTCGAAATCCACCAGCACCTCGATGGTGCCGGATGCATGTTCGAGAACGACGTTTGCGGGGCTCTCGGTGGGCCGCTCCAGCAGGCCGTCCGCGACGGTGCCGGGGGTCAGCGCGCAGGAGGCGAGGCACTGCGACCCGGTCACCGCCATCGACGGGTGCGTCGTCCAGGGCATGAAGTAGCGCGTGCAGATCGTGCCGCCGTCCTTGGCGGGTGCCAGCAGGCCGAATTTCGGCGTGACCGACTGCGCCACGTCGCCCATGCCCATGGCCGCGCCCGCCTGAAGGCGCACGGCCTCCATCCGGGCAAAGAAATCTCGGTTGGCGTCCAGCTCTTCGACCGTCTCATAGCCGCTCAGACCGAAATCAGCCGCGCGGGCGATCACCATTGGCATGGCCACGTCCATGCAGGTGACCTCGATACCGTCGAAAGTGTCGCGCAGGTTGCCCGTGGGCAGGAAGGCCCCGGTCGAGGATCCCACCACGCCCATGAAATTGAGCGCAATCGGGGCGGCCCGTCCGGGAACTCCGGCGATCTCCGTCTCGCCATCGTAGCGCAGCACGCCGCCGGGCGTCTGGACCCGGGCCAGCACCCTTGCCCCGGTGTTGACGGCGCGGATCCTGATTTCTGTCTCGTTCCCGGTGGCGGTGACGAGGCCCATCTCGATGGCCGCCGGACCCACGCCCGACAGGATGTTGCCGCAGGTGGGCTTGAAGTCCACCAGCCGGTCCGCGACCGAGACCTGCGCGAAGAAGTAGTCCACGTCTGCCCAGTCGTCGTCCGAAGGCGAGAGCATGGCGACCTTGGTGGTCACCGCCACGCCGCCGCCGATGCCGTCGATGTTGATCGCGTGGCCCGCGCCGACGGCGGCCATCAGAACCTCGGCCAGCGTTTCGCGGTCCTCCGGCAGGTCGGCGCGGTTGAAGTAGGGCCCGCGCGAGGTCCCGCCCCGCATGAAGACGTAGGGGATGCCTGTCTGTGTCATGTCACTGTCTCCCGGGGATCAGTTCAGCGGCCAGGGCAGGTCGGTGACGTCCTGCAGAAGGCCCGGAGGGAAATCGCGGTTGAGTGCACCGGCCATCACGCACATCAGCGCGATGCCGCAGGCGGTCAGGATCAGCGTTTTCGGCCAGGGTGCCTGTGCCCGGACCCGCAGGAAGGTCACGAGGAACCCGGCCAGCGCGAGGATGAAGCCCAGCACGTAGGTGGCCGCGATCAGCCCGGCGAACCACGCCAGCGTGCCCCAGAGGCCGTAGGGCGCATCCGCGTCCTCACCCGCCATTTCCTTGTCGGCGAAGATGGTGTCGCCCTCGGGCCGCATCAGCATCTGCGCCAAGAGGATCAGCAGGGCGACCAGCGTGATGCCCCCGATCACCAGCGGTACGATCTTGTCCGTCATGTTGTAGTCAGGGATCATGTTGGCGTTGATCAGCGCGGTCACGACATAGGCGAGGATGACCAGAAGGAAGACGATCGGCGCGCGCTTCGATCCCGACTTCACGTCGCCCTCGGCCATGATGGTCTTGGCCTGCCGGATCCCCAGCACCACCGACACGACCGTGACGATCAGCAGCACGATGACGATGGGGGAGAAGATGTAGTCCATCCCTTCCTCGAACGACTTGCGGAAGCGGAACGACGCGATCTGGAAGGCTTGGTTCGAGAACTTCTCGACCGGGTTTGACAGCACGAAACCGATCAGGAAGGCCGGGCGGGACCAGTCGAAGCGGCGCAGGAAGATGCCGATCAGCCCGATGGCGAAGAGCGCGAGGATGTCCTCGAAGTTCTGCCCGGACTGGAAGGCCGCGAAGGCGATCAGCATGAACAGGAACGGCGCGAGGTAGGTGAAGCGGATGGTCGTCAGCTTCGCGATGCCGCCCGAGACGCCGATGCACAGCAGCGTGCCGACGACGTTCGCCAGAGCCAGCAGCCAGACGATGGAATAGGTAATGTCGAGGTTGTCGCGCAGCATGGCGGGGCCGACCTCGATGTCACCGGACCCCAGCAGGGCAATCGCGCCGATGAAGATCGCCATCGACCCGGAGCCGGGAATGCCGAACAGCAGCGTCGGGACGAGGCCCCCGCCCTCCTTGGCGTTGTTCGAACTTTCCGGCCCGATCACGCCGCGGATCTCGCCCTTGCCGAATTGCGACTTGTCCTTGGTGGTCTGCACCGCGTGGCCGTAGGCGATCCAGTCGACGACAGAGCCGCCGAGGCCGGGGATCACGCCGACCAGCACGCCGATCAGTGAGCAGCGGACCGACAGCCACTTGTTGGCGAACCAGTCGCGCACGCCGTCCATCCAGCCCGCGCCGAGCGACGCGTCCTTTGCGATGGACCGGTCCTGCCGCAGCAGCGAGACGATCTCGGGCACGGCAAAGATGCCGAGGCCCACGATCACCAATTGCAGGCCGTCCGTGAGGTAGGGGAAGTCATAGCTCGCCATGCGCAGCGAGCCGCCCGCGTCGGCCACACCGATGGTGCCGATCAGCATGCCGAGGCCAGCCGCCGCCAGCCCCTTGAGCGCGACGCGGCCCGCGAGGACCGCCACCATGGACAGGCCGAGGATGGAGATCATCAGCATTTCCGGTAGGCCGAAGGCCAGAACCAGCGGCCGCGCCACGACGATGAAGAGCGTCAGGAACACCGCGCCGACAAGGCCGCCGAAGAGCGAGGCGGTGAAGGCTGCCGAAAGTGCCCGCGCCGCCTGACCCTTGCGCGCCAGCGGGAAGCCGTCGAGCACGGTCGCCTGAGAGGCGGAGGAGCCGGGGATGCCCATGAGCACCGATGAGAATGTGTCCGAGGTCGGGACCACGGCCACCATGCCGATCATCAGCGCGAGGCCGAGAACCGGTTCCATGCCGAACATGAAGGGCAGCAGCAGCGACAGCCCGGCGATGCCGCCGAGGCCGGGAAACACACCGACTGCAAGGCCCATGACCACGCCCAGGACAAGGTATCCCAGAACGACAGGTTGCAGAATGAGAGCCCATGCGTCGGCAAGCGCCGGCAGGGCGGTCGCGAAGAGATCCATCGCACCGTTCTTTCGGTTGAATTTTCAGGGGGTAGAAAGGCTGTGGGCCCCGTCCGCAGTGGCGGGGCCCGCGGTGACGTCGATTACTCGATCGTCACGCCGTAGGAGTCCTTGAGCCAGTCGATGACGTAGTCCTTGGCTTCGGGCGTCACGGTTGTGGCTTCCTTGGTGGCCTTGACGGCACCTTCGCCCACGAACATCGGGTATTCGCCAACTTCGTTCGACGAGATCTCGGCAAAGTCGGGACGGGCGCGCACGGCCTCGAAAGCGGCGACATAGGTGTCGACCACGTCCTGCGGGGTGCCCTTGGGCAGGAAGGCGATCTTCTGCGACGGGTAGCCGGAGATGAAGAAGGCCTTCCATGCGTCCCAGGCCACGCCCTCGGTCTCGCAGCCCTCGGTCGCGGCGCAGACTTCCTTGAAGGACGGCATGTCCGGGAAGGTCGGGTCGCGGACGATCTGGTTGTTCTCGTCCAGCGCGCCCCAGCTCATCATCGGCACGGCAGTTCCGGCAGCGACCAGATCCGCGGCGCCCGACAGGTAGCCGGAAGAGGTCTGGTAGTCGATGGTGGCTTCGCCACGCTCGAACATCAGGCGGCCGTCACCCCGGCCCTTGATGCCGAAGACGGGCTCGACGCTCATGCCCAGCATCTTCCAGGCCAGGAGCGGCACGAGGTCGAGACCGGTCGCGCCCTGCGAGCCGAAGATCAGGTCCACGTCCTTCAGCGCGTTGGCCGTGCCGTCGAATTTCGCCCCGTCCTCGGGGTTCAGGTAGGCCACGCCGCCGGTGCCGGAGGCCATGACCGGGATCCAGTCGTTATACTCGTAGCGGACCCGCGGATCGTTCAGCAGGTAGGGGAACTGCGTTGACCCGGAGGTGCCGAACAGCAGCGTGCCGTCGTTGTGTTCCTGCTCCTGGAACCAGTTCGCGCCCTTGGTCGAGCCTGCACCCGGCATGAACTTGACCACGACGGTCGGGTTGCCCGGCAGCTCCTGCGCCAGCAGCGGTGCAAAGAAGTTCGCCCACTTGGCCGAACCGCCGGTTTCCGAGAACGGGATGACCCATTCGATCGTCTTCCCGGAGAAGTCCACTTCGGCCAGGGCCGGTGCCGACATGAGGGCGAGTGCAGCAACCGAGGTTGCAAGGTTCTTGATGGTCATTGGTGTCCTCCCGTAGACCTTGACCGTGCCGGATGAACCTCCGGCACGTCAGATGTTATCTTTTCAAGGGAATGATTCCCTCCTCCAACGGCTGCACCATGCCGTTCCAACCTTGCGCGAAACTTGCGCAACATGACAAAGAAGTAACCATGCGGATCGCGGTCATAGAAGACAACGAGGCCCTGGCACACGGCATTGCATTCCGTTTGCGGGACCGGGGGCACTCGGTGGACCTCCTTTATGACGGCGCTGAAGCCGATGCTTTCCTTGCGCAGGAAGGCGCGGACCTCGTGGTTCTGGACCTGAACCTTCCGGGCATGGACGGTCTCTCGGTCTTGCGGGCCCTCCGGCGCCGCGGGGACGGGACGCCGGTCATCCTATTGACCGCGCGCTCCGAGACGGCGGAGCGGGTGGCGGGGCTGGACGCCGGGGCGGACGACTACCTGACCAAGCCGTTCGAGATGGACGAACTGGAAGCCCGCCTTCGCGCCATGGCCCGGCGAAAGAACATCGAGTTCGCGGCACGTGACAAGCTTGGTCCGCTGGTCTTCGACCGCACCGGACGCCAGCTTCTGCAGGATGAACAGCCGCTCGATATCCCGCGCAAGGAAATCGCCACGCTGGAGTGCCTGCTGGAACGGCGCGGGAGGCTCGTCTCGAAGGCGCAATTGATCAGCCACGTCTACGGTATCGGGTCGGACGCTGAGGACAGTGCGATCGAGCCGCATGTCTCGCGTCTGCGCAAACGGCTCGAACCCTTCGGAATCCGCATCAAGACAGCCCGCGGCCTGGGCTACATGCTGGAAGTCGATGGTGCATAGTCCGCGCAGGCGGGTGTCCCGCAAGGCCATGTCACTGCGGTTGCGGCTGTTCCTGGTGATCCTGCCGCCCCTGCTTGTGGTGTCCGTCCTGCTTGGCCTGTGGCGTTTCGAGGCGGCGCAGCGGACATCCGAAGAGTTGTTCGACCGCAGCCTGCTGGCGGCGGCGCTCGCGATTTCGCGGGACGTCGCGATCTCCGAAGGGGACGCCCTGTCTCCCAGCACACGCAGCTTTATCTCGGACGCGGGCGGCGGGGAGATCTTCTACCATGTCACCGGGCCGGGCGGCTATTACGTGACCGGCTATGCCTATCCGCCACGGGCCGCCGAGACGACGGACAGCGACTTGCCCAGCTACTACTTCGCCAATTACCGGGGCGAAGAGATGCGCGTCCTGCGCATGATCGAGAACCGCACAATCGGCAACCTGTCGGGCGAGACGGTCGTGACCGTCTGGCAGCGGGTCAGTGACCGTCAGGCTTTTGCACGCGAACTGGCGCTTCGGGCGATTGCCCTGATGGCGGGCCTGATGGCGGCGCTGGCACTGGTGGTCTGGTTCGGCGTCCAGATCGGCCTGCGTCCGCTCAACGACCTCCAGGAGGCGATCCGGCAACGGTCTCCGGATGACCTCGGTCGCATCCGCCGCCCCGTGCCCAAGGAGGTCGCGGGTGTGGTCTCGACCCTGAACCGCCTGCTTGGGCAGGTGCGGGACAGTATCGAGGTGCACCAGTCCTTCATTTCCGACGCCGCGCACCAGTTGCGGAACCCGGCTGCTGCGCTTCTGGCGCTGGCCGAGACCCTGCCCGATGTCCGCGACGAGAAGGAACGGGCTGCCCGACAGGCCGAACTCATTGCCGCCGCACGTGTGTCCGCCCGGCTGGCGAACCAGTTGTTGTCGCTTGAGCGCCTCCGGTACGACGTCGCCGCGCCGGTCACGCGCTTCGACCTCAACGAGGTGGTTGAAGACGTCTGCAGCGGCCTGGCTCCGGCGGTTCTGTCCCGCGAGATCGACTTTGCGCTGGAACGGTCGGACGCCGCGCTGGATGTGGAAGGCGACCCCATTCTGTTGGGTGAGGCGCTTACCAATCTGGTGGAGAACGCCCTGCGCCATGGTGGCAACGGGATGACACGGATCAAGGTGGTCACCGCCCGCCGCGACGGGGAGGCGGTGATCACTGTGAAGGACGACGGGGTGGGCATCCCGCTCGATCAGGCGGAAATCGCGTTCCGCCGCTTTTCGCAGCTTCAGAACGGCGAAGGAACGGGCCTCGGTCTGGCCATCGTGGAGCAGGTCATGCGCCGGCACCACGGCAGCGTGAAATTGGAAGAGGTCGAGACAGGCACATGCGTCAGCCTTTGCGTGCCTTTGATCAAGAACAGTGACGCATGACGGGACACGGACCTGGAGGCGCTAGCGCGTAGATTGCTTCATCGGTTTAGTGGCCCGCTACGGAAAGGTGACCCGACGGAATGCATTGTGCCCTGCCGCGTTGTAACTTGTTCTGAACGGCGTGCCCATTTGCTGGTCCGGACCGGCGCCACATGGTCGACGCAGTCCGGGCAGTCAAGCGCGCTGAAAGGCGATCAACCCGCGACGCCAAGGGCAGTCCCTTGCCGCCCGTTGACACGACCCGCCGGATGGCCGAGCAATCACGGGCTTTTCCCTATACGGCAAGTTCTCAGATGTCCGACCCCGCACCAAAGAAGTCATGTTGCGCCGCGAGCGGAGGCGCAATCACGTCGCAGGACGTCTTGATGGATCGCGCATTGGGCGTCGCCCGCGCTTCGGCGGACGTGCAAGCGCGGCTGTGGGAAGCGCTGACGGAGATCCCGGGCGGCATCTTCGACATGGGCACGCGGAAGTCCCGCTTTCCAGACGACCTCGACAGCCCGCGGCGCAAGGTGAAGCTGTCGCCTTTCCGCATGTCTCCGGTCGCGGTCGCCAACGCCGAATATGCCGCGTTCGTGCGGGACACCGGCTACCGGACGGTGGCGGAGCAGGAGGGGTGGAGCTTCGTCTTCCACCTCCTGCTCGAAGACGCCGCGAAATGGCAGGAACATCCGCCGGGCCTGCCCTGGTGGCGGCAGGTGCATGGCGCGTGCTGGTCGGCGCCGGAAGGGCCGGGAAGTGACGTCTCGGATCGGCCAGACCATCCGGTGACGCATATCGCGTGGTACGACGCGCTGGCCTATGTCACCTGGGCCGGCCTTCGTCTGCCGCGCGAGGCAGAGTGGGAGCGCGCCGCGCGCGGCGGGCTGGCGCACAAGAAATTTCCCTGGGGCAATCAACTTGCGCCAGGCGGAAGTTTTCCAATGAACACGTGGCAGGGCGCTTTTCCAGCGACCAACACGGCAGAGGATGGCTTTGTCGGGACCGCGCCTGTCAGGTCCTATGCGCCGAACGGCTACGGCATGTACAACATGACGGGCAACGTGTGGGAATGGGTATCGGACCGCTACGGTCCGCGTCCGGCCCCGGGCCGCCTGCCGGAGGTCGATCCGACCGGTCCCGAAGACGGCGTCGCGCGGATTCAGCGAGGCGGCTCTTTCCTGTGCCACATCAGCTACTGCGACCGCTACCACGTGCATTCGCGTACCCGGAATGATCCCGACAGCTCGACCTCCAACGCGGGCTTCCGCGTCGCGGGTGGAATTCAACGCGTCGAGGGTGAAGCCTTCGGATAAGGTGATGCGGCCTTCATCTATGACCGGACGCGAACGCGTCTCCAGACCTCAAGCGCCCGCCGCCGCCTTTTTCCGGAACGTATGCGGCCCCGCCTGCTTTTCCGCATTCGTCGGGCAGGTCAGAGACCGGCGGCCCTCAACGATCCAGAGCATCCCGAAGCTGGTAGTAGCGAATGCCGAGGCTGCCATAAATCGGATGCAGCGCGTGGAAGGGCAGGGCGGGGATCGTCTCGCTCGGCGGGATCGGCAGCGGTTTGCCATGCGCGAGATGTTCCGCCATAGCCTTGCCCAGCGAGACCGAGAGCGCGACACCCCGCCCGTTGAATCCTGTCGCGGCAAGCAGCCCCAGCGCCGGAGCGCAAAGCCGGAGGCGGTGGTCCGGCGTCATGCCCACCCGCCCGAACCAGCGGTGCGTGATCTCGAAACCCGTGCCAAACAGCCGGGCCAGTTCCGCCTCGATGCGCGAGAACCCTTCGGCGCTATGCGGATCGGAAAAACTGCCGCGCCCGCCCAGCATCAGACGGTTCTCCGGGCCGATGCGGAAGTAGGTGCCGACTCGGCGCGCCTCCGATACGACCTCGCCCCCGGGCAGGATGCGGGCGCGCTGTGCGGCCGTCAGGGGCGCCGTGGCGACCTGAAAGCTGTTGGCGGGCACCGTGGCACGACGCAGCCGTGGCTCGAGCTTCGCCGGGGTGTAGACGTTTGTGGCAAGGATCACCTTCTCCGCCTCTACCGTGGCGCCGCCCTCCAGCCGCGCTTGCCAAGCTTTGCCATGGCGCGTGAGCGTCGCCACCGGGCTACGCCCATGTATCCGTGCGCCCGCAGCCTCAGCCGCGCGCGCCAGACCCTGCGCCAGCTTCAGCGGATGCACCCGGCCAGCGCGTGGATCGCGCCACCCACCGGTGAAACCGCGCGCGCCGGTCGCGCGCTCCATGGCGTCCGCGTCGAGCCAATCGGCCGAGACGCCCCGGGCTTGCCATTGCGCCATGCGCGCCCGCAGCCCCGCCAGATGCACTTGCTTGCTGCCCGCCTGAATCCAGCCATCCTTCATGGCGTCGCAGTCGATGCTGAGCCGCGCCACCAGCGCAAAGAGCACGTCGGCCGTCCCGCCGGCAAATTCGGTCGCGGCCGGTCCCCATGTTTGATCGAGGGTGTCGGGGTCGTCCTTCAGGCCGGGGATCACCTGACCGCCATTGCGTCCCGATGCGCCGAAGCCCGGATCCTCGGCTTCGAGCAGCACGACGTCGGTGCCGGCCTCGGCGAGGTGCAGCGCCGCTGACAGCCCCTGAAAGCCGCCGCCGATCACCAGCACGTCGCAGCGCCGCGACTCGGTCAGCGGGGGCCAGAGGGGCGCGGCGGGGGCGGTCGCGCGCCAGAGGGAAGGAAAGTCCATGGCGAAGGCTCCGGTCAGGCGGGGTGGGTGACGCGGCGCAGGAACTCCTGCGTGCGGGGATTCTGCGGGCGACTCAGCACCTCCTCGGCGCTGCCCTTCTCGGCGATGCGCCCCTGATCGAGGAAGATCACGCTGTCCGCAACCTCTCGTGCGAACTGGATTTCGTGTGTGACGACCAGCATGGTCATCTGCTCCTCGGCCAGATCGCGCAGCACAGAAAGCACCTCGCCCACCATCTCGGGGTCGAGTGCCGAGGTCGGTTCGTCCAGCAGGATCGCGTCGGGACGCATGGCAAGCGCGCGGGCGATGGCGACGCGTTGCTGTTGTCCGCCGGACAGTGCGGAAGGATAGAAGTCGATCTTGTCGCCCAGCCCGACGCGGCGCAGGTGGTCCTCGGCGCGGGCACGGACTTCATCGCGGTTCTCGCCCAGCACCTGCACCGGGCCTTCCATGACGTTCTGCAAAGCGGTCATGTGCGGAAACAGGTTGAAGCGCTGGAAGACCATGCCGACCCGGGTGCGGATCGCGTGGATCGATTTCGCATGGGCATCCACCGTTTCGCCTTCGACGCTGATGCGGCCGGACTGGTAGTCCTCCAGCCCGTTGACGCAACGCAGCAGCGTCGACTTGCCGGAGCCCGACGCCCCGATCAGGCACACGACCTGGCCCTTGTCGACCTCGGCGTCGATGCCCTTGAGCACTTCGTGATGGCCAAACGACTTGTGGACATTCTCGAAACGGATCATGTCGCGGCTCCCATCTTCAGCTCCACCCGGCGCATCAGGAAGTTCAGCGGGATCGTGAGGCACAGGTAAAGCGCTGCGACCATGGTGAAGACGGTCATGTTGTCGAAGGTCGAGGAGGCCAGCATCTTGCCCTGCATGGTCAGTTCGGCGACCGAGATCACAGAGACCTGGCTGCTGTCCTTCAGAAGCATAACCATGTTGTTGCCATAGGGCGGAAGCGAGATGCGGAAGGCCTGCGGCAGGACGATGCGGCGCATCATCTTGCCGTGCTTCATGCCGATGGATTTCGCCGCCTCGATCTGGCCGCGGTCCACCGCCTCGATGCCGCCGCGGAAGGTTTCGCCGATGTAGCAGGAGTAAGTCAGTGCCAGTCCCACGACCCCGGCCTGGAAGGCGGTGAGGTCGAGACCAAGCTCGGGCATGACGAAATAGATGTAGAAGAGCACGACGAGGATCGGGATTCCGCGCAGGAACTCGACGATGTAGCGCGCGGGCAGGCTGAGCCAGCGGGTGCCCGAACTGCGCATCATCGCCCAGACCAGCCCCAGCGCCGAAGCGAGGACAAGTGACAGAAGGGTCACGGCAATGGTCTTCCAAAGCCCGGTCACAAGCAGCGGCAGGTATTCCTGGATTCGCTCGGAAAGGGGTAGCATGCGGGTCTCCCGTCAGAAGGGCGCGGGCCCGGCGCAATGGCCGGGCCCTGTCAGACTTGCGATGGGTTTCAGAGCCCGTATTTGCCGAAGATCTCGTCCAGCTCGCCGCTTTCCTGCATTTCGGCGATGGCAGCGTTGACCTGCTCCAGAAGCTCCGGCTTGTCCTTCGATACGGCCAGGGCGACGTCGCCGACCCCCATCGGCGTATAGCCGTCCACCAGCCTGACGCCGAGCGCAGGGTTCTGGGCGATCTGGTACGCGATGATCGGCTTGTCGCCGAAGCCCGCCTTGATCCGGCCCAGCTTCACGTCACGCATGATATCGACGAGGCTGTCGTAGAGCTTCACCTCGCTGAAGATCCCCTTGGCCTGCAGCTGATCGGCGAAAGTGGTGCCGATCTGCGCGCCGACCACCTCTCCGGCAAAATCGTCGAGCTGGTAGCTGCCTTCATCTTCGGCCGCGACGAAGGCGGCGTCGCCGTAGCTGTAGACCGGCGTCGAGAAGTCCACGACTTCCTTGCGCTTGTCGGTGGCGAACATCCCCGCCGAGATGATGTCGATCTTGTCGGTCTGCAGCGCCGGGATCAACGCAGAGAACTGGTTGACGGCGAATTCGGGGGTCATGCCGATGTCTTCCGCGATGGCGGCGGCAAGGTCGACCATGGCGCCGGTCGGCTCCTGCGTGCCGGTATCGACGAAGGTGAACGGAACGCCGGTCGTGGTGACGCCGACGGTGAGATCTGAACCGCGCCGGGTTTGCCGGAGGCTGATTTGTCTTAGTTACGCGGCCATGCCTGATGTTTCCCGAGCAGCGTAGAAGTTTGCCTCGGCCTCTGCGGGCGGAATGTTCCCGATGGGTTCGAGAAGGCGGCGATTGTTGA